>CALIOL010000280.1 GCA_938044705.1 uncultured Ilumatobacter sp. | reverse complement strand
CGCTGGTCATCGTCGAGCGTCTCGGAATCCATGATCCGAGCCACCGATGGCTCGAGGTCGCCCCGCTCGGTGACGATGGTGTGAGCGATCTGCTCGGTCTCCGAGAGATCCTCGATCTCGCCGACTCCGTCGTGCCAGCGTGTTGCGGCAACCTTCTTCTTGGCCATGTGCTTCTGCTTCCTGTCCGCCGGGTCGATCCCGGTCGAGCGTTGACCACCCTACGCCGTGGGGTCGCAAACGTTGTCAAGCGCTCCGTCGAGCGAGTCGCCACATCGCGTACACGAGCGGGAGCTGAAGTGGCAGCCTGACCCAGTTGACCAGGCGCGATGCGCCCGCAGCAGTGCCCACCGAACGTGTCATCCGGCCATCGACGGGCTTGATCTCGACGTCGTTGACCGCCATGTCGATGTTCGCAGGAAAGACCACGACCGTCAGCACAGCGAGGCCGAACGCCGACAGTTGCCGAGTTGGGCGTGCCAGGAGACCGAGGCCGAGCACCACTTCAGCTGCGCCACTCCCGTGGTTGGCCAGCCGCTTGTCCGGAAACCAGTCCGGAACGACCGACTCGAAGAAGTCCGGTCGCAGGAAGTGCATGACACCGGCACCGGTGAAAAACGCGCTCGCGACCGTAGTGCTTGGAGGAATCGATCGAGACATGAGCGAAAGTCTTGCCTACGCTCGGATCATGAGCGAAACGACCACCGATGTCGAACTCCTCCCTTCGGACTGGCGCGAGCAGGTGCGTGCCCTTGCCGAAGAAAAGGACGCAGTGATCCTGGCGCACAACTATCAGTTGCCCGAGATCCAAGACATCGCTCACCACACCGGGGACTCCCTCGGGCTATCGCGAGTGGCAGCCGAGGTCGACGCCTCCACCATCATCTTCTGCGGCGTCCACTTCATGGCCGAGTCCGCCAAGATCCTCAGCTTCGACAAGACGGTCCTCATCCCTGACGCGCGGGCCGGGTGCTCGCTCGCTGAGACGATCAACGCCGACCAGATGCGAGCGTGGAAAGCCGAGCACCCTGGTGCCGTGGTCGTCAGTTACGTCAACACGACTGCTGCCGTCAAGGCCGAGACCGACATCTGCTGCACCTCGTCCAACGCCGTTGACGTGGTCAACTCCATTCCCGCAGACACCGACGTCCTGTTCGGGCCCGACCAGTTCCTCGGCGCTCACGTTCAGCGCGAAACCGGACGCGAGAACATGCACATCTGGATGGGCGAGTGCCACGTCCACGCCGGCATCAACGGTGCAGACCTGAAAGAACAAGTCGAGTCGAAGCCCGAAGCCGAACTCTTCGTCCACCCCGAGTGTGGCTGCGCAACGAGCGCGTTGTACCTCGTCGGAGCCGGCGTCGTGCCCCAGGAACGAACCAAGATCCTCTCCACCGGTGGCATGATCACCGCAGCCAAGGAGACCACGGCGTCCACCGTGCTCGTCGCAACCGAGACCGGCATGATCCACCAGCTGGAGAAGGCCGCGCCCAACGTCGACTTCCAACCGGTGAATCGCGCTGCGGTGTGCAAGTACATGAAGATGATCACCCCCGCGAAGCTGCTGCGGTCGCTCAAGACCGGCACTGATGAGGTCACGCTCGAGCCAGAGATCGCTGATGCCGCACGCAAGTCGCTCGAACGAATGAACTCGATCGGCACGACTGCCCCCACCGCCAACTGATGGCTCTCGCGCGACGGCTCAAAGCGCCTGCGCCGACTTGGGAACGCGACGTCGACGTCGTCGTCCTCGGCTCGGGTGCAGCCGGACTGTCCGCAGCGCTGGCGGCACGTCCTGTCCGCAGCGTTCTGGTGGTGACCAAGGACGTGCTCGAGGCAGGGTCGACCCAGTGGGCGCAGGGCGGCCTCGCCGGAGTCCTCGACCCGGCGGACTCCACGGAGAACCACGTTCAGGACACGCTCGCCGCGGGCGCTGGACTGTGCGACGAAGCGGTCGTTCGCGAGCTCGTCGAAGCGGCGCCCACGTCGATCCGCTATCTGATGCGACTCGGCGCAGCCTTCGACCCCGACCATCTGCCAGAGCCTCGGCCCGGGTTCGACCTCGACATCGCGCTGACGCGCGAAGGTGGCCACAGCCACGACCGCATCGTCCATTCCGGCGGTGACCAATCCGGGGCCGAAGTGCAGCGAACGCTCGACGAATCGGCGATCGGTGCCGGGGTGGACGTGATGAACCACACCTTCGCGCTCGATCTCATCATGGGGTCGAGCACCGACGGCGGCGAACAGGTCGCGGGGGTGCGTGTTGCTCGCACCGATGCCAACGGCGTCGTCACCTCGGTGGGAACCATCACGGCGCGAGCGGTCGTGATCGCCTGCGGTGGTTACGGGCAGGTGTTCGCGTCGACCTCGAACCCGCCGGCGGTCACCGGTGATGGGATCGCCATGGCATTGCGCGCCGGACTCGCCGTTCGCGATGCCGAGTTCGTGCAGTTTCACCCGACCGTGATGTGGCGCGGTCCCGAGGCCCGCGGGCAACAGGCACTGGTCTCCGAAGCGGTGCGCGGCGAAGGAGCAGTCCTCTTCGACCCGGCTGGCGAAAGGATCATGGAGGGCGTGCACCCGCAGGAAGACTTGGCGCCACGCGACGTCGTGTCCGCGGCGATCAGCGCGCGGATGGCCGAAGCGCCCGGTGGCGTCGACGATCACGTTTACCTCGACGCAACGCACATGGGTGAGCGTTTCGCTGAGCGCTTCCCGACGATCTTCGCGGCATGTCAAGAAATCGGACTGGACCCCGCCGTCGACCGCATTCCCGTCGCTCCCGCTGCGCACTACAGCTGCGGTGGGATCACCGCGTCGCTCGACGGGACCACGGACCTGCCGGGCCTCTACGCGGTCGGTGAGGTCACGTCAACGGGTGTGCACGGGGCCAATCGATTGGCGTCGAACAGCCTGACCGAGTCGATCGTCGCGGGGACCCGTGTCGGGCGAGATCTCGCGTGGGAGCTGCCGGACCGGGCTCGTGTCGTGGCCGACCACGATGACCCGCTCGCTCACGACCTGTTCGACCCCGTGCGATTGCGCGAAGTACGTGCCGCGATGTCGCGCCATGCGGGCGTCATGCGCAACGAGTCGCAGCTTGCGATGGCCCTCGGTGCGCTCGGGTCGCTCGCACGCTCGGCGTCCCCTGATGTCGAGGCCAGCCGAGCGTCGTGGGAGGCGACGAACCTGCTGACGCTCGCTTCGGCGATCGTGTCCGCAGCGCTCGCTCGTACCGAAAGCC
Organism: uncultured Ilumatobacter sp.; assembly: GCA_938044705.1. Taxonomy (GTDB): domain Bacteria; phylum Actinomycetota; class Acidimicrobiia; order Acidimicrobiales; family Ilumatobacteraceae; genus Ilumatobacter_A. The sequence continues at coordinate 13,491 of CALIOL010000280.1, read as the reverse complement.
GTGGCTGCCACCGAAGAAGCGACTACCCCGACACCGACGAAGCATGGGTTCGCCACCTCGACGTGGTGCTCGATGCGGTCGGCGCTATCGACATCCGCCCCGAAGCCGCGGCAGAGCCGACCGGCCTCGACCGCCTCACTTAGGGTCTCATCATGTTCGTTTTTCATCCGCTGTCGACACCGACCCGCGACCAACTCATCGCACGTGGTCTCGACCCCGATGCGCTCGCCGCGCTGATCCGTCTGGCAGTCCAAGAGGATCTGATGGGTGGCGTCGACGTCACCTCGACCGCCACGATCCCCGCCGACCAGCGCAGCATCGCAACGTTCGGTGCACGCGAGGACGGCGTCGTCGCAGGTCTCCCGGTCGTCGCCGCGGTGATCGAGACCGTGTGCGGAGCACAGGCAAGTGAGCTGGAATACCTCGTCGCTGACGCGTCGCGGGTGGCGGCTGGCGTCGATGTCGCGAAGGTGACGGCACCGACGAGGCTGCTCCTCACCGCGGAGCGGACGGCGCTGAACCTGCTCTGCCACTTGTCGGGGATTGCGAGCCTGACTCGCCGCTGGGCAGATGCGCTCGACGGCACCAGCGCCACGGTGCGCGACACGCGCAAGACGATGCCGGGGTTGCGGGCGCTTCAGAAGTACGCAGTGCGCTGCGGTGGCGGAGCGAACCACCGCATGGGACTCTCGGACATGGCGCTGGTGAAAGACAACCACGTCGCTGCTGCGGGCGGCGTCGCCGAGGCATACGCCCGGGTGCGCGAACTCGAGGCGTCCATCCCGGTCGAGATCGAAGTCGACACCCTCGACGGACTGCGCGAAGCGATCACGGCCGGCGCCGACGAAGTGCTGATCGACAACTTCACTCCCGACCTGATGCGCGAAGCCGTCGCGATCCGCGACGAAATGAACTCATCGGTTCGGCTCGAAGCGAGCGGTGGACTCACCCTCGAGACCGCGCGCTCCGTCGGCGAGACCGGCGTGGACTTGATCGCCGTCGGCGAGCTCACGCACTCGGTGCGCGTTCTCGACCTGGGGCTCGACCTCCAAGAGATCGTGTAAAGATCAGTACTTGCCGGCCAGTTCGACGACGAAGATCATGTCGGTGTCAGCGGGTAGGCCGGCGTCCGGGTTGCCCGCTTCGCCGAATCCGTCCTCTGGCGGGATCGTGATCGCACGTCGACCACCGACTGCCATCCCTTCCATCCCTTCGAGGAGACCGGGGAGCAAGTTCTCGGCGTACGCGACCTGCAACGGGTCGGCTCCCCAGTTCGTCTCGAGGACCACGCCGCTGTCGCCGACGAAGTTGACGTAGCGAATGACTGCGGTGTCGCCGAGTTCGAGGATGTCGCCTTCTCCTTCGACCAGGTCCTCGAACACGGTGTCGTCGACCCCTGGGGCTTCCGAGAGCTCGACGCCCGGCTCGGTTGGGGCGTCGGCAGGATCACCGGCTGGGATCACTGCGCGCACGTCGACCACGAACGTGAGATTCTCGTTCTCACAGATGATGTTGCTCCGAGCGGATTCGCCATAGGCCTGGTCGGACGGGATGTCGAGTTGGAGCCGCTCGCCGGTTTGGGAGCCGATGAGGCCGTCATCCCATCCCTGGATGACGCTGCCCTGACCCAGCACCACGGGGAACGGCTCGCCCCGGTCATAGCTGTTGTCGAACGGCAGGCCGTCGCTCGAGCGCACGCCTGCGTAGTCGACGATCACGGTGTCGCCAGCTTCGGCGGCTTCGCCGGTGCCTTCCTCGAGCACCGTACGCACCAACTCCGTCGGGGCTTCAGCGGGGATCTCGATCTCGGGCTTGTCCGGGCTGGTTTCCGGCGGTTCGATGTCGCCGAAGTCAGGCTCGGGAACCTCTCCGCCGACGGGAACGCACAGATCCTCTGGCACCGTCGTCGTCGCAGCTTCGGTCGAATCGGTCTCGGAACCCTCCGCAGGCGGGAGGCTGACCGGCGTCGATGACTCCGAGCTGCCGCATGCGGCGAGCGAGAGAGCGATGAATGTGGAGATGACGAGTGTCCGACGCATTGCGACGAAGCTATCGCTGGCTCGGCCCCGGCTGTGTTCAGGTCGTTCGTTCGAGCCAATCGGCTTCGGCGCGACCGAGTTCCGTCGACGCCGTAGCGTCCACGAATGGCCACAACTCTGCTGCAATGCGCCGGTAGTTCCCCGTCGCTCCGAGCTCGCCGAGAAGTGCGTACAACCCGAGATTGATGCGCTGGATGAACACGAATGCACGCGGAACGGTTGCGTACTGGCTGATCGGGCTCGAACGATCGAACGTGTGCCGCACGACCGAGTTGGCGTACTCCCGCGTCCACGTCATCTCGCGGTCTTCGCGGACGGTGTCGTAGAACAGTGAGAAGTACTCTCCGACGGCTTCGGTGTCGGCGGGAGCTTCGGGCAGCAACATCCCAGCCTCCTCGACGATGCGCCGGAACTCGACCGAGTCGAAGTCCACGACCGCAGCCTTCACCATCGAACCGAACATCGTCAGCTCGTCTCTGGTGAAGTGCTTGACCAACCCGAAGTCGAGGAACGTCACGGTGCCGTCGTCATGGAACAGGTAGTTGCCGGGGTGCGGGTCGCCGTTGAAGGCCCCGAAGCGATACAGCGAACGGAAGACGAATCGGAAGATGATCTCGCCGACTCGGTCGCGTGCCTCTTGGCCCCACTCCATCATCTCTGCCCATCGATGCCCGTCCGCGAGCTCGGTCGTGAGCACTCGCTTCGTCGAGTAGTCCGCAACGACTTCAGGGATTCGGACGAACGGATGATCGCGGAAGTAGTCGGCGAACATCTGCTGGTTCTTGGCTTCGAGTTCGTAGTCGACCTCGTCGGCGAGGCGGATCTTGATCTCGTCGACCATCTCGGAGGGGTCGAGGCCACCGAAGCTCTGCTTCAGGAGTACCCCGAGCATGTCCGCGTTGCGCAGGTCGGAGGCGATGGCCTCACCGACGCCGGGGTACTGGACTTTGACAGCGACGGCCCGCTCGCTGCCGTCCGCGTCGCGGATGATCGCTCGATGGACCTGACCGATCGAGGCCGCTGCGATCGGCTCGTCGTCGAACTCGACGAAGAGTTCCTCGATCGAACCGTCGAGCTCGGCCTCGACGGTCGACCTCGCCAACTCCGTCGACATCGGTGGGGCGTCGGACTGGAGTTGAGCCAGCGCGAGTCGGAGCGGCTCGGGGAGACCGTCGTCGAGGTAGCTCGCCATCTGGCCGAGCTTCATCAACGCGCCCTTCATCTGGCCGAGTTCTTCGGCGACCTGTTCTGCGGTCCGGAACTCGCGCTCACGATCGAGTTCGTCACGGCGCTGCGCCGACGCAAAGGTCTTGCGTGCCGCCGTGGAGGCGTAGGTGCCGCCGACCTTGGCGCCCATACGAGCCAGGCGTGCGCTCCGCCCGGCCCACGACAGCCCCATCCGGCCGTTCGCATCTCGTTTCGCCAGCAGCGCGCCGCCCCCGGCACCTGCGATGGCGACGGCGGCGAGGGCTGCCGGCCAGCGGCGTCGGCGTTGCACGCTCATTGTTGACGTCGCTCCACGGATGACAGCGCACGCAGCAGCGACGGAACGAACCGTTCGGCTCCTTCGACCACTGCTCCGTGGTCGCCCGGGACGCGCTGGACGTCGGCGGTTGGGATGAGTTCGAACAGCATGGTTTGGCGGCGTCGGCTGACCACCGGGTCGTCCATCGTGACGACGAGTGAGACGGGGATGTCCACGTCGCCGATCCATGTCGTGGAATCGAAGGTCCCGAGCGCCGCTCCCGCTTCGAGCAGCATTCTCCAGTCATGGCTCGATGCTTCTCGGATGGCCCAGGGTTCCCACTCGCGTGACTTGCGCTGCAAGTACAGCTGGTCGGTGAGCCACACACGTGCCTGCTCCGGCGTGATCCGGGCGATCGCGGCGAGCGCACTCCCACCGAGGAACCCGAGCCGTTCGGCGCGCTCGACGTTGAAGATCGGCGCCGTCGCGCACAGCACGAGTCCGCTCACCCGCTCGGGGTGGCGCCGCCAGATGAGTTGAGCGACCGGACCGCCCATGGAGTAGCCGACGGGCACGAATTCGTCGATGTCCAGCGCATCGGCGATCGCGACTGCGTCGTCTGCACAGTCCTCGAGTCGGAATCGCTTCTTCGATCGCAGACCAGATCCGTGGCCGCGGTGGTCGAACGCCACGACGCGGAAGTGCTCGCCGAGTGCGTCGTAGCAGCGGAACCAGTTGAGGTCTGCGGTGGCGGTCCAGCCGTGCAACAACAGGATCGTGGTCGTGGCGTCCGGACGGCCGAAGTCGCGAACGATGATCGTGCCGCGGTCGCCGAGATCGACGAACCGACCGGGCGGCAGATCCGGCGAAGGGACCTCGACCTCGTCCAGGTCCGCAGTGGCATCTGAGTCGCCAGCGGAGACCGCGAGGCCGACAGCCTCAGCGGTGTCGGTCCCGCTCAGACCGTTTCCACCTTCAGGACCTTCACGGTCAGCTGGCCATTCGGGGCCTCGTAGCTGATGCTGGCGCCGGCTTCGGCCCCGTCAAGCGCTGCGCCGAGCGGGGACGTGGCGCTGATCACGTCGGCGTCGTCCACGACTTCTTCCATGTTGCCGATCAGGTACCGCTCGGCCATGTCGTCGGAGTCGCCGTCGTAGACGATCGTGTAGACCTTGGACGCTTCGACGATCTCGGCGTTCTCCAGCAGGTGTTCAAGCTGTCGAATGCGGCCTTCCATGTGGCCCTGTTCGTCCTTCGCTGCGTGGTAGCCGGCGTTTTCCTTCAGGTCGCCTTCTTCGCGAGCGACTTCGATCTTGTTCGCGACTTCGATGCGACCACGCGTGGTGAGGTCGTCGAACTCGGTTTGCAACTTGTCGAATGCGGCTTGGGAGAGCTGCGGATTTGCCATCCGTCCAAGGATACCGAGTGCGAGGTCACCCGGAGAGTGGATGCCACGCTGAGAACCATTGACGCCGTGACAGCTCGTAGCCTCGGAATCCATCAAGAAACCGGCAAGACGCGACGAAAACAACGATGTGACCCCGAACCGTGCCGACTGGCGCATCATCACCGCAGGCGTCGCCGTTGCCGTGCTCGGAGTCACGGGGCTGATCGTCGTCGCCTCGTCGGGTCCTGACGGCGCTGCGGCCAACGCCGAGCTGGTGGCGCCGACCGGCGACGACGGCGCCTCTGCGACCCTGCCAGGTTCGCCACAGACCACAGTCCGCGTCGCCGAGGTCAGGACCACCGCGTCCGAAGCGCCCGCCACCGCGACGACCACGACCTCATCGTTGCCCGCCCCCACGACGACGCTGTCCGTCCCCGTGACGGCTCCGGAACTCGAAGACGAGCCGAGTGTCGTGGCGCGGCCGGCGCCGGTCGAGCAGCCGCCCCCTGCGCCCGAGACGCCTCCCGCCCCGTGGGCTGACAGCGTCTTCACCACTGCCGGCGATCACCTCTCGACCGATGTGGGTTGTGCCTGGGACACATCGGCAGCAGGGCTCGATGCCTTCTTCGCTGGTCGAATCGGCCCGGTGCTCGGCTGGGACTACCAGCACGTGTATCCGCTCGGCGGCGACCGACATCTGTGGCTCTTCCAAGACACCTTCGTCGATCATTCCAACACGGCGACCACGCTCGACAAGGCGAGCTTTGCGCACAACACGGCGCTCATCCAGGAGGGCAACTGCTTCCGGCTGCTGCATCGCGGGAGCGTCACGAAACCCGAGCCCTTCGAGCTCGGCACGGGAACCCAGACCTTGTCGACGTGGTTCTGGCCGATGGGCGGTGAGCTGATCGACGGCCAGCTCTACGTGTTCTGGGCGCGGATGCGAAAAGACGCGTTCGACCCACAACCTCCGGACGGTCTCGGTTGGCACCCGGATGCGACCTTTGTCGCCACCTACGACCCCGACACGATGGCGCGCCTCGACTTTCGGATGGCCACACAACCCGGCGCCGCGCCGATCTACGGCTACGCCGTGCAATCCGACGCGGAATTCACCTATCTGTTCGCAAACACGTTCGAGCAGAACCTGACTCGTGAGGGTGGCTGGTTCAACGGCCCGCACAGCGGCACGAACATGTGGCTGGGTCGAGTGCCGCGGGGCCAGATCTTCGCGCAGCCGGAGTATTGGACCTCACGCGGATGGAACCAGGACCGCCGGGTCGCCGAGCCCATCCTGCAGCGGCACTGGGCCGAGTTCCCGTTCCAGCCTCGCCTGATCGACGGGCAGTGGGTCGCTGCGACCGCTGTCAACGGATACTGGGGCGACTCGTTCGAATTGGACGTGGCGAACGACCCGTGGGGGCCGTGGACCACCATCGAATCGAGACCGCTCGAGCCGCGCGGTGCCGACCCGAAGATGAACACCTACCACGCGCACCTGATGCCGTGGCGAGACGCCAACGGACAACTCGTCGTGTCCGTGTCCAACAACGCCCGCGACATGCTGCGCGATGCGTGGCCCAACCCGGCTCGCTACCGGCCGACCGTGTTCACGTCGCCCTGGCAGACGCCTCCGCCTCCAACCACCACGACCACCACGACGTCGACCACCACCACGACCACGTCGACCACCACCACGTCGACGACCACCACCACGACCACGACAACGTTGCCGCCCACGACCACGACCACGACGTCGACGACCACGACGACGTTGCCGCCTACGACGACCACCAGTTCATCGACGACCACCACGACCGTGCCACCGGAGTCGACGACCACGACGACCACGACGACCACGAGCGAGGTGCCGTCAACGCCGCCGACGAGCGCTGATGAGGTTGATCTGGAGGATCCTCCGGGCTGATCCGTCGCTGCGTGTTTCGGATGCTGCTCGTCGAGTACGTAGGCTCGACGGCCGTATGACGCACAACATTGCAGTGATCGGTGGGGACGGAATCGGGCCGGACGTGACGGCCGAGGCGATCAAGGTGGTGCGCGCCGCTGGCGTGGACCTCTCGACCACCGAGTTCGACCTGGGCGGTCAGCGTCACCTTCGCGACGGCGAGATCCTGTCCGACGAGACGCTGGACGAGCTCAGAGCGTTCGACTGCATCCTGCTCGGCGCCGTGGGCCACCCAGATGTGCAACCCGGGGTGATCGAGCGGGGGCTGTTGTTGAAGATGCGGTTCGATCTCGATCTCTACATCAATCAACGTCCGTTCGTCGGAACTGCCCCGGGTGGGGAGACTGCGCACGACTTCGTCGTCATCCGAGAGAACACCGAGGGCCCGTACGTCGGCGAAGGCGGTGCGCTGCGCGTCGGCACGCCTCACGAGGTTGCAACGCAGGGGTCGGTCAACACCCGCACAGGCGTCGAACGGTGTATCCGCTATGCGTTCGACCTGGCGGCGAGCCGCGAGCGCAAGCACCTCACGTTGGTGCACAAGACCAACGTCCTCGCCTTCGCTGGGTCGCTGTGGGAGCGCACGTTCAACGAGGTCGCCACGGAGTACCCGCAGGTCGACACCGCCTACAACCACGTCGACGCAGCGTGCATCTACTTCGTGCAGGATCCACACCGCTACGACGTGATCGTCACCGACAACCTCTTCGGAGACATCCTGACCGACCTGGGTGGCGCGGTGTCCGGCGGTATCGGCCTCGCCTCGTCGGCGAACCTGAACCCGGCTCGGACCGGACCCTCGATGTTCGAGCCGGTCCACGGCTCAGCACCCGACATCGCCGGACAGAACAAGGCCAACCCGACTGCCGCGATCTTGAGCGCAGCGTTGATGCTCGACTTCCTCGGCGAAGGTGACGCAGCCGATCGCATTCGAGCTGCGTGTGCAGAGCCTGTCACCGGCAGCACCACCGACGTCGGTGACACCATCGCAGAGCGCGTGCGAGGATAAGCACATGCCTATCACCCCCACTGACAAGATCTGGATGAACGGCGAGCTCGTCGACTGGGACAAGGCACAGGTCCACGTCCTGACCCACGGACTTCACTACGGCAGCGGCGTGTTCGAAGGAATCCGCGCCTACGAGACCGCCGACGGCCCGGCCATCTTCCGGCTCACCGAGCACATCGAGCGCCTCTTCAACTCGGCGAAGATCCTGGGCATGACGATCCCGTACACCGTGCAGGAGATCATCGACGCCTGCAAGGAGACCGTCGCGGCCACGGGTCTGGGTTCGTGCTACATCCGCCCGCTGGCCTACCTCGGCTACGGCGAGATGGGCCTCAACACGCTGCCGTGTTCGGTCGACGTGGCCATTGCGTGCTGGCCGTGGGGCGCCTACCTCGGAGACGACGCGGTGACGAAAGGGGTGCGGCTGAAGACCTCTTCGTGGACCCGCCACGACCACAACACGATGCCGCCTGCGGCCAAGACCACGGGCAACTACGTCAACTCGTCGTTGGCGAAGGTCGAGGCCATCAGGGCCGGCTACGACGAAGCGGTGATGCTCGCTCCGAACGGCCTCGTGGCCGAGTGTTCGGGCGAGAACATCTTCGTCGCCCGCCACGGCAAGCTGATCACGCCACCGCTGTCCGCTGGTGCGCTCGAAGGAATCACCCAGTCGACCGTGCTGACCATTGCTCGCGACCTCGGCTACGAAGCGGTCATCGACAACATCGCTCGCACCGACCTGTACATCGCCGAGGAAGCGTTCGTCTGCGGAACCGCCGCCGAGGTCAGCTCCGTGAACTCTGTCGACGACCGTGAGATCGACTGTCCAGGACCCAAGACCTCTGCGATCGCCGAGACGTATCACAAGGTGATCCGCGGCGAGGTCGAGAAGTACCGCTCGTGGTGTGAGCTCGCTGTCTGATGTCTGCGTACGAGTTCACCGTCACCGGTGACCCGGCGGTCGCGAAGCAGACTGCGGTGCAGGCTCTGGAGAGCCAAGAGTTCGTCCTCGAGTGGGCCGAGGATTGGTCGGGCAGAGCGATCCGCGGGAACAAGGTGAAGGCGGCGCTCCTCGGAGCCCTCTCGCCGTACATGGAGATCGGTGTGAAGGTGATGGCACTCGACGGCGGTGTCAGCGTGATCCGTCTCGATCAGCTCACGACCGGAATGATGTCCGGCGTGATCGGCATGAAGAAGACCGACAAGGCCTTCACCGCACTCATCGATCAGCTGGGCCGCACGTTCGACCAGGCGGGAGTGCTCGTCCGCCACGGCAACCCCGCCGCGGGGCGACCACCAGCCTGACCCAGATCAGCAGACCTCGATCGCACTCAACTGCTGCGCGAGGATGCTGGTCGGCGCTCCGCCGTCGTTGCTGAGCACGATCACTGTTGACTGGCGGGTCGGATCGTGGCGCACGCTGGAGGCGAATCCGACGGTCCGTCCGTTGTGCCCGTAGATGTTGTTTCGTCCGACCGCGTAGCGGCCGATCCCGAGGCCGTAGTCCGAGCGTGTCGGGCTCGAGGTGTCCAGCATGATGCGCAACGAGTCGGCCGAGACGATCTCGTTCGCGAACAGCGCCGCGAAGAAGTGGCCGAGGTCTGCCGGGGTCGAGATGAGCGCGCCCGATGCACCGGCTGCTCGCACCGCTCGATCGGTATCCAGCTCGGCGAGGCTGATCGCAGGCTGGGTCGGGTCGATGCGCTCGTGAGGCGACGGCAGGGTGAAGGTGGCGCCATCGAAACCGGTGGACTCAAGACCGTTCGGTTCGAGGACGACGGACGTGAGGAGGTCTTCGAACGTTCCGTCGCTGGCTGCCGCAACGACCTGATCCAGGACCACGTAGTTCGAGCTGGCGTAGACCTGGCGTGCGTTGGCCGTGCCCGAACCCGTGTCGGCAAGCAGCTGATCGATGGCGTCGGGAGGAAACGTCACGGAGGTCGGATCGGTGACGGCCTGGATCAGGGCACCGGCGACATCGCCGTCGCGAAACGGACTCTCATGGCTGAGGAGCTGTTCGACGGTCACGTTCTCGGGCGCTCCAGGGAGAAACGTCGAGACCTGGTCGGAGAGCCGGAGGTCACCGCGTTCGGCCATGGCGAGGACGAGCGTCGCGCTGAAGGTCTTCGTGATGCTGCCGATGCGCATCGGCGAGTCGACGGCGAGCGAGGCGGCGTCGTCGATGTCGCGAACTCCGGTGCTCGAGAGTGCGGCGAATTCGCCGTCTTCGTAGATGCCGGCGATCGCTCCGACGACTCGACGTTCGTCGGCCCAGTCCTCGACGAGTCGTTCGACCTCGCTCGCCGGTGTGCAGACGACCTCCGGGGCGGTCGGATCGGGTGGAGCCGGTTCTTCACTGCTGGTCGTCGGCGCATCGGTCGTCGTCGGCGCATCGGTGGTTGTGGAGCTGCTCGGTTCGTCGCTGTCGTCGCCGTCCGCGCTGGAGCACGCAGCGCACGCGAGGGCCAGCGTTGCGACCAGAACTCGACCTGACCAGATCATCTCATCGCGGAGCGAATCTGCGCGACGGCGTCGAGGTCACCGCGGGTCAACTCCACGGTCGGGCCGGGAAAGAAGGCCAACTCCGTCGTGCCGGCGTCGTGCATCGCAGCAGCGTGTAGCAGCACGTCGTCGAGGTTTCCGATCGCTCCGAGTTCGAGCCACCAGTCCGCCGGCATCGTGGCGATGGCGTCGACGCCGCCGTGCGCGTGGCGCTCTCGGATCTCGGCGGCGTGCGGGTGGTCGTCAATTCCTGGCCACGGAGCCGCCAATTGTGCTGCGATGAACGGCGCCATCAGTCGATGAGCGTCGGAGCGGTCTTCGGTCAAGCACAACGCCGAGAACACACAGGTTCGAAACGTGTCGTCGTCGGCCCGGCCCGTCTGCTCGATCGATGAACGCGTGTGCGTCGGCCCGGCGCAGTCGGCGAGGATCAGCCCGTCGGCGATGCGTCCGGTCAACTCGAGCGACTTCGGTCCTCGGACACCCGTGAGGATGGGCGGAGCGATCTCGGGCGGAGGGTCGAGCGTGACGTCGGCGAGTTGCACGTAACGACCGTCGACCGAGACCGTGTCGCCGTGCAGCAGACGCCTGACGGTCGTGACGACTTCGTCGAGCGCGGTGAGCGGTGACGAAGGTCGCGCACCGATCTGCTCCATCCACTCCTGAACGCCATGGCCGATGCCGGCGAGGAGGCGGCCCGGAGCAAGCTGGGCGAGTGTGCCCAGCTCCATTGCCGTGATGGCCGGGTTTCGCGCGACGGCGGGCAGGATGCCGATGCCGACGTGGAGTCGCTCGGTGTGAGCGAGCGCCGTGGCGGCGAGTGACGGTGCGGTGGTGAAAAAGCAGTCTTCGATCACCCAGAGCTGATCCAGTCCGTCGACCTCGAGCCGCTGGGACACCTCACGTACGAACGACGCCGGGAGTTCGCGGGGAAAACACAGACCGAGCCGCATCTCACTCATCGCGACACGTTAGGTGAAAACGAGGAGAGCCCCGGGCGAGTGCTTCGGCCGAAGCCGATGCGCCCTCCGGGGCTCTCGGGTGGACACATCCACCATCGGTCGATCGTTGGGCGTTAGCCTGCTGCTCGACCTGTTCACTTCGCCCGTCTCGCCGTTCCCGAGGGAACTGCGTGGCGGGCGAAGCCGCTTTTCGGATCACACCCGTGGGTCTCCCCACAAGCGGAACCGTCGTCACCGTTCACGCTGACCCGGTTTCCCGTGCCACCGACGTGGTGCCGATCGGAGAGCCGTCGTCCTCGTCGCCAGTTGGGGTGGCTTCGATTCCTTCGATCCTCCTCCGGTTCGACGTGTCCTCACGGTCACCCGTGGCTGTTCGTCGCACCGGCGGTGCTGTGTCCATGTCCCGACTCCGCTTCGCTTTCCCGTTGCCGGTCCGGCGTGCGCTCTTCGGAACACTCACTACTTTGCTCCTCGCAAAACACCAGGTCAAGAGGTACTTTCCAAGTCACAGACTTCTCCACAGAACTTTTTGGGTTGTGCCCAGGAGCGCGCTGTTCATCCACTGTTCGTCCACCGTTCACGGCGAAGAATGCACCGGTTGATCACACCCTCGTCCACATCTTGCACGCTTGTGATTCGCATCGGCGTGCGTCCAGGTGGCGTGGCTCAGCGTTGAATTCGGCAACTCGACGGACTTCACTGGGTCGGGCATGGCACAACGACTGGTCGAAGTATTCGATACCACGCTGCGCGACGGACTGCAGGTCGAAGGCGTGACCGCAACCGTCGACGACAAGCTCCGCATCGCGGAGCAACTCGACCTGCTCGGCGTGCACTTCATCGAGGGCGGATGGCCGGGTGCAAATCCCAAGGACATCGAGTTCTTCGCGAGAGCCCGCACCGAGTTGTCGCTGTCGACCTCCACGCTCGTGGCATTCGGATCGACCCGTCGCCCACGCGGCAAGAGCGACGACGACGCGACGCTGAGAAATCTGATCGAGGCGGAGACCTCGGCGGTGTGCATCGTTGCGAAGAGCTCGGAGTACCAAGTCGTGGAAGCGCTCAAGACAACGCTCGACGAGGGCGCAGCCATGATCGCCGACTCTGTCAGGTTCCTGTATGGCGAGGGTCGTCAAGTCCTCGTCGACCTCGAGCACTTCTTCGACGGATACCGGGCGAACCCCGAGTTCTCGTTGCGTGCGATCGAGGCGGCCGTCGTCAACGGAGCGACGCATCTCGTGCTCTGTGACACCAACGGAGGCACCTTGCCGCACGAGGTCGGCCGCATCGTGGCCGACGTCAAGTCACACGTCGGCGATGACGCCGTGATCGGCATCCACTGCCACGACGACACGGGTTGTGCCGTCGCCAACTCGATCGCTGCGGTGCAGGCCGGGGCAGGTCACGTCCAGGGAACGCTGAACGGCCTGGGCGAGCGCACCGGCAACACGAACCTCTCGACCGTGATCCCGAACCTGCAGCTGAAGATGGACTACGAGTGTCTCCCCGCTGGCCGTATCCAGCGGCTGACCTCGGTCAGCCACCACGTCGCCGAAACACTCAACCGCGCGGTGGATCCGCAGGCTCCCTTCGTCGGGTCGTCAGCATTCGCACACAAGGCTGGCTTGCACGTGTCGGCGATCGTTCGGGCGAAGGATGCGTACGAACACGTCGATCCCGAGTCGGTGGGTAACGGGACGAGGTTCGTGGTCTCGGAGATGGCTGGGCGCGCCACGATTCAGATCAAAGCCGACGAGATCGGCATCGATCTCGATGGTGCGCAGATCAACGAGGTGATCGACGACCTCAAGCGGCTCGAACACGACGGCTATCAGTTCGAAGCTGCTGACGCGTCGCTCGAGCTGTTGATGCGGCGCACGCTCGGCGCTGCACCCGGTGGTGTGCCGGAGTTCTTCAGTGTCGAGTCCATGCGCGTGATCACCGATGAGTTGCCCGATGGGGCATTCAGCACCGAGGCCACCGTGAAGGTCTGGGTCGGGTCGGATGGTCCGCACGGCGCCGACGCACAGCGTCACGTGCACATCGCGGAAGGCAACGGTCCGGTCAATGCCATCGACAGCGCGCTTCGTGCGGCGGTGGGTGAAGCCCTCCCGCAACTGGCAGATATTCACCTCGTCGACTACAAGGTGCGCATCCTCGA
>CALIOL010000279.1 GCA_938044705.1 uncultured Ilumatobacter sp. | reverse complement strand
GTCCGCTTCAGCAGCTTTGATCGTGAACGCCATGGTGGAGGTCTCGATCGAACACGTGGTTGCGTCGAGCCGTGCCGCAAGGTCCTTTGCGAGCGAGTTCATGCCGTTGGTCGCGACGAAGCGCGGGTGTCCGTCCGATGCATCGGAGTCGAACCCGTGGTTCCACACGTGAACGATGTCGCGATCGAGCCAGTCGTCCACGCATCGTTGGAATGCGGGCGTGCGGACGGTGAAGAACTGTGCGCCGTGGTCCAGGCGCGCGTTGCCGATGCGCCTCGTTGCCAACCTTCCGCCGACCGAGCGGCCTTTGTCGACGATCGAAACGTCGACGCCCGCAGCGACGAGCTCGTGTGCAGCGACGAGGCCCGCGAGTCCAGCGCCGACGATGACGACCTTCACAACGACCTCATCTTGCGGAGGGGCGACGTTGCGGGGATCGGGCCGAAACGTGGTCGGATGGTGATGCGCATCGTGCGATTCTGGCCGAGGAGGCCGAGGAGCGCGTCACGCAGAACGCAACTGCGATTCGGTCTCTGCGGTGCGTGCATTCCAGGCTGTCTCGGCGCGACCGAGGAACTCGAGCAGGACCCGGTTGAACGTCGTGGCGTGCTCGATCATGAAGCCGTGCGCCGCGCCGCTGATCACGACGAGCTCGGCGGTGGGGATTCGCTCCGCCAGCTCCTCGCTGTCACCGCGCGGGGTGAGGATGTCCTGGTTGCCGGCGAGCACGAGCACGGGGACCTCGATGTTCTCGAGATCGTCCGCGTACGAGACGTCGACGTTGAGGATCGCGTCGACCTGGTTTGCAAACGCATGAGATGGGCGACCGAGCGCCAGCGGGCCGAGCCAACCCATGGCCGGAAGGAACCGGCGGAACGACCGAGGACCGATCACCCAGCGGACCGCTTCGGTACTCATCGCGCCCATTCCGCCAGCGAGCGCGTTGTCCTTCCATGACGTGAGAAGTTCTTCACGCCACGGATGGTTCGCCCCGGCGGTACACGCCAGCGTGATCGAACGAGTTCGTTCCGGGTACTTGACGGCCAGGATCTGGCTGATCGCTCCACCCATCGACGCCCCGACCACGTGAGCGGTCTCGATGTCGGCGTGGTCGAGCACGGCGATGGCATCGTCAGCCATCTGCTCGAGCGTGTATTCGCCGTGCGGCTTGTCGCTTCGACCTGCGCCTCGATTGTCGAGCGCGATCGCCTGGTACCACGGTGCGGTGGCGAAGCGCTGCAGCGCCCACCCGGCCTTGCCAGCACCGAGACCCTGGATGAACAGGATCGGGGCGCCCTTCGGGTTGCCGGTCTTGGAGTAGTGAATGCGCGTGCCGTCGTGGCTGCGTACGTAGGTCATCAGTGCGCCCCGATTCCGCTCAGCGGCAACCAGTCGAGCGGAGTGCCCGTGCTGATGTCGCCCATCTCGTCCAGCAGGCCGCGAATGTCGCGCCGGATGCGGTCCGCCAACTCGAGCTCGGTGAGCGGACCGCGTCGCTTGCGCGGTACTCGTGTGGCCGTGCCGATCTCGACGCGAGCGCGCCGTGAGAACGGGCTGGACGTGGTCGCAGCAGGGAACACCCTCGTGCGGGTCGCCAGTGCAGCTCCGATGATCGTGTGATCGACCGAACCGACACCTCGACTGCCCTGCGCGCTCCCGGCGCCGAGCACGACGATCTCGTCGGATCGCAGCGCTCCAGCCACTTCGTCGGGGTGATCGAGTAACCCGCCGATGCGTCGATCGAACGAATGCCAGACGGGGATCGCGCTGCGACCGACGAATCGGACCGGTCGGTCGATCGCTTCACTGATCGCGAACGCTGTGAAGATCGTGCTGGACGACCACGAAGGCGAATTGACCACCACGAGGGCCCCGGCGTTCTTCGGGAGGCGCTGGTCGCCACCGGTCGCAACGTCCCAGCGCAGCTGTGCGAGCAACATCATGTTGCGCACGAGCATCGGGTCTCGGCCCCAGTCATCCGTTGCGTTCGTGGGCTCCTCGGTGAGGCGGCGCGTCGCTGCCAACACGCCGTCACTTGCGGCCTCGGCGAGCGCATCGATCGCTCCGGCGACGAGGCGATTGGTGCGCGTGACGGTTCTTCCGAGTGAGCGTCCGACTCGCGCTTCATTGTCGACGCGGTGATCGGAGTCGACGGGAAGGTCGATGACGGGGGCGAGCGTTGCGTGCTGAGCCATCAGGCGACCTGCTTTCTGGCGGGACGGCGGACGATGCTCGGCCAGCCGTAGAGATCATCGATCACTTCGGGCGTGGTCTGTTCGGGGATGATCCCGAGCAGCTCGCGCATGCGTCCGTTGTCGGCGAGTCGTCCGTGGATGATCTTCTCTGCCACGTGGTCCGGAATCGGTGCACCTGCGAGGTGAGCGATGCGACGGGCGAGCGGCCACTGCGGGCCGACGGTCGGCACGGGGATACGACGCCCTCTCAGTGCAGCCTGTGACACGCTCACGGAGTCGGACGCCACCACGTTGACGGGCTGCGCGAGCCGTTCGCGGGCGGCTGCCACGATGGCTCGCGCCGCATCGTTCTGTCGGATCACTGCGAACGAGGGATCGCGGAGCACGTTGAACGGAACGGCAGGAAGTCGCAGCAGTCGGCCGAGCGGCGACGGAACGTGCGGGCCGATGACCGGGGCGAGTCGGACCGCGCCGACTGTGACGCCCACGCGCTCGGCGACGCTCGCGGCGGTGCGCTCGATGTCGGCCACCGTGCGGCCCCACTCCGACGTCGGCCGGATCGGCGCGTCCTCGTCGGGTCGCGTGAGCGAGTCCTTGCCGTAGATCGTGATCGCGCTGCGGACCACCACGTGCTCGAGTGACGGACACTCGGCGGCGGCGCCGAGGATCGAGGTCGCCGCGCGGTCGGTCAGCTCCGCAGCGAGCTTCGGAGCAGCTCGGGCGTTCGGCTCCCAGACGCCGACGTGGACGAGCACGTGCGGATCGAAGTCGATGACCGTGCTGACGATTCGATCGTGCTCATGAGGATGAATCCGATGAAACGTCGTACGCTTGAAGCGACTTCGAGGCGGGTCGGCATCGATTCCGGCGAGGGCGCCAACCCACGGCTCATCTTCGAGCAGTGCGGCAATCTGGGTGCCCAGTTCACCACCAACACCGCTCACGAAGACTCGTTGACCCGCCATGACACTTCACGATAGTCCCACCCGCCGCCGATTCTTGGGGTCACTGCTCGGCGCGGGCGCTGCGACCGCTGCGGGGCTGGCAGCGTCCGGAAACGGAGCGCTCCGTGCGGTGACCGAGGCGGTTGACAGCGCGGCGGTGGCAACCGAGCCTGCGGTCCGCACGAGGCTCGAAGCTCAGTTGACCTTTCCCGTGTTGGTAGGCGACGGGTTGATCACGCTCAACAACTTCGGGGGGCGCAGCGTCTCGACCGGAGCGTGTTCGCACCGCGGGATCGACATCTTTCCGACGACGTCGACGACGCGAGTGCTGGTGTCGTGTGTGGATGGCGTGATCGAAGGGCAACGGTTCCTCGATGGGTCGCAAGGCAACGCGTGGATTCTGAACGACGATGCCGGGGTGTCGTATCGCTACCACCACATCGACGAATTCGAGCCGGGTCTCGAGGTCGGCAGCGTCGTGCGGCGTGGAGATGTGATCGCGACGATGGGGGCCACCGGGAACACCGGGAGCGCCCACCTTCACTTCGAAGTGCGTCCAGACGGGACCGGAGCGAGTGCCATCGACCCGATCCCGTTGCTGCCGTTCCCGATCGAGGGCGTCACCCTCGGCGCGCCGACGGGCTGCACCTGACGCACTGCGTGACCATTTTGAAGTCTCAAGCCAAGGATTAGGTAAATATTGCGATCCGGTGTCGTTCGATCGGTTCGATCCGCCTAGATTGCGATCAAGCGGCTGGGAATTCGGCCGATGAATCCTCCGATGCAACTCGCCGGCGCATGCCGATGCATCCGCAGCGCCATGACGACTGACCAGACACACTCCGACCCCGCCATCACGCCATCGGACGCGCCGCGCATCAGCCGTCGCACGATGATCACCGGTCTCGGCTTCGGTGCCGCAGCGATCGTTGTCGCAAAGACCGGTGGCTCGGCAGGCGCAGTCGCGGGTCAGGTCGACGGCCCCGGCGAAGCGCTGGTAGCGGCTCAACGAGTCACGACGACCACGACCACGACCACCACGTCGACGGTGCCTCCTTCGACGGTGCCGGTCGCTGAAGGTGAGATCCGGTTCCCGATCATCGTCGGCGAAGACGACGACTGCTACGTGGGAGACAACTTCGGTGCCTGTCGAGACGGTTGCAGCCGCAGCCACGAAGGCGTCGACATCATGGCTGACCAAGGACTCGCCGTCATCGCCGTCGTCGACGGCGTGCTCACCAATCGCTATGACGACTCGGGGTCCTGTGGCGGAGCGGGGAACGGCTGGACGCTGACCGACGAAGAGAACGACGTCGACTACAAGTTCTTCCACCTCGACTCCCACGCCGAAGGTCTCGAAGAGGGCGACTCGGTGGTCGCCGGCCAGATCATCGGTTACGTGGGCGAGACCGGCACCAGCGGTGTCTGCAGCGAATACGACAACTTCCACCTGCACTTCGAATACCGCCCCGGCGGCAGCGCCCGAGACTCCTTCGACCTGCTGCAGCGCGTGGAACACGTCAGCTTCCAGGACTGACCCGAGCCAGACCGGAAACCGGCGGACCGCGGCGAGACGACGTCTCGTACAGTCCGACCATGGCGATCGACACGACCCCATGGCGCTCGGTCGAGCTTCGTGAGCGAGTCGCCGAGGGCAATCGGAACGAAGTCTGGCGAGCGACGAGGGGCGGAGACGATGTGTCGGTCCGCCGATCCCGTCGAAGCGTGGCGTCACTGGACTGGGAGCTCGACCTCATTGCTCATCTCGACCGCGACGGGTTCGTCGTGCCGACGGTGATCGAGTCCGATGACGGACGCCGCCACATCGACGGCGTCGTCGTTCAGCGTTGGTTGAGCGGTCGGCCGCCGACCTCTGCGAACGACTGGACCCTCGTTGCCCAGACGCTCCAGCGACTGCACCGCTCGACGACCGGGTACGACCAGCGTCCGGGCTGCTGTGCGGTTTCCCGCCTCGACCGATCGAGCGTCAGCGTCGACGCCGACCTCAGCGTGCTTCCCGATGACGTGGCCGCCGATGTGCTCGGCGTATTCGCCGACGTCGCAGCGATGCCCGTGTCGGTCATCCACGGCGACCCGATGGCAGGCAACATCAGACTCAGCGACGATGGCGATGTCGGACTCCTGGACTTCGATGAGAGTCGAGTCGACGTCGCGTGGCACGACCTCTCGAACCTCGAGGTTCAGGTCCTCGATGATGCTGAGCACGCACGCGCGCTGAAGCTCAGCGATGCCTGGGAGACCGCCAACGGATGGGTGGCGGAGCCTCGCTACGCCCGACGCCGACTCGCTGCGCTTCGAGCATCGCTGCGTCGCTGAACTCGCCACCCGCCGCGGGCAGCGATCAGCCGAGGCCGCGCGAGTCCTGCTTCAGCGCGGTGTCGACCGACAGCGCCGAGGCGACGATGAGCGTGTTGAGCGGTTCCGGCGCTCGATGAGCGATCTGGACGACGTAGTTGTCCGCCGTGGTGAACACGGTCTTGGCGAGGCCTTCCCAGGTCTTGGTGATCTTCGCGATCTCGACCCCTTGGTGGTCGACGATCTGGAAGTTCCACGCACGCCAGTTCTGAGCGCGAATCGAACCCAGCAGCTGACCGTTCGCGACGAGTGAGAAGTTGATCTTGCCGATCGCGTTCTCCTGGATGATCTTCCCGATCTCGCGGCCCTGTCCGTCAGCGACGATGATCGTCGACTTGATCAATTTCGCCGGTCGCGTGATCGTCATCATCGGTGTGCCGGAGGCGTCGACTGCTTGAAGCGTGTGCGTCATGAACTGGTCGAGGTTCGTGAGCAGCCGAGCGGCCTTCTTCGCTCCCGACTGACCCACTTGGTTGACGGCGGCGATCTGGCGGCCGTGCTGATCGAACACGCTGTACTGGTTGTTGAGTTCGAGCAACTTCGCCTTCTGGTTCACCACCAGGATCGGTTCGTCGAAGATGGTTCCACCGCCGCCTTCGACCTTGCCGTGCAGGCCGACACCGCGATATCCCTGGCCGTGGAGTTGCTCGTTGATGAGCTGTGCGCTGCCTTCGTTCCCGACGGTCAGCGCCCGGTCGATGCCGTCGAGCCCGTCGTCGCTGTGTACGGGTTGCGGCGGCACCGGCGGGAGCGGGTCGAGCGTCTGCACCCCGTTGTCCGTCACGTAGTCCGTCCAGCGCGCCCCGTCCCAGTACCGGACCTGGTGGCGGCCGCCGGGGTCGGGGTACCAATCAGCAGGGTGCGACATGGCATCGACTGTAGGGCAGCGGCCTTCGCCGTCGGGCGGAGTTGGCGGCGGGTGTCAGCGCAGCGTGTGGGCACGCATGATGATCTCGCGTGCGAACGGGTCGAGCTGTCGGCCGGCGATGCGCTCGGTCACCTGGATGGCCTGCGTGGGGTCTTCGACGAGACCGGACCAGCGGATGTAGCCACCCATGACGCCGATCAGGCGATCGCCCAGTTCTTCGGCGTGCACCATCAGTTTCGTGTCGTGCTTGAGCAGCTCACGGATCTCGGTGTACAGCGCCGTGAGGTACGGATCAGGGTGCTCTGCGTTGAACGGGCGATGCCGGTAGGGCATCTGTAGCTCGTCGTAGTTGTGGAGGTTGTGAGGAGCCGCGATGATCGACACGACACAGCCGAAACCGTTCTCGCGGAGCCAGATGATCTCTTCCTGGCGGCGCACTCGGCGGTGGTTGTCTCCAACGCCTCCCGGGCGTTCGCAGATCGCCATCTTGTCTTTGAGGACCCACGTGAAGTTGCGCGGCGTGATGCCGAGCGCCCACTTTCCTCGGAGGCGCGGTGCCATCAGCGCGCTCCCTTGGTGGGGCGGAGAATGGTGAGGAAGCAGGCCATGACGGGAGGAGACGATACCGCGTGGAGGGCTGCGCGTCGAAATGCCACGGACGGAAGATGCGTCACGATCAGCCAGCCTCGGTGATGCTCAGGCGTTGCTTCGACCTGGCGACGCGACCGACTCCGGCGACCTCGCAGGCTGCAGCGGATCCGGACGCGACCTCGAGTACCCGCCCCACTGCAGCGGCGTCGGGTGGATACCCGTCCCGAGACAACCATCGGCGGATCGCCCGACGTGCGAGCGGGAGCGGCGCGGAGGCCAAGGCGACTGCGTCGGTCGGGTCGATGGCCTCGGCGAGACCGTCGAGGAGATCATCGTCATCGCGTAGAAGGTCGGCAGTTCGGGTCGCCAGCGAGATGACGTCTCGGTCCGCGATGTCATCGAGGAGGGGGAGGACTTCGGAGCGAACCCGGTTGCGTCGAAAACGGGCGTCGGAATTGGTCGGATCCTCGATCGGTTCGAGGTCGAGTGCCTCACACAACGCATGCGTCTCTGCACGCCGCAACCCGAGAATGGGGTGGCGGGGGCCAGGTCGGATACCGGACAATCCTGTGGCACCGGCGCCGCGCAGGAGCGCGAGGAGCATCGTCTCGACCTGATCGTCGGCGGTGTGCCCGAACAGTGCGTCGGCGCCCACGATGCGATGTCGCACTGCGCGAGCTCTGGCCTCCAGATTCGGCCCGTCGTCGAGTTCGGCGTACTCGACTCGAAACGGGATACCGAGCTGAGCTGCGATCGAGCCAGCGGCCGCAGCGTCGTCGTCGGCGGTGTCACGCAAACCGTGATGCACGTGCACCGCGACGACGTCGAGTCCGGCCGCACCCGCAAGCACCGCAAGCGCCGCTGAGTCGGCTCCGCCGGAGAGCGCGCAGGTCCAGGCGCGGCCTGATTCGTCGAAGGTGCAGCGTGCGAGAAGCTCGCCGATCAGCGGGATGTCGCTGACAGCCAGGAGTCGCTCAGAGGTCCTGGTGGCGACGCTGCTTGCCGCCGGGGTACTTCTGTCGCTGCACGCTGAACATGTAGTAGCCGAGCACACCGATACATGTCAGCAGCGCTACGGCGGTCAACGCCACGCCGATCCAGATGTGCCACACATAGCCGATCATGTACCGCAGACTAGCGGCGCGACCTCCTTGGACCCCCAACCCCGCGAGGCTGCTGCGGGATCTGTGGAGCCGGGCCGATCAGGTGATGGCGATCGTGACGATCGCTGCGACGAGCGCCGCTCGAGCTGTCCATGCAATGGTTCGAATCCAATTGGTGGAGACGAGGCGGCGGTGTGCGTCTTCGGCGTACGTCGCGGTGAGTCGCTCGTGGAGCGGTACCGAGACGAAGGCCGTCGTGCCGTACGCAACGGCCATGAGCGCCGCAGCGATCAGGGGCAGCGCCAGCGAGACGCCCGGTGGGGGATCGACCACCAACCAGATGCCGGTCACGCCCTCGAGGAGCATGAAGGGACCGACCACGAACGAGATCGATCGGCGGTGGCGATCGCCGAAGCTGCGCCAGAGCTCGTCGTCGGTGCCGCGGTCCACCGCGTCGAAGATCGGATAGTGAACGAGTTGGATGACCCACAGGACGCCGGCCATCGCAGAGGTTGCGGCAAGGGCGACGGTGAGGACGATCGCGTCGGTGATCTCGACCACGGCGGAGCCGGACGCTCGGTCAGCCGATCTTGCCGTCGCCGTCGAAGTCGGTCGAGAAGCACTTCTCGATCCGAGACAGCAGACCGGCGGGCATTTCGTCGTTCTGCAGCTTGACGGTGATGACCTGCTTCAGTTCCGCGTGGAAGTCGAACGCGCTGAGACAGTCTGGGCAGTCATCGAGATGATGAGCGATCGACTGTCGCGCGCCGTCGGAGAGTTCGTCATCGAGAAACACGTCGAGCTCTTTGAGTGTCGCCGCGCAGTCGGGTTCGTCACATGCTTCCATCGCCATTGCCGTTCTCGTCGCCTTCCGTCTGGTCGATCGCGTCCTGTTCCGGTTCCGCCCGGCGTAGCCCACGATCGATTGCATAATCGTGCAACGCCTTCTGCATCTGCTTTCTTCCCCGATGCAGCCGAGACATCACCGTGCCGATCGGAATCTCCAGGATCTCAGCGATTTCCTTGTACGCAAACCCCTGCACATCGGCGAGAATCACCGGCATCCGGAAGTTCTCCGGCAGGTTCTCGAGCGCTTGCTTCACCTCGTCGTCGGGCAGCATCTCCATCAGCGATTCTTCCGCCGATCGACCGATCGACGGGTCGTCGAACGTGCCCATCCGCTTGTACAGATAGAGATCTTCGATGTCGCCGAGGTCGCTCTCGTCGAAGCTTCGCTGCTTCTTGCGGTACTTGTTGATGTACGTGTTGGTCAGGATTCGGAACAACCACGCCCGAAGGTTGGTGCCCTCGTTGAACGTGTGAAAGCTCCGGAAGCCTTTCAGGTACGCCTCTTGCACCAAATCCTCGGCATCGGCACGGTTGCGCGTCATGCGCATCGCCGCCGAGTACAACTGCGGTGCGTACTGCATCGCTTCTTCTGCGAAATCCGCCTGATCAGCCATCGGTGGGCAACCTAGTGGGCACCGCTGGTCGGAGCGAGTCGATCGACGTGTCGAGCGCGTTCACGAAGCGATCGAGCAGGTTCGCAAGCTGTGCTCGCTCGGCCGGGTCGAACTCGCTCAGCAGCAAGGCCATAGCCGTTGCGCGTCGTTCGGCGACCGCGGTGTGGCGTCGACGGCCCTCATCGGAGATCTTGACCATCACGACTCGGCCGTCGTCGGGCGCGTCGAAGCGTTCGGCGAGCCCGTCCGCCACGAGGCGCTGGACGGCGCGAGTCGCGCTCGACGGGTCGATGCGGAGGCGTTCGGCGAGCTGCTTCATCGTCCGCTCACGCCGGGCGAGCAGGTCGAGAGCGTCCATCTGCCCTGGTTCGATCGGAGCATCGTCGGCAAACAGATAGGCGCGGAGGTGCTGAGTCCACGCGCCGCGCCGCAGCTCGATCCAGGAGCGACCGATGCGAATCGCATGCTCGGCGTCGACCGGATTGGTGAAGTCCACCGCCAAATGGGTGTCCGGCGGCGGGTGTTCCGTGGCAGACATGACCGACGACGCTACCGAGTCGGCAAACCCGAACGAGCCAGGTGCGGCGGGCGCTCGTCCGATGGTGCTCCCGGACGTACCTGGCTCAGGACTGCTGGCCGACCGTCGCTCGAAGAATCGAATTCGACGCGTTCCTGAGAGAATGGAGGTCGTGACGCCGCCCTTGACCGACCGAGACCGTCGATCGATCGACCGACTTCATGGCTTGCTCGGGACACCACCGACGCTCGGCAACGAGGTCACGGTCCTGCGCAACGGCGATGAGATCTTTCCTGCGATGATCGCAGCGATCGACGCTGCGACCGAGACGGTGGACCTGGTGACCTTCGTGTACTGGCAGGGGGATATCGCCGTCGACGTCGCCGACGCACTCGTGCGTGCTTCGAAGCGGGGGTGTCGGGTTCGCGTCCTGCTCGACGCAGTCGGAGCTCGCAAGATCGCCGACGGGGTGATGCGGTCGATGAAGGATGCAGGGTGCGATGTCCGCTGGTTCCGTCCCTTCTTCGACAAGGCAGTTCCGAAGATCGCCGACGCCAACCGTCGCACGCATCGCAAGATCCTCATCTGTGACAACGAGATCGGCTTCTGCGGAGGGGTCGGGATCGCCGAGGAATGGACAGGCGATGCCCGCAACGAGCACGAGTGGCGCGATACGCATCTCGCGATTCGCGGTCCGGCCGTCGCCGGGCTGCTGATTGCCTTTCTCGACAACTGGGCGGATCAACACGACGACGGTTTCGAACCCCTCGGCGAGAAGTCCGTTGACCTGGCCGAGAAGGGATCGTCAGCGATGTTCGTCGTGCGCGGCTCGGCCGAGACCGGTGCGAGCGACGTGTGGCGGATGATCATGAGCCTGGTGTCGATGGCGCAGAAGCGCTTGGTGATCGCGACGGCGTACTTCAATCCTGACGATCACATGCACGACGCGTTGGTCGCCGCGGTACAGCGTGGAGTGCACGTGACACTCCTCGTGCCAGGCGAACACGCAGACAAGCGGTTCATCCAGATCGCCGGCGAGGAGTCGTATCAGAGCCTGCTCGACGAAGGCATCGACATCCGGACGTACGAGACCTCGATGATGCACGCGAAGGTGATGACCGTCGACGGGCACATCGCCACGGTCGGGTCGACGAACTTCAATCAGCGTTCGATGCAACACGACGAGGAAGCGAACGTGGTCATCGTCGACGAGCAGGTGGTGTCGGTGCTCGACGAGCACCTCGAGCACGACCTGTCTCAGTCGATCGAACTCGATCCGTCTCGCTGGGCAGACCGCGGTTTGGTGCAAAAGGGCGTCGAAAAGGTCACGACCGTCGTGGAGAAATGGCTCTGAATCAACGCGGCGCACCGTCGCAGCGTGGTGACAGGCGGCGCACTCGTCGGAGTCCTGACGAAGCACTGGGATACTCGGGTCATGACCACGCGCGCCGTTGACGGTGTCCTCATCGTTGGTGGTGGCTACGCCGGTGTCCACGCGGCTCGCATGGTTCGCCGGGCGGGACGTTGCGCAACGATCGTCGATCCGACCGGACGCCACGACTTCGTGACTCGACTGGCTTCGGTTGCCGGTGGATCTGCGCCCGTGTCCGACGCAGCGACGCCGCTGTCCAGTTTCGCCGACGACGTGGTCGTCGCGGAGATGACGCAGGTGAGGGATGGCGAAGTCGACCTCGCCGACGGAACGACGTTGACCGCCGACGTGGTGATCGTCACCGCCGGCGCAGTCCCGATCGCTCCTGCGGTCGTCGGGATCGAACATGCAGCTCCACTTCGCACCGAGGATGACGCCATCGCGTTGCGCAGGAAGATCGACTCGAACGATTCGGTCGTGATCGTGGGTGGCGGAGCCACCGGCGTGCAGCTCGCAGGCGCAATCGCTGCAACCGACCCCACGACGACCGTCACGGTCATCGACGGCTCGGACCGGCTTCTCGCTGGCATGAGCGCGGCATCGGGTCGAGACGCTATGCGAATACTCCGTGAGCGTGGCGTGGCGATCCGGCTCGGAAGCGACGTCGACGAGATCAGCAGGTTCGGCGTCACCGTCGACGGCGAGACGATCGCTGGTCTCCCCGTCTGGGCCGCCGGATTCGAAGCGCGGGCGGACGACTTCGGTCTGCCGGTGGACGACGCTGGGCGGGTGCTGGTCGACCGGTTCTTGCGAGTCGAGAGATGGACGAACACGTTCGCTGCCGGCGACATCGCGTTGCACACGGCGTCGAACGGTGACGAACTGCCGATGTCTGCCCAGATCGCGGTGCAGGCCGGTGAGGTGGCGGGACGGAACGCCGTGCGCGTGATGCGCGGCGACACGCTCGACCGTGCTCGCCTCGGTCACCGAGGCTGGGTGCTGGACCTCGGTGGTAACCGGGGAATCGCCGAGGTCGGCCCGGTCGCGCTCACTGCGCCGTTTCTCGACCTCTTCCCTCCAGCGTTGCACTGGGGAATCGACATGAAACACCTGATCGAGACCCGCGGGCTCGCTGGCATCGCCGACCGCCCTGGCGCCTAGCGATCACTCACCTGCGAACAGTTCGGCGAGGGTGCTCACCTGTTCGTCGACGAGGAACGGGGCGAGCGGAGGGCCTCCGAGGGCGCTCTCGCGTGGCGTGAGTCGGCCGGACTCGTCGATGCCGTACCAATCG
>CALIOL010000278.1 GCA_938044705.1 uncultured Ilumatobacter sp. | reverse complement strand
GTTGCCCGAACCGTGGACGGCGACGCCGCCGATGAAGTACTTCGGGCGGTAGATGCGCCCGAGGTCGCCTTCCCACCAGCCTTCGGCGCGCTCACGATCTACTTCGTGGAGGCCGCTCGGCGTGATCGACACACCGCGCTGGATCTCGCCCGGGGTGTTCTGGTCGGGCTCCTCGTAGGGCTGACCGTCACCGGTGGAGGCGTTGAGGATGTACTCGGTCTTGCCGTCGATGACGAAGAAGAGCAACTGCTTGCCCTTGTCGACCTCGACCAGCGTGCCCGAGTTGGCGCGAGCGTGGGGACGAATCGTCTCGGCCGTGAGTGCGGCCGCTGTCTGTTCGTCGACCTTGCCGTCGGGATCGGGCAAGCCCATGTACTTCTGGAACGCCATGACCGCCTGGCGGGTCGTGATGCCGAAGTCTCCGTCGGCGCCGTTCACCCAGAAGCCGAGCTCCATCAAGCGAGCCTGCACACGCGACGCCTCGGGGCCGCTGTTGGTCCCGATCGCTTGAAGCGGTTCGGCGACCGGCTCGACCATGACGACGGTCGGTGCTGGAGTGGTGACCGGCGCAAGCGTGGTGGTCGTGGTCGTCGTGGTGGTCTCAGCGACGGTCGTGGTCGGCTCCGCAGTGGTGGGAGCGACCATGGTCGTGGTGGTGGCGATCTCAGGAGCTGCTGAGGCACCTTCGCCTCCGCCCGTGTTGCCACCGGACATCGCCGAGGAGCAGCCGACGAGCGCGGCGATGCCGAAGACCACGCCGGTCCCGATGACCGCTTTGCGCCGCTCGTCCATTGCCACGGTGCGCGATGATACCGCTACGGGACTTACACCAGGGGGATTTCGTCGCGAGCGGTGCGAATTCACAACCTGTTTCGAAGTGTGAACTTGGCCGGTTGCGACTCGGCTGGTTCGAAAATGGCCACTCCCGGAGTGATCGCACCGAGTTCGACGCGGCCGACAACGTCGTTGAGCAGGGACGATGCCGGCTCAGCGGCGAGGCTCGGGAAACACGAAGCGAACAACGTCGCGACCACGGACGAGATGTCGGCGCCGTCGTCGGTCAGCTCGCTCAGGCTCACCGATCCGTGCCGTTTCGAGAGCCGCTCACCGTCGTCGCCGAAGACGAGGGGGACGTGACCGTATTCGGGCGTCGGGAGGCCGAGGAGCCGTTGGAGGTGAATCTGGCGGGGCGTCGAGTCCAAGAGGTCGTCGCCGCGCACCACCTGGGTGACTCCCTGCATCGCGTCGTCGATCACCACGGCCAGGTTGTACGCCGGCACGCCGTCGTTGCGACGCAGCACCACGTCATCGACTCCACCCTCGTGGTGACCTGCGACGAGGTCGTCGAACCCGATCATCTCCGCTCCATCGGCGTCGTGCGAGGCGGAGGCGAGCAGGCGGAGTGCCGGGGTGCGTCCATCGGCAATGAACGCGTCGCGTCGTTCGCGCGTGAGGGTTCGACACGTTCCCGGGTACGAACCGGGTGGGAGGTGTGGCGCGCTCGGAGACGCTTCGATCTCCGCTCGGACCTCGCGGCGCGAGCAGAAGCACTCGTACACGAGGCCTTGGGCGTCGAGGGTGGCGATCGCGTCTCGATAGATGTCGAATCGCTCGCTCTGGCGGATCACCTCACCGTCCCAGTCGAGACCGATCGCTGCGAGATCTTCCAGTTGGCGGCGCTCGTGCTCGGGGGCTGCTTGGACGCGGTCGAGGTCTTCCATCCGAACGATGAACTTGCGGCCCGACGACCGGGCGGCAAGCCATGCGAGCATGGCGGTTCGCAGGTTGCCGAGGTGGAGTGCACCCGTTGGAGATGGCGCGAACCGTCCACTCATGTGAGCATTCTCACGTGAGTGCGCGCCGACGCCAACGATCCACGTCGCCGCGGACGTCGGGGAGCCGACTGGATCGCCGGTCGCGCATGGAGCTGATCATCGAACGGGATGGCCCGTCCTGTGTCTGGTGCGCCCGTGAGGTCGGGGTCGGCCTCGTCGAGGCAACGACCGAACACGTCGTGCCGCGTATCAAGGGTGGGCCGAGCTGGGTCGAGAACGAGGTCGCGGCGTGCAAACGCTGCAATGGCCGCCGCGGACACCGAACGCCTGCGGAGTGGGCCGACGAGTGTGAAGGACTCGGATGGTCGCCCGACCGCGAGCGACTGGTGGCGGTGCTGGCATCGCTCCAGGCACGCATCGCCGAGCGCGGCGGCCAGCGACGAGCCCGGCCATACGTCGCTTCGCAGTTGCGTCGATTGCGTCGTCAGACCGAACTCTGAGACACGGACCTGGGAAGACGCCGCCGCAGTGGGCGCTTCATCTCGTACAGTCACTTCGATGCGTTGCCATGTCTGCAACGTCGCAGTGGGCGACGGACAGCGGTTCTGCCACGAGTGCGGGGAATCACTCGACGGAGTGACGAACCCGACCGAGCCGTACGACGTCGTCGCGGGCGCGTCTCCGGCGAGCGGAAGCGACGATCTACGGGTCGAGCCGAGCGAACCAGGCGACGGGTCGACGCTTGCCGACCCGTCGATGGGCGCCGGCAACGACGCCGG
>CALIOL010000277.1 GCA_938044705.1 uncultured Ilumatobacter sp. | reverse complement strand
TGACCCATCGCTCGCAAGTTGATGCCACCCTGCAGGTAGTCCATCTCTTCGAGGTGCTCGCGCCAACGCTGGTCGATGATTCGCAGCATGACCTGACGCTCGACCTGGCGAAGCACGTCCTCGCCGAGCTCTTCTTCACGGGCTTCGTAGTGCGCGGTGGCGTTCGACATGATCATGTCGTAGATCTCGTCGGTGTCCGCACACGCTTTGAGCTGCTCTTCGGTGCTCGAGTTCGGCCAGTACAACGTGAGTTCTTTGGCCAGTGCGTCCAGATCCCATTCGTCGTCGGCTGCAGACGCACAGTGCGTGGAGATCAGCGCATCGACCGCTTCGGCGAGGTACTCCATGGCGGCGGCACGAAGGTCCTCGCCGTCGAGGATCTGGTCGCGACGCTTGTAGATGATCTTGCGCTGCTCGTTCATCACCTCGTCGTACTTGAGGACGTTCTTGCGGATCTCGGCGTTCTTGGTCTCCACCGTGGTCTGCGCACGCTCGATGGCCTTCGTGACCATCTTCGCTTCGATCGCTTCGTCGTCGGGCAGCGCACGCCCCATGACGTAGTTCAGCGCGCCCGTCGCGAACAGCCGCATCAGATCGTCTTCCAGGCTCAGGAAGAACCGCGATTCGCCGGGGTCGCCCTGACGTCCGGCGCGGCCGCGGAGCTGATTGTCGATTCGACGACTGTCGTGGCGCTCGGAGCCGACCACGTACAGTCCGCCGAGCTCACGGACGGTGTCACCCTCGGCTTTGCACAGCTCGCTGTGATGCTCAAGGCGCTCTTCGTAGAGCTCCTGCGCTTCCTTGCGCTTGGTCTGGAACTCTTCGGGCATCTGGTCGACGGGCAATGGCAGGTCGAAATCAGCAGCCAGGTGCTCAGCGTCGTAGCCCTCGCGAAGCACGTCGGTCCGTGCGAGGCCTTCGGGGTTGCCGCCGAGCAGGATGTCGACACCACGGCCGGCCATGTTCGTCGCCACGGTGACCGCTCCGCGACGGCCCGCCTGCGTGACGATCTCGGCCTCACGGGTGTGCTGCTTCGCGTTGAGGACCTCGCGCTTGATCCCCCGCTGCTCGAGCAGACGGCCGAGCAACTCAGACTTGCCGACGCTGGCGGTGCCGATCAGCACCGGCTGCCCCTTCTCGTGGCGTTCTTCGATGTCGTCGATGATCGACTGGAACTTGGCGTCCTCGGTCTTGTAGATCAGGTCCGCTTCATCCATCCGGATCAACGGGCGGTTCGTCGGGATCGGCACCACTCCGAGGCCGTACGTGTTCATGAGTTCCGCTGCTTCGGTCGCTGCGGTCCCGGTCATGCCAGCCAACTTGTCGTAGAGCCGGTAGTAGTTCTGCAGCGTGATCGTGGCGAGGGTTTGGTTCTCCTCTTTGATCTTCACGCCTTCCTTGGCTTCCACGGCCTGGTGGATGCCCTCGGACCAGCGACGGCCTTCGAGCACGCGCCCGGTGAACTCGTCGACGATCTTCACTTCGCCACCTTGGACGATGTAGTCCTTGTCGCGCTTGTAGATCTCCTTGGCCTTGAGCGCCACGGTGAACTGGTGCACGAGGTTCGCCTGCACGTTGTCGTACAGGTTGTCGACGTCGAGCGCAGCCTCGACCTTCTCGATGCCCTGTTCGGTCGGCACGACGATGCGCTTGTCCTCTTCGAACTCGTAGTCATCGTCGCGCTTGAGTGAACGCACGATCGAGGCAAACCGGTAGTAGAGCTTGGCGGCGTCCGCGACACGGCCCGAGATGATCAGCGGTGTACGCGCCTCGTCGATCAGAATCGAGTCGACCTCGTCCACGATGCAGAAGTTGTGGCCACGCTGCTGGACCTTGGCGTCCTTGCTCGGCGCCATGTTGTCTCGGAGGTAGTCGAAGCCGAGTTCGTTGTTCGTGCCGTACGTGACATCGGCGGCGTACGCAGCGCGCTTCTGTGCGGGTGTGTCGCCCTTGCCCGGCAGGATCAGCCCGACATCCATCCCCATGAAGCGGTAGACGCGGCCCATGAGTTCTGACTGGTACTGCGCGAGGTAGTCGTTCACCGTGACGAGGTGGACACCCTTCTCTTCGAGCGCGTTCAGATACACCGGGCCGGTGGATGTGAGGGTCTTGCCCTCACCGGTCTTCATCTCAGCCACCCACCCGAAGTGCAGCGCGGCGCCGCCCATCATCTGCACGTCGAAGTGTCGTTGGCCGAGCGTGCGGTCCGCCGCTTCGCGCATCACGGCGAACGCCTCGACAAGCAGATCGTCGATGTCTTCGCCGTTCTCGAGCCGCTGGCGGAACTCGGCGGTTTTGCCCCGGAGCCCTTCGTCCGACAAGGCCTTGTACTCGCCTTCGAGTGCGTTGATCTCAGGGACGATGCCCTGAAGCGCCTTCAGCTTCTTGCCTTCACCGGCGCGGAGGATGCGGTCGAGAATTCCCATGCAGCTCTCAATGCTATCGGCGCGACGCAGCGAGGCCGGGGCGCCCACTCTCAGCGAGGCCGGTTCGCGGAACGGCTCGAAGTGGGCATGCGATGGTCACAGCCGACGCTACGCAGCCGATGAGACCATGCGCTTGCGGAAGGGCAGCACGCTCGCCGATCGACTCGCTGGCGTCGATGCCACTGCGGCCAGCCGTGTACACGCTCCGCCACCCTCGAGCGCACCAGCCGCGGACAGCAGCGTCGAGCCCGTGGTGACGACGTCGTCCACGATCAGGACCGATCGGCCGGCCACGCCTGGGCGCACAACGAAGCCGGGTGCCGCGTCGAGTCGCTCCGCACGGCTTCGTCCCGTCTGGGTCGTCGACGAGTCTCGCTCGAGCAGGCGACGGCACGGAATACCGAGTTGCCGTGCAACAGCACGCGCCAACAGTTCGCCTTGATCGAAGCCGCGTTCGCGTCGTCGTCTCGCGCTCGTGGGAGCCCACGTGACGACATCGATCCCGTGGTGTGCGCGCTCGGCAACCAGCCGATTGACGATGAGACCGGCAAGATGGCGACCGACCGCCCGCCGATTGCGATACTTCAGCCCGAGCACCACGCTTCGCGCCCGCCCGGTGAACGGCACTGCGGCGATGACCCCGTGCTCCTGATTCCGAGGCGTGGCCCCGAGAAGCGCGAATCGACAGGTGGTACAGATGGCGGCTCCCGGCTTGTCACATCCGGCGCATCGGGTCTCGAAGATCATGAGACCATCTAAGTCAGGGGGTACTTCAGAGTTGCCGACCAGGAACCACCGGTACCACTTCCGCCCGAAAGGACCACGATGCTCCGGGTCCCCGACCTCTACCCTGCCCAAGGTGTCACACGCTCCTCGGGCCGCGTTCATCCCACGCGAGCGGCCGCTCGAACGCATATCACGCTGTCTGTTCGGACTCGTCCTGTTCGGTATCGGCATTTCACTGCTGATCGAGTCGAACCTCGGAGCCGCGCCCTGGGACGTCTTTCACACGGGCGTCAGCGAGCTCACGGGCATCTCCACCGGTTGGGTCATCGTCATCACGGGCATCCTGCTGTTGTTGCTGTGGATTCCGCTCCGCGAGCGTCCTGGCCTCGGGACGATCCTGAACGCCACGGTCATCGGCATCGTCGTCGATATCGCACTGCCGATCATCGGGGAACCCGACCAGCTGATCGTGCGCCTCGCGATGATGTTCGGCGGAGTGGTCGTGGTCGCGCTCGGGTCAGGTTTCTACATCGGTGCCGGACTCGGCCCAGGGCCGCGAGATGGTCTGATGACCGGCCTCGCGAAGCACTCCATCGCCGGGTACTCGATCTCGGTGCGGTCCGGTCGCACCTTCGTCGAGGTCGTGGTGCTGGTGGTCGGTGTGATCCTGGGCGGGGCGATCGGCGTAGGCACCGCCGCATTCACCTTCGGCATCGGCCCGCTTGTCCAGATCTTCCTGCCACGGCTCACGATGCGCGAGCTGCCGAACTCGGCGGCTGCACCGACCCGAAAACCAGAAGAAGTCTGAGTGCAAGGTCCGACGGACCTCACACTCAGACTTCTTCACACAGAGCCGTCGGTCAGCGACCGGCCTCGATGTATCAGTATCGGTAGTTCTCCGGCTTGAACGGGCCTGACGGGTCGATGTCGAGGTATTCCGCCTGTTCATCAGTCAGCTGCGTGAGCTTCACGCCGAGTGCATCGAGGTGCAGGCGTGCAACCTTCTCATCGAGCGCCTTGGGCAGCACGTATACGTCGAGCGGGTAGCTGGCCGTGTTCTGGAACAGCTCGATCTGCGCCAGCACCTGGTTGGCGAACGAGCACGACATGACGAAGCTCGGGTGGCCAGTTGCACATCCGAGGTTCACGAGGCGACCTTCCGCGAGGATGATGATCTGCTTGCCGTCGTCGAACTGCCACACGTCGGTTCCGGGCTTCAGTTCGTCGCGAACGGCGCCGGAACGTGCGAGACCTGCCATGTCGATCTCGTTGTCGAAATGGCCGATGTTGCAGACGATCGCGTTGTGCTTCATCTGCTTCATGTGATCGATCGTGATCAGGTTGAAGTTGCCCGAGGCGGTGACGAAGATGTCGATGTCCTCGATGCAGTCTTCGAGCGGCATGACCTGGAGGCCTTCCATCGCAGCCTGCAGCGCGTTGATCGGGTCGATCTCGGTGACGATGACGCGTGCGCCTTGGCCCTGCAACGATTGCACGCAGCCCTTGCCGACGTCGCCGTAGCCGAGCACGAGGGCCGTCTTGCCGCCGATCATGACGTCGGTGGCCCGTGAAATCGAGTCGACGAGGCTGTGACGACATCCGTACAGATTGTCGAACTTCGACTTCGTGACCGAGTCGTTGACGTTGATGGCCGGGAAGATCAACTCGCCCTCTTCCATCATCTTGTAGAGGCGGTGCACACCCGTGGTGGTCTCCTCGGTGACGCCCTTGATGTTCGCAGCCATACGCGTCCACTTGCCCGGGTCGGACTTCAGCGTGCGCTGCAGCAGACCGAGCACGATCGCGAACTCCGCACTCGACGCTTCGGTCGGGTCCGGGACTTCGCCGGCTTTCTCGAACTCGACACCCTTGTGCAGCAGCATCGTGGCGTCGCCACCGTCATCGAGAATCATGTTCGGCCCGTCGTACTTCGTGCCGTCGGGTGCATCGGGCCAGGTCATCATCTGGTCGGTGCACCACCAGTACTCCTCCAGGGTCTCACCCTTCCAGGCGAACACAGGCACACCATCGGGGTTGTCGACGGTGCCGTTGGGACCCACGACGACGGCAGCCGCCGCGTGATCCTGCGTGGAGAAGATGTTGCAGCTGGCCCAGCGCACTTCGGCGCCGAGAACAGTGAGCGTCTCGATCAGAACCGCAGTCTGGATCGTCATGTGCAACGAGCCGGAAATGCGCGCCCCAGCGAGTGGCTTGGAGTCGCCGTACTCCTTGCGCAGCGCCATCAGGCCGGGCATCTCATGCTCGGCGAGCAGCATCTCTTTCCGCCCGAACGGGGCCATCGAGAGATCGGCGACCCGCCAGTCTTTGCGGTCAGCGAATGTGGTGTCGGACATGTTGGAACCTCCGTGGTTCGCGAGAATGCGGATGCGAACCAGGCCGGGACCAGCAGGTCCGGATCAACAACAGCCCAGTCACTTCACTGTATCCAGCAGGGACCGGCTTGCCCACGCACATCAACGCTTGCGATCTGGGCCGAAAACAGCGAACTGCCCCGCTGCGACATTGCAGCGGGGCAGTTTCACACTGGGGTCCGAGCGCCTCGGCATCCGAGGCACGGGTGAGGCGGAGCCTCGCCCGACTCAGTCGAGGATGACGGCGTAGACGTCGAGGAAGTAGTGCGTCCGACCATCGGCGTTGTAGGCCGAGACCATGTTGTCGTCACCGTTCTTCTCGCCGTAGGTGACCACTGCTGCGTTCGGCACTGCGCCGCCCTCAGCGAAGTTCAGGTTCGAGTTGCCAGGCGCACCCGACGGGAAGTCCCCATCGGTTGCCGGGTTCATCGTCAAGAAGCTGGTGACCGGCTGCGTTGCGAAGAGGCGCTCCAGGTTGACTGCGGTCAGGTTGCCGAAGAGACCACCCTGTTCACCGATCGCCACGCCGTTGAGGCGCACGGAGTCGGCGAAGTCGGAGAAGCTCCAGTCTTCCCAGGACGAGAATCCGAGCTTGGCGCTGCCGAACTCGGCATCGCGGGTGTCGAACGAACGGAACGGCGACTCGAGCGGGACGATACGACCAGTGCGGGTCGACTCATCGGCGCCGGTCTCGAGGTACGCAACAGCGTCGAGTGCGACGTTGATGTTGCCACTGCGGTTGTACACCCAGATGCTGCCATCGTCGTTCAGCGGGACGATCGCGAGGTTGGCCTTGGTCACGCCAGCCGGGTAGTTGCCGTTCGAGCTGGGCGCATCGGCCGCACTCGCTGGCACCTGGTCGGGCGAGAGCGTCAGGTACGTGCCGGTGTTGCCGGGCTGGTTGTTGATGCCCGTCAAGTTGACGACCACGGCGGTGACGTCTTCGGAGTCGGGAACGCCGCCTTCACCGCGCACCGGAACCTCAACGGATTCCTTGGTACCGAGGGTGTCAATCGAACGCGAGTCGTAGATCCGCTCGGGGGTGATCGTCACCATGCGGGCGCCATCGGTCAGCGGTGCGTCGTCCGTGCCCTCGTAGCCCGACGTGGCAACGAAGCCGAACACGTCGACGATGATGCGGGTCGTGCCCGAACCCTGAGTGGTGAGATCGATCGTGATCTCACCGGTCTCGCCGACGCCGATGATGCCGAAGTTCGGCACGGTGTGGCCCGAGTACTGGAAGTTGATCAACGACGTGGGGTCACCCGAACCGTCGAAGTCAGCGGGGGTGACCGTCGCGAAACCGCCACCGGCTGCACCGGCGACCGTGACGTTGACCGCAACAGCGAGCACGCCATCCGCGGGGATGACGTCGGAACCGACGACCGGCACGGTCACGCTGCCGTTCGCGTCCACCGAGGTGTTGTTGTAGATGCGCGTCGGTGTCACGGGGAAGTACTCACCACCGGCGCACAAGCTGTCGGCGGCGCAGGTCTCCGGCGCTGCTGACACCGAGCTCACCGCGGGCACCACGCCGAAGGCGGTCACACCAAGCAGGAGCGCAGCTCCTCGTCGAAACGCTGTTGTCGAAATCATCGTGGCCAATCGTAACTCGTTCGTCATATTCGTGTCGGTCGGATGGAAAAATTTCCCAGACACTCGTCCAAGCGGAACGAGTACCTTCGCACAGTCTTCGGCTCAATCCGAGCCCAGCTTGAATCTCAGGTTGATCAAGAAGCGACGAACGTCGGGGCGATCGAAGCGCTCTCGATCACACCCATCAGCCGTTCGTGCTCGGCTGCTTCCACGGTGGTGGCTTCGTCGATCAGCATGACCGGAATGCCGTCTCGCACGGCGTACGCACGGGTGAGACGCGGGTTGTAGAGCAGGTCCTCGTCGTCGAGGTGATAGAGCGGTCCCTTGTCTTCCGGACAAGCGAGGATCGCGAGCAGGTCGGGTGAGAGTGCCATGTGTGACTCCGATTCGGTGTGTTGTCGTGGTCAGGTCGTGATGAGGGCGAGAAGTTCCGCAACTCGATCATCGCACTGATCCCGAGTTGGCGCTTCGAGGTTGAGGCGCAGCAGCGGCTCGGTGTTGGATGGCCGAAGATTGAACCACCACTCCCCGCAGTCCACGGTGAGCCCGTCGAGCTCGTCCTGTGGATGGTCGGCGAACTCGCCGCTGATGCGGTCGATCACGGCGAGCGCATCGTCGACCTGCGTGTTGATCTCACCGCTCGATGAAAACCGCTCGAAGGGAATGCGCAGCTCTGAGAGCGGCACGCCAGCGCGCCCGACCTCTGCCATGACCATCAGCGACGCGATGAGTCCACTGTCTGCGTTGAAGTTCCGTGCGAAGTAGTAGTGCGCAGAATGCTCGCCTCCGAAGACCGCGCCGGTCTCGGCCATGACCTGCTTGATGTAGGAATGGCCGACGCGGGTACGCACCGGTTCGCCGCCGTGTTCTCTGACGACATCTGGAACGGCGCGCGAGCAGATGAGGTTGTGCAGGATCGTCGCGCCGGGCTGCTGGCGCAGCGTCGCCGCAGCAAGAATCGCCGTCGTCGTCGAGCCGCTGAGTCCAACGCCCTGCTCATCGACCACGAAGACGCGATCGGCGTCGCCGTCGAACGCGAGCCCGAGGTCGAACCCACCAGCGACCACCCGTGCCCGAAGGTCTCGCTGGTTCGCTGGTTGCAGCGGATCGGCTGGATGGTTCGGGAACGTCCCGTCCAACTCGGGGTACATGATCTCGAACTCGACGCCGTCGAGGCGCTGCAGCACAGCTGGCACCACGAGTCCGCCCATCCCGTTCGCCGTGTCGGCCACGACCTTCATGCTGCCGATCTCGTCACGGTCAGCGAAGGTCAAGACGTGCTCGACGAACTCGTCGAGCATCGACGCCTCGGTCCGCGACCCCACGGTCCCCGATCGCTCGGGCTCGTTGCCGTCGAGCACGGCCTGAGCGACAGCTTTGACGTCGGAGAGCCCCGAGTCGGCTCCGACCGGACGCGCACCCTCCAGGCACAGCTTGACCCCGTTGTACCCCGCCGGATTGTGCGAGGCGGTGAACATCGCTCCAGGCACGTCGAGCGTGCCCGATGCGTAGTACATGAGATCGGTCGAGGCGAGACCGACGTCCACGACGTCGACGCCGTGCTCGTTGAGCCCACGCGTGAACGCCTCGACGAGCGAAGGCCCCGAAGGTCGCATGTCGCGTGCGATCACGACCCGATCCGCTCCGGCACTCGTGACGAAGGCGGCGAATCCGACACCGAGCGCATGTGCAACATCGACGTTCAATTCGTCATGCACCGTGCCACGAATGTCGTAGGCCTTTACGATCTGATCCAAGACTGACATGACCACGTGACGCTATCGGTCGATGGTGTCGACCTCGTGACGACCCGGCGACGGGCGTGCGCGATTCAGCCGATCAGATCGGCGTCTGGGTCTTCACGCTCGACGGCATCGTCGACGGAATCATCGATCAGATCATCGACAATCGACGCTTGCTGCAGAGGTGTCGGATCCATCGCACCGGGGATTGCGCCGTCGCCCTCCATCGGCGCAGGTGACCATTCAGCCCCTACGGCCGCAGCCGACTCATCTGCCACCGAGTCCCGCTCAGCGTGCGAAACGACCGCGCCCGGAGACGACATGGCGAAGGACGGCGTCTGGCCGGCATGGCGCACGTCGCCACGCTTACGCCAGACGAAGCACAAGCCGATTCCCAGCAGCGTCATGGAGTAGAAGAACCAATCGAGCCCGCCGCGAGCGTCGTAGGTCATCTCGACGTCCGTGCTCGTCGGGATGACGACCATGTGGTTCGCTCCCGCCCGATAGGGACCCTCGGCTCCGGACACGTTCCAGTTCGGGAAGTAGCTGACCTTCACGATGACCGGCACGCCGATCTGGTCCACGCTGAAGCTCAACGACTGTTGGCGAATCTCCACATCGGTGACGTCGACGTCGGGCAACTCGACCGGGACGAGACCTCCATCCGGGGCGACGTAGTCGACCTTGCGACGCTGGTCATCGAACGGTTCGATCCGTTGATCCTGAACGATCGACGCGGTCACGCGCTGCCACTCGTCGGGGCCCTCGTC
>CALIOL010000276.1 GCA_938044705.1 uncultured Ilumatobacter sp. | reverse complement strand
GACGACGGCAGCACCGTCGTCGACCGGCCGATTTCAGCAGGTTCGTGGACTCGTCAGCTGCAGAAGTCCGTCTCGGCGGCGTCGCCGACACAGATCTCTTCGACGGTACGGAATCCGTCAGCGATGACGGTCTCTTGGATGTTCGAAGCGTTCGTCTCGACAGGCGTCAGGAGAAGCGAAGGAACGTCGGTCGTGCCGTTGTTGACGGTGTCATCGACGGCCGGCGTCTCGCCGTTGCACAGCTGAACCGCGAGGTCTGCGGCGGCGAACGCCTCGGCGCGGACCGCCTTGTAGACCGTCATCAGCTGGTTGCCCAGCAGGATGTTCTGCACGCCGCCAACCGTTGCGTCCTGGCCGGT
Source organism: uncultured Ilumatobacter sp. (assembly GCA_938044705.1). Classification (GTDB taxonomy): domain Bacteria; phylum Actinomycetota; class Acidimicrobiia; order Acidimicrobiales; family Ilumatobacteraceae; genus Ilumatobacter_A. Next base: position 6,401 of record CALIOL010000276.1, on the reverse strand, counting down.
GACCGGGATGCCGTTGAGGCCTTGAGCGGTCAGCGCCGAGATCACACCGCCAGCCATGCCGTCGTTGGCGACGATGACCGCATCGACCTCGTTTCCAGCCGCCGTCAGAATCTGCTCAGCGATCGTCTGGGCTTGCACGTTGTCCCAGTCCGGCACGGCCTGCTTGTCGACCAGGTTCCAGGTTCCGTCGTCGAAGTGTGGCTGAGCGAAGCTCATGTAGCCCTCGGCGAACAACGTCGCGTTGTTGTCGGTGGGCCCGCCGTCGAGGATCATCACGTTCGGCACGCCGTCGAAGTCGGCCAACGCGTCCTCCATCGCTGCTCCCATGGTCGCTCCGACGGCCACGTTGTCGAAGCTGACGTAGTAGTCGGCCCCTTCGCCTTCGACCGTCAGGCGGTCGTAGTCGATGATGGCGACGTCCTGCGAGCGGGCGTTGTCGATGATCGCTGCACCCGAGCCAGAGTCGAGGTTGACCATCAGCAACACTTCGGCGCCATCGGTGATCGCCTGCTCCGCTTGCGTCTGCTGCGTTGCGGCGTCGCCCTCAGCATTGAGAATGCTGTACTGATCCGAGCTGAGGCCTGCGGTCTCGAATGCTTCGGCGAGGAAGCGACGGTCGTCGTTCTCCCAGCGCGGCGAGGACACCGAATCGGGGAGGAGCACGGCGATGCCGCTGCAATCGCTGTCAGCGCCTGCTGCTTCTTCCATCGCTTCGGTGGTGGGCGCCTCGGCGTCCGAGCTGGCCGACTCGCTGACCTCTTCGGTGTCGCTTCCGCACGCTGCGGTCACGAGCGCCAAGCCAGCAGTGGCAGCAGTGAGTTTCCTCCACTTGTTCATATGTTCTCCCCCTCGGGTTCGGTCGCAGAACATCTCCGCGACATCGCTACGAAACCTAAATTTCACGTTGCAAACGAGGCCGAAAAATCCGTCGCATCCCGCGTAACAAGTTGTAAACGACCCGCGTCACCCTGGATTCACGAGCCGGTAGCCGGCGCGTGGCTCGGTCACGATGAGCGATTCGGCCTCGGGGTCGTCGAGCTTCGAGCGGAGTCGGCCGACGTAGATCCGCACGTACTCGCGCGATTCCTCGTAGCCGCGCCCCCACACGTCGCGCAGCAGTTGCTCGTAGGACAACAGCGATCCTTCGTTGGTCGCGAGCACCTGCAGGAGCGAGTACTCCGTGGGCGTCAGCTGAACTCGATCGCCGTTTCGATACACCGCCTGAGCTTCGAGGTCGATACGGATGGACCCGAGCACGATCTCGGACTCCTCCACTTGCGGCTCGGCGGGGCGCGACCGTCGGAACGTGGCCGCCATTCGGGCGAGCAGCTCATCGATTCCGAACGGCTTGGTGAGGTAGTCGTCCGCGCCGAGGTTGAGCGCCCGGACCTTGTCTCCTTCTCCTGCACGAGCCGAGACGACGATGATGCCGATCGACGTGCGCTGGCGCAGATCACGGCAGATCTCGAACCCATCGACTCCTGGGAGCATGAGATCGAGGAGCACGATCGACGGATCATAGGTCTGTACGAGTTCGGGGATCCCCTTGCCGGTCTGGCTGACTTCCACGTCGAATCCGCGGGCCAACAAGTTCGAGCGGACCAGATCGATGATGTTGACATCGTCTTCGACGAGCAGCACGCGGGTGGGGGTCATGACACACTCGATTCGATCGGAAGGCGCACGGTCACGGTGGTGCCCTCGGAGACGTCCACCGACGTCGTGCCGCGATGGGCTGCGACGACTCCTCGAACCAGGCGAAGGCCCAACCCCTGCTCTTCGGGGTCGATGACGGTGCTCGACTCGAGACGCTCCCGAGCCGCTTGCGACATTCCCGGCCCGTCGTCCCAGACTCGAACATCGACGGTCGGGCCACGATCACCATGGTCGATCTCCACGCCGATCCGAGCGGAGTCGTCGTTGTGTCGAACAGCGTTGCCGATCAGGTTGATGAAGACCTGTTGCAGTCGGTCGCGATCACCCCAGATCGTGAACGAGTCGGGCAACTCGACGTGGATGTCGCGGCCTGGCGCCGCGACCGAGATCGCCGACTGCAGCACGAGGACGAGATCGCAGTAGTGGAACGCGAGGCGCAGCGTTCCCGCCTCGATCGCGCTGTCGTCGAACAGCTGCTCGACGAGTCGTGCCATCCTCCCAGACTCGCGTTCGATGATCTCCAGGAACCGTTGCCGTTCCGCGTCAGGCCAGTCGACGTCGGGTTGCAACAACGTCGAAGCGAACCCGCGGACCGCAGTGAGCGGCGTGCGGAGCTCGTGGCCGAGCCGTCTGGTCAGTATTCGTTCCTGCCGACGGGTCTGTCGTAGCGCGTTCGCCGCGCTTTCGGCTTCGTCGGTCAGCTCGCGTTCCATCGCCAGGCGAAAAGAGTTGGCGGCGCCGTCGACGACGTTCCCCGCCTCCGCCGGCACATTGCCGTCGGCCCACATGCACACGAGTGCTGCGTCGCCTCGTGACCATTCGAATCGCGAAACGCACGCGCCGTCGATCGCGTTCCCGGTGAGCGCCGCGAGCATCTCGGGGTCCGGATCGGTGTGACCGACATGGCTCACGTCGGCGACCGCTCGCGGCGCCCACTCGTTCTCGACGCCCAGGAACAGACCGGCGCGGTCGCATGCCACGCCACGGCACAACGCTTCGAGCGCCTCGAACATCCCGCCGTCATGCAGCTTCGGGCCAGCGAGCGTTTCGAGGACCCCACGGAGGCCGACCAGCGAACGGTTGCGTGCGCCGAGCGACTCGACGAGTCGACCGCGCTCGATCGCCGCTCCCGCCATCGTGGAGAACAGTTCGAGAAGCTGGACTTGATCGCGCTGGAGTTGTGCGAGCGTCGTGGTGAATCCGACGACGACGGCGATGACGCCGTTCTGGCCGACGATCGGCGCAGCCCACGCTCCGGAGACTCCGTGCTCGACCGCTGCTCTGGCAACCGCATCCTCTGGCCGATCCCGCAGATCCCCGACCACGACGATCGCTCGGTCGGCAACCGCTGCGACGAGAAACGTCGACTCGTCCCCCATTCCGATGCCGCCGAGCCGATCGGTCAGTCCAGCCGGAAGGTTGAGCGACGCAGCACACCGCAGCTCGCCGGGAGCATCATCTTCATCGACGAGACAGATCGCGAGGCGATCGACGTTCAACGCGCCTGACAGTGACGAAACGGTGAGCGGGAGCACAGCGCCGTCTTCTGCCTCGCTCAACTGCTCGGACAGGCTGTGGAGTCGTCGAAGCTGACGGCCGGCGGATGAGTCGACGTCGACACCCGTGATCAGACCGACGACATCGTCCGGATGCGTTTCGGAGCGATGAACGTCGGCCACGACTGCACCGTGGCGCATCACGACGATGCGATCGGCGACGTCGAAGACCTCGTCCAGCTGATGCGAGATCAGCAGCACCGCCACGCCGTGACGACGCAACGTCTCGACGACGCCGAGAATCGTGGCGGTCTCCGCCACGCCGAGTGCCGCAGTCGGTTCGTCGAGGATGAGCACTCTCGGTTCGTCGAGCGTCGCTCGGGCAATGGCGACGAGTTGTCGTTGGCCGCCCGACAGCCGCTGGATCGGCCGGTCAAGCTCCGGAACGTCGACGTTCAGGTTGCGAAAGATCGCGGCTGCTCGAGAACGCATCGACGCGGTCTTGAGCGCCCCGGCTCGTTCGAACTCTCGCCCCAGAAACAGGTTGGCCGTGACGTCGAGGTTCTCGCACAGCGCAAGGTCCTGCCACACGACGGACACTCCGCTTGCGATCGCGTCTCGCGGGCTCCTGCCGAGCACCACATCGTCGACGGAGACCACCCCGCCGTCCGGCAACGTCGAGCGAGCAATGCACTGGACGAGTGTCGACTTGCCCGCACCGTTCTCTCCGACGACTGCGACGATCTCGCCCTGGCCGACCGCAAAAGACACCTCGTTCAGCGCGTGAATCGACCCGTACCGTTTGGAAACCCCCGTCACCTCGAGCACGCCAGCACCGTAGTGCGGACATCGCTCGCCTTCATTTGTCGATGGACGGTTCACACCTCACGACGGGCGGACACCGAAGGGCGAGGCATCGGCGAGCTCGTGTACTTGCGGATCACCGTGACGCCGCCAGACGGCGTCGGCATCACACGCCGACTTCGGAGTGGATCTCGCGAACCTCGTCGCTCGACAGACCCAGTGCACTTGCGAACTCCTTCAGGTAGTTCGCCTCGTCGACGGTGTCGACCGTGACCGTCAAGAGCGACACGGCGTACGCCTCGTCGCGCAGGTCAGCAGGAACATCTCGGGCCATGTCGCTCGCGCTCCGCATCGGTGACGTGATCTCCGCTTCCAGAAAGGCGCGCTCGTTGACCGAGACATCGTCACCCAGTTCGCCGGCGATCTTCTGGGCCTCCTCGGCGTCGACGCGACCGTCGGCCTTCGCAGCGTTGCACATCACGCGGATCAGCGTGCTCGCGTCGCTGTTGCTGATGGCGTCGGCTTCGAGGATGTCGTCGGCGACCGAGGCGCCACGACCTTGCGCGTTGCCCGTGTTCTTGTCGAACAGTGAGCGACCCAAGCGACTCAACTTGCGCCCACCGATCAGGGATCCGGCCAGCCCACCGACCATTGCGCCCGTACGTCCGCCGAGCATGCGGCCGAGCGCACTTCCGCCGCGACCTCCGAGCATCGATGCCAACAAACCAATCATGGGGGAACTCTCTTCCTGTCTGCGCTGACCATACGGGATCGCCGCTCGGGATTGCGGGGTCGACAGTTCGAGATGTCGACCATATTGGGGCGCTGGATGCAGCATAGATTTCAGGACGTGCCACTCGACCTCGCTGTACATCATCAACAACTCGTCGATGACGGGTACACAGTCGTGGAGAACGCGATCGAACCAGATCTGGTCGACGCGCTGCTCGAGGACGTGCGTCGCCTCGAAGTCGAGCTGCGGAGCCGTCCTGCGGACAATCGTTTCGAGGGGAATCTCACGACACGCACCTACAACCTCCTCGCTCACGGCGAGATCTGGCAACACGTGCCGACACATCCGGTCGTGCTCGAGTTGATCGAGGGTGTACTCGGCGAGCAGTGTCTCGTGTCCAGCTTGGCGTCGATCTCGCTCGGCCCTGGCGAAACCGCACAGGTGATCCACGCTGACGACCAGGTGCAGCCGCTCGCCAAGCCTCATGCCGCAACGGTCTGCAACTCGATGTGGGCGCTCACGGACTTCACGGAGGAGAACGGTGCGACCCGCGTGGTACCCGGCAGTCATCTGTGGCAGAACCCGGATTACTTCGCTGGCGATGCGGAGGTCGAGACGGTCGCGGCCGAGATGTCCAAGGGCAGCGTCTTGGTCTGGCACGGCAGCACCTGGCATGGCGGCGGTGCGAACACGACCGACGACGAGGTCCGTGTCGGCGTCGCCATGAACTACTGCGCCGGTTTCATTCGCCAGCAGGAGAACCAGCAGCTCGGCATCCCACCTGAGGTGATGGCGACCTTCAGCCCACAACTCCGTCAGCTGTGCGGGCTCGGCATGTACCGAGGTCTGACCGGAAACATCGAAAAGCGCAGCCCTGCCGAAGTGCTTTATGGCGACGAGCCCGAGGTTCAGCTCTGGGACGCGGAACCCATCGAACCAGCGGCCGAGCGACGTGACCAACCGAGCTGACGGCCGGTCCGGACGTAAGGTTGCGTGGTGAGAATTCCCACCGCACCCATCGTTGCGACCGGTTTGCTCGGCGGCTACTACGTCGCCCGCGAGACAGAGATCCGACCACTCGGCGGCGCTGTTCTCGCGGTTGCTGGCGTGGCCGCCGGTCGGCAGTGGTTTCGTTCCACCGGACCGTTGGGGACCGGCCTCCTTACAGCGATCTACCTCGGCGGCTTCGGCGCGTCCCATCCTCTCGCGAAGAAGATCGGGGCATGGCCAGCGGTGACCGCCGCAGCGACCATCAGTGCCGCATCGTCGTGGCTGATTTCTGATCGACGCCCAAAGCGCTCAGCCTGAAGCTCGGCCGCGAGCGCGTCCCTCTGGCTCGTGGGACGCAAAGTCGATCAACGCGTCGGCGAGCTGGTCGGGTGTCCGTCGTATCCGACTCCGACGCGGTCGCTGCGTCGGCGAGTACTGTGAGTCGCTCACGGACAACGGGCGGGGCAAGACGAAGATGACGAGCACGGCGATGTTCGCAAATCACGGGACCGACAGCTTGGGCAGCATCATCGTCTGGGCGCTCTTTCTCACGTTTCCTGCGCTGGTCATCATGCCGGGCGTGCTCTTTCTGATCGCGTTCGTGCTCCGTCATCACTGGGGTCTGCGCCGTACCGGCATCATGGTCGTCGTCGGTGTCGCCGTCACGCTCATCGTCCCACCTCTGCTCGTGGCGATCGGCCCAGAACCCGACTGGGACAAGG
>CALIOL010000275.1 GCA_938044705.1 uncultured Ilumatobacter sp. | reverse complement strand
GCCGTTGGTGTGACAGGCCATGATCGTGGCGTTGAACACGCCACCGGACTCGCTCGTGACGCGGCCCCGTATGGGCGTCAATGCGACGAGCTCGGCGTTGGCGACGACGTTCGAGGCTGCGGTGAGTTCGACGTCGTCGGCGAGGCCGCTGTTCGGTTGGTCGTCCCAGAACTCTGGATCGTGCGCCCCAGAGTCGTCTCGGAACTGGAGGACGTAGGAGCCGTCGAGGCGAGCGATCTCGTACTCGCCGTTCTCATCGGTGGTGTCGATCCGGCAGCCACCGTTGCACAGCGAGACCCGGATGCCCTCGATCGGCCCGCCCGCATCGCTCGTCACGGTGCCGCTCACTCGGCCGTTGCGATGGATCTCGACGTCGAGGTCGGAGTGCGGGGTGACGTCGGTGTCGATGTAGGTGGCCGACGCCAGGTCGGCGGCGTCCTCCCAGTACTCGGTGTCATGGCCCTCGAACAGCAGGTTGTTGCGAAACTGGAGCGTGTACTCGCCAGGCTGCACGGTGTAGCTGAACCGTCCGTTGCTGTCGGTCACCTCGTTGCCGCCGCAGAAACCGCCCAGCTGGCATCGTGTCACGCTGATCCCCTCGACCACGTCGCCGAACTGGTCGCGCACGGTGCCCGACAGTGTCGGGAGTGACGTGGCGACAGCATCGAGTACCGGCGTATCGCTGGGCACCACGGTGATCGTGTCGGCGTCTTCGAGCGTGCGCTGGTCGTCCCAGTACAGCGGCAGGTACACGCTGGTGCTCACGGTGTAGCGCAGTGTGTAGGTGCCCGGTTGAAGCGTGACGCTGAACAGCCCGGCGCTGTTGGTCTGTCCGCCGGTGCAGCCGGTCGATCCGACTGCATCACAGAACGACACGTTGACGTTCGGGATCGCGGCACCCGACTCGTCGGTGAGTGTGCCGGTGGCGACCGGCGTGAACTGGATGACTGGGTCGATGATGGCGGTCCCGCCTCCACTCAGGTCGATCGGTGTGGCGTCGTCCACGTTCCAAGCATCGACGTGGTAGTAGGTGTGGTAGCCCTGACCATCGAAGTTGTACGGGCTCACCCGCATCGTCCACACGTCGTCGGGGAGCGCGATCGAGTACGTGCCGGTGAACTGGTCGGTGTTCACCTGTTCGCAATCGTTGTCATCGCGGCACATCACCACCGCCGCCCACACGGGTTGGTCGTTCACATCGAGCACCACCCCAGACACCGTTGCGGCCGCCTCGACAGGCGTCGATGGCACCACGACGGGGACCGTCGCTGCGGCGACAGCCAGCACTGAAACAACAACATTCCTCGCCCGCATGAGCACCACCATAAAGACGACCGGCAGAGCCCGACAGGGTGCAGGCACCCCTCTCAGACGGGGCGTTGGAGGTCGATCAGGCGGAGCGTCGACCCGCGCGAGCTTGCTGGCGCTTGCCGTCCAGGAAGTCGACCAGGACGTAGTCGCCGAGGTTCTCCGGCGTGGTGAAGAACGCCCGGCCCTGGTTGATCTCGGTCATTCGCTCGATGAACGCTCGCAACGAACCGTCGGCGCCGAGTCCGAAGGTGTTGATCCGGATGTTGCTCTTCGTGCAACGAACGACCTCGCGCAACGTCGCTTCGACGGTCTCACGGGCGGGCGGATAGTTGAAGAACGGATAGCCATCGGGGGTGATGTGAGCGGTTGGCTCGCCGTCGGTGATCATGATGATCTGCTTGTTGCCCGACTCCCGGGCCAACAGCTGGCGAGCGAGCGTGAATCCGTGGTGCATGTTCGTGCCGTACACGAAATCCCACGACACCTCGGGCAGCTGCTCGGCGGTGAGGATCCGGGCCGTCTCGGAGAATCCGACGATGCCGAGCGAGTCGCGCGGGAACTGTGTCGAGATCAGATGGTGGAGCGCCATCGCGACCTTCTTCGCCGGCAGGAAGTTGTCGCGCATCGGCATGGAGAGCGACAGGTCGAGCATCAGCACGGTGGCTGAGCGAGTGAGGTGCTCGGTGCGCTCGATCTCGAAGTCGTCGGGGGAGAGGCGAACGGGCACGCTCGTGTCGCCATCGCCCGCACGGCGACGCAAGGCGTTACGAATCGTCCGGTTGAGATCGAGTTGGAACGGGTCGCCGTATTCATACGCCTTCGAGTCGTAGGTGCGCTCGTGGCCGACCCCGTACTGGCTCATCTCGTGCTGCCCGGCCATGTCCTTCGACATCTTCGAGAACAGCTCCTTGAGTGCGTTCGAGCCGATCTTTCGGAGCCCCTTCGGAGTGAGTTCGAGCTTGCCTTCCTTGTTCTCGACGAGGCCCGCTTGCTCCAGTTGCTTCGTCAATTCGGCGAGACGTTCGAGTGAGTCGGCGGCGTCATCGCCCATCAGGTTGCGCACCTTGTCCATGTCCGCTTCGGCGAGCGCGGACGGCGAGGACGCATTGCGCAGCAGGTTCTCGAGCTGGTCGATGTCGCCGAGTTCCTGCATGGCCTGCATGGCCTGGGCGAACCCCATCGGGTCCTGGCCTTCGAAGTCGTAGCTCTCGTTCCATTGCATCTGCGGGAACATCTGCTGCAGGTTC
>CALIOL010000274.1 GCA_938044705.1 uncultured Ilumatobacter sp. | reverse complement strand
GTTCATCAGTCGACGTACCAGTTTGAAGCTGAGCAGGAGAACGACGACCGTGAAAACGAGTGACGCGACAATCGAACCGATGATGATGTAGTTGATCATCGTCTCAACGTGCCAGCGCGGACGTGTCTGGCGCATGAGTAGTAGCTACTCAACCGCGGTTGTTGTCGATCTGATCGGTTCCGCAGTCTGCGTTCCGCGCGTGCGTCTGCGACGCCACGTCCCGGGAGAAACCGAAGAGCTCGACGGATGATTGATCTACTCTCGTTGCGTGTCACTCCACGGCGTATCGGGAAACTGGCCGCTCGTCGGTCGAGCTGCGGCGAGTGACCTTGCGTGTTCGATGCTCGAACGTGATCGAGGTGTCCTCATCGCTGGTGTGGCCGGTGTCGGCAAGACCCGCCTCGCCCGGGACGTGATGGAACGGGTGGAGACGTCGGCGTCGCCGATCATCCGCGTCTCCGTGCATCGTCCCGGCTCCACTCCGCTCAGTTCGCTCGAAGGAGCGATCTCGACGGTGCCGACGGTGGTCGTCGACGACATTCACCTCCTCGACGACGATTCCGCGGCGCTGCTGCACTCGATGGTCGCCGCCGAGACGATCCGACTGCTGGCAACGCTGCGAACCGGCGAGCCGCTCGCTCCCGCGATCCGGGCGCTGTGGAAGGACGATGTAGTCGAGCGAATCGATCTCGAGAACCTGGCACGCGCGGAGGTGGACGAGTTGCTCGACCTGGCGCTCGACGCTCCGATCGACGCTCCCACTCGGCTGGCGCTGTGGGAAGCGAGCGCCGGGTCGCCGCTGATGATCCGAGAGTTCGTGCGGTCGTCGCTTGACCATGGCGATCTTCGCCTCGATGCCGGTGTGTGGCGGCTCCATGGCGAACCGCGATCGGTCCGTCTCGATGAACTGCTCACCGAGCGACTCGACGCGCTGAGCGATTCGGCTCGCGATGCCGTCGAGCTCGTTGCGCTTGCCGGTGCCGTCGGACTCGAAGCGCTTGTCGAGATCGTCGGCCACGCACCGGTCATCGAGGCTGAAGACGCCGGTTTGCTCGTCGTTGCTCCCGATGGGCTTCGTCGAACGGTTCAGCTGGTGCATCCGCTCTATGGAGACATCGCTCGACGATCGCTTGCTTCGGCGCGTGCTGCTCGCGCCTATTCGCGCCTGCTCGCACAGCTGGAGTCCACGCCGCTTCGGCGCGACGACGACATCGTCTCGGCCGCCACCTGGCAACTGCGTGCAGGCGGCAAACGGGTGTCGAGCGACATGGTGCTGGCCGCTCGCCGAGCGCTGTATGGAAACCAGCAACGGCTCGCCATCGAACTGGCGACCAAGGCGCTCGACGACTCCTCGGTCGACGCTGCGCTGGTCGTCAGTGAAGCCTTGGCATATCTCGGGGAAGCAGAACGCGCCTACGAGATCGTCCGCGACCTTCGCGCCGACCACTCCGAACAGTCGATCGCCCTCGTCGCTGTGCAGCGAGCGATCGCACTCTTCTGGGGACTCGGGGACGCGCAGGAAGCCGAAGCAGCGCTCTTGGATGCTGAAGATGTGCTTCCGCCAGGTGCGTGGCGCGACGAAGTCACCGCAGAGCGGGCGCTGTTCTGGGGGCTCGCCGGCCGTCACGACGCGGCGCGTGAGGTTGCGCTCCCGTTCTTGAGCGATGAGACGAACGTCCGCGCCTTTCTCACGTCCAGTATCACCATCGCGTGTTCGGATGCGATTTGTGGCAGGTGCGACGATGCAATCGCTGTCGCCACCCGCGCCTTCGAGATTGCCTCGGAGCTTGGTGAACAACCCACGATGGCCGATCCCGGTACCCACTTCGTCGCGCTGACGACCGCCCTCTCCGAGGCGGGTCGAATCACCGAGGCAACCCCGCTTGCGGAACTCGGCTATTCCGAGAGTGTCACGGCTGGCAAGCGGATGGGACAGGCGTGGTTCTCGATGATGCTGGGCCGATCGCGGATGATCACCGGGCGGTTGGAAGCGGCGCGATCGTTGTTCGTCGAGTCGGCTGGGTCGTTCAATGCCATGCACTCGGCGGGCCCGCGTCGTTGGGCACTCGCCGGCGTCGTGATCAGTGCCGCCGGGCGCGATGACCTCGAAGGAGCCGATGCCGGCTGGCAGGAACTCGTCGCGGCCGGCCCCCACCCGGCGGTGCTCTGGGGTGCCCAGGCCGGACGCGCCGAAGCGTGGCTGGCCGCGGTCAGCGGGGACCGGCCTGCAGCGATCGATCTGCTGCGCCGCGTCGCTGCGGCGTCGCGGGAGGAAGGGACGATCTCCTTCACGGCCGAGGCGCTCCACGATGTGGTACGACTCGGTGGATCGGTCGCGGATAGCGAATGGGACGAGTTCGTCGATGTCCAAGGTGAGCTGGCACCGCTTCGAGCCGAGTTCGGCCGAGCGGTGAACGCACGCGACGGGCGCCTCGTGGATGCTGCCGCCGCCAAGTTCACCGAGCTCGGAGCCGACATCTTCGCCGCCGAGGCGTCACTGATCGCCGCCGAGCTGCACACGGCGGTGTCCGACAGCCGAGCAGCTGCACGGTCGCGACGGGCCGCGGCTCACTCGCAGCAACTCACCGGAGAGGAATGGTTGCTGACGCTCGACCGAGCGGCGCCACCTGTTGCGCTCACAGGTCGGGAGCGAGAGATCGCTGACTTGGCGAGTCTTGGCCGCTCGAACCGCGAGATCGCTGAGGCGTGCCACCTCTCGGTGCGCACGGTGGAGAATCACCTGCAGCGGATCTACGACAAGCTCGGCGTCAACAGCCGACGGGAACTGACGAGTTCGCTCATCGGCATCTCCTAGCTGTCGTCGCTGCTGGTTGGCGAGCTGTCGGCGCATAGGTTCCATGCATGAATTGGACTGAGACCGACAACGCCTTGGAGCGGACGTTCACATTCGGCTCCTTCACGGAGGCGTTCGCGTTCATGACCCGCGTTGCGTTCATCGCAGAGTCGATGAATCACCATCCAGAGTGGTCCAACGTGTACAGCAACGTCACGATTCGTCTCACCACGCACGACGACGGCAACGTCGTCACCGACTACGACCGCAAGATGGCAGCCGCAATCGATGCTCTCGTCGACTGACGCAACCGCCGACGCTGCATCCTTGAGATCGTTTCCGGGCTGGCGGGTGGTCGCAGGTTGCTTCTTCGTCTTGCTCGTCAATTCGGGACTTGCCTTCTACGGTCTCGCGGTCTACCTCAATGCATTCAGCAAGGAACAGGGGTGGGCACTCGGGAGTATCTCGTTCGCGATCACGATCTTCTTCGTCGTCGGCGGGCTGGTCGGACTGGTGGCCGCTCGGCTGATCGAGCGGTTCGACGTTCGCTATGTCATCGCTGTCGGTGCGATCCTCGCGGGCGGCTCGCTTGGCTTGATCGGCCAGGTCACCACGCAGTGGCAGCTGTACGTCACGTATGCGCTCTTCGCTGTCGGGTACGGGTTGTGTGGGCTCGTCCCAACGACCACCGTCGTCACCCGGTGGTTCCACGCAAAACGCTCGGTAGCGCTCTCGGTCGCTTCGACGGGATTGTCGGTCGGCGGCATCGTCATCACGCCGTTCGCGAAACGATTCATCGATGCGAATGGGCTTGCAGCGACGACGCCATGGCTCGGGCTCGTCTTGGCCGCAGGGATCGTCCCAGTGTCGTTGTGGCTGATCAGGCCGGATCCGGCGGCCGACGGGTTCGCCCCTGATGGCGCCCGCCTCGAACGGGGCGCTGCAATCGTCGCCCCCGACGGAGATCGCGCACACGTCGCGTTCGCGACCCGCTTCTATCGTTCGGTCACGTTCGGGTACGTGCTCGCATTGGGGACGCAGGTCGGTGGAATCCAACAACTCGTGAAGCTGGTGGAGGACCGCACGGATGAGCGGACTGCGCAGTTCTCGATCACCACGCTCGCAGCCACATCGGTGATTGCGAGGCTGATCGGCGGTCGCCTCGTCGCCGTCGTGCCCATGATGCGCTTCACGGTGTTCCTGGCAGGACTGCAGGCCGTGGCGCTGATCGGCGTCGGACTGTCCACATCGACCCCGCTGATCTTTGCGTCGATCGTCCTCTTCGGCATGACCATCGGCAACCTCTTGATGATGCAACCGTTGCTGATGGCCGAACGCTTCGGTGTGCTCGACTATCCAACGATCTTCGGGCGCTCACAAGCGGTGGGGATCATCGGCGTCGCGGGAGGACCGTTGCTGATCGGATGGCTGTTCGACGTGTTCGGGTCGTACCGAGCGCCGTACACGATCGCTGCGGTGCTCAGCTTGATCGGCATGTTGATCTTGTCCACCGCGGGTCCGGCAGATCGCCCGGCCGCAATCGAAGCGGCGTGATCGACCGCGCCGCACCACACTGGTGCGATGAGTGAAGGTCTGCATCGCAACGTGGTCAAAGTGGTCGAAGCGGGGCGCGCGCTCGGCGTGGTCGTCGAGCCGCAGTCGTATCCGCAGGGCGCAAAGACCGCACAGGACGCAGCAGATGCCGTCGGCGTCGACGTCGGGCAGATCGTCAAGAGCTTGATCTTCGGTGTGGAGACCGATGGTGACGACCTCGAGCTGGTGCTCGCTTACGTCAGCGGTTCGAATCAGCTGGATGAGAAGAAGCTGGCCGCTGCCGCTGGAGCCAAGAAGTGCATGCGGGTGGACGCTGATGCAGTGCGCTCATCGACGGGTTTCCCGATCGGCGGTGTGCCGCCGTTCGGTCACGACAACCCGCTGAGGATCTTCATCGATCCGGACCTGTTGGCGTACGACGAGGTCTGGGCTGCAGCGGGTACCTGGACCGACGTCTTCCCGATCGAGCCGAGTCTGCTCGCAAGGGCGAGCGGTGGGGTCGTCACGGACATCAAACGCACGAACTGATCCGACATCTGACCGGGAGGTGCCCTAGCGTCGCGGCATGCGAACTCGCCGAGCCATACCGGTCATCGTTGCTGTTGGGGTCGTTGGTGCAGCGTGCGCGGGAAGCGACACCGCAGACCCGGTGACCACTGAACCCGCCGCAACGGAAGCTCCCAGCACCGAGCCTCCGGACACGGAGCCTGCCGCGACGGATCCGCCCGCAGCCGAGCCGCCGACGACCGAATTGCCTGTCGCCGAGCCGCCCGTGACCGAAGCGCCACTGGACACGACGCCCGAGACGACCTCGGTGGCCGAAGAGATCAGCCCCGAGTACGACTTCTCCTCGGTGGGCCCGATCGTTGACGAGTTCACCGCAGAGCGGGGTTTGAACGGTGCCGGCCTCGTGGTGGTCTCGCGCGGCGAGGGCGTGGTGCACGAGCAGTACTGGGGAGAGTTCGACGCCGAACGGATCTCGTTGGTCGCCTCGTCGAGCAAGATGATCACTGCTGGTGTGCTCTTGCACCTCGACGACGAAGGCGTGCTGGACATCGACGCGCCGGTCGCCGAGGTCGCAGAGTGGGGGAGTGGCAACCCGGCGATCACTCCGGCACAGCTTCTCTCCAACAGCTCGGGTTTGGTCGGCCTCGCCCCGAACCCGGTCTTTGCTCCGTACCTCTGCCAGTACATCGCCGACGGCACGCTTCAGGAGTGCGCCGAGACGATTTTCACCACGCCTGACGATGACGCCGACGTCATTCCACCAGACACCGAGTTCCGCTACGGCGGGGGGCAGTGGACCATCGCGGGCGCCGTCGCTGAGATCGCCTCCGGGCAGTCGTTCGCGGAGCTCGTCGACGAGATCTTCACGCAACCATGCGGACTCGAGTCGCTGGGTTTCAACAACCACTTCGCACAGATGGGTTCCGGCTTCGACTACCCGGTTGAGTTCGCCGGTGACCCGTCCACGCTCGTCGATACGGACAATCCGAATCCGGAAGGCGGCGCCTACATCAATGCGCCCGACTACGGGCGGCTGCTGCTGATGCACCTCGAGGACGGCATGTGCGGAGACTCGCAGGTGCTCAGTCCAGAAGCGCTCGACACGATGCACTCCGACCGCATCGGGTCGACCTATTCCGGCGAGGCTGGCCAAGTGGGAACCGGGGGCGACGGCACCGGCTACGGCATGGGCTGGTGGGTCGATCGCGACACCGGTCGTATCAGCGATGGCGGAGCATACGGTTCGGTGCCGTGGCTCGACCTCGATGACGGCTACGGCGCTTACCTCGTGATCGAAGCGGACTCGGGAACCGGCGGGGAGCTCGCGGGTCTCCTCGAAGAGGTCATTCACACGGCGATCACAGGCTGACCGGGCAAGCGGGTCAGAACTCGTCGAGCAGATCCAATGCGTCGTTGTCGAGCGCCGCGTAC
This sequence comes from uncultured Ilumatobacter sp., assembly GCA_938044705.1. Classification (GTDB taxonomy): domain Bacteria; phylum Actinomycetota; class Acidimicrobiia; order Acidimicrobiales; family Ilumatobacteraceae; genus Ilumatobacter_A. The sequence continues at coordinate 1,682 of CALIOL010000274.1, read as the reverse complement.
AGCGGACGAAGGTGCAGTTGCTCGAGGAGTGCTGCACCGCGTTCGTTTCCACCGCCGAGGTCACTGCTGATCACCTGCGCAGGACACTGGTGGAGGAGACAGACGCGGTACTCCTTCATGGCCTGGTCCATCGAGTAATCGATGCCGCGGGAACGGATCTGGTCCACGTAGCCCTGGATGAGCTGACGTTCGTGCTGGCGGCGCAGCTCGGTGGTCATCGAGCCGGCGATGAGGTTCGTGACGTCCCACATCCCGATGTGGCGTGTCGACAGCTGAAAGTCGACGACGGTCACGGCGTCGTCGCCGTCCGGGCCCCCGAACAGGTAGTTCTCGGCGCGACAGTCGGTGTGGGTGAACGTCGCTGCTCCGATCGTGGTGGTGTAGTCGAGGAGTTCGGTGTAGCGCTTGCACGACGTGCCGATGCGTTCCATGTCCTGAGCCGACATGTGCGAGGCGTAGTGCTCGGAGAACGCCGGGAAGAGCGCTTCGCCCATCTGCTGTCCGCCCTTGTACAGATCGTTGTTCATGGGCGGCAGCCAGTCGAGCGTCTCGAGCTCGTCGATGTCGCCCCAGTACTGCGCGTGGAGCGGCACGATGCTTGCGATGATCTTCTCGGCTTCCTCGACGGAGATGCCCGCTACCTGATCGGGAGTGCTCGCGCCGACCATGTCCTCGATGATCAACACGAACGGCACACTCGTCTCGGACATGTCAGCGTGGTAGAGCTTCGGGACCCTGATGGGCACCTGGCTGGCTACCTCTCGGTAGAAGCTGACCTCGCGCACGTAGAAGCCCATCGCAAGGACGAGCCCAAGATTCTCCTCGACGGTGGTCGGGCATTTCGCGATCACCGTCGCTGGTCCCGACCCTCCCGCTGCATAGGTGAGCGATACCCGAGCGAGCTCGCCAAGAATTCCGACGCCCTCGGCGAAGTGTTCGATGGCGATCGAGTCGATAGTGTCGAACTCCGCGCCCAGCACTTCATTGAGCCAATCCGCCGTGATGTCGTCGACGTGGTGAGGGATCATCGTGTCAGCCATCGCGGCAAAACTAGTGATGAACCGCATCCCGAGAGACACCGGACACATCCGCGCCCGGCACCCCACCTCGCGAATGTGGAGCAATCGTGACGCCTTGCGCCCGGATCCCTCCACATTCGCGGTTTGGGGCGGGATGGGGATGGGGACGGGGTCGAGGATGGGGGGACGGGGACGGGAGTGCGATGTCAGGCGCTGGCGCCGGCGCCGAAGGTGTTCTCGGCAATGGCGATGAAGATCGCAGTGGCCCGAGTCAACACCGTGGCTTCGGGCCCCGCCGGCCCGAGCGTCAGCTCACCGGACATGAACAGCTTGCGTCCTTCCCGACGATCCATCCTGACGCGGCACTCCAGAGGTTGCCCGATCGGGACGCCCTGTTCGTAACGAATCGTGAGCGTGCCCGTGAACGCTGCCTGCTGCTCGATCGTGAGCACGAATCCGAACACATCGTCGAAGAGCGCCGAGATGATTCCGCCGTGGCTGCGCCCGGGAGCGCCTTCGTGTGCGGCACCGAGCGTGACGTGGCCGATGGCTTCGTGGCCCTCGCGGATCACGCGCACGTCCAGGCCATACGGTGCTGCCCGACCCGTGATCGGGCGTTCATCGAACGAGAACATCTCCTCGCCGTCCGCAGGGCCGGGGCCC
>CALIOL010000273.1 GCA_938044705.1 uncultured Ilumatobacter sp. | reverse complement strand
GCGTCCGCTGGCTCCTCGGTGTGCGTGTGGCTCTCGACGAGTTCGGTCGGCGCCGGCTCGCGTCGTCGACGTCGCGACGACTCGAGGGACGTGTTGCGAGCAACACCGGCAACGAACGACGTCAGCCGAGCGGGGTCGTCGAGTCGAGCGAGCGCTTCGAACAACCGCATGAACGTCACCTGAACGACGTCTTCGGAGTCGGCCGGCGGAGCGCCTGAACTCCTCACGATGTGCCAGACAAGCCGTTCGTATCGGTCGACGAAGTCGATCCAGCCGGCCTGGTCCCCGGCAACGACCAACTCGACCAGCGCCGCGTTGGCAGCTGGCGTCACGCTCTCGCTCCAGTCAGCAGACCGTTCGGTTGATGCATCGCAGCCTCGCTTGTAACGCGGAGAGGGGAACCGTCACATGTAAGGGGACGACGCACACATCAAAGTGAAGGAACCACGAACTGTCAACTCGAAACCGAATGAGCACACGAGCTGACCGACACATCGGTCGCTCCGCTCGTTCGCAGGTTCGCGGGAGGGATCGCTACGCCCGGATTTCCGGCGTAGTGCCTACGGGGCAATGTCGTTCGGCGAGGTACGGGCTCGCCGAACGACAGCGCTCACCGGTGACGCGACTGGTCAGAACGGGGCGTAGGCACCTTGCGGCGCGGTGGAAGCGGTCCACCGCTCGTGGGGGCCGATCGCTGCGACCGGTGCTCCCGGCATCGGCACTCGACCACCCTCACCGAACAGCCAGAACACGAAGTTGGTGCGCTGGCCGCTCGTGATGGGTTGCGCCGTGTGCGGGACGTTCCCGTGATGGATCATGGCGCTGCCCGGCTCGAAGGTCAGCACCGCCACGTCGCCGGTCGCCTGATCGAAGAAGTCGACGGTCGACCCCGTGAACTCTTCGCCCGGAAGGTTCAGATTGATGTTCAACGTCACCGATGATGCGTCGGTGTGTGGCCGGATCGAGGTATCGGTGTCCGGTTGGTAGTGGATCGAGAACCCGAACGTCTGCGTGTCCAGCCCGACGATGTCCGGAAACAGGAGCCGGGCGATGGGGCGCATGTACGTGTCCATCACCATGCGGTAGAACGCTTGGAAGGTCGGCGCGCCGAGGAAGCCCTCGGACTTCGGGTCGAGCATGGCGCCGCGGCGGTTGAGCACGATGCCGTAGGGAGGACGTGTGGGGATGCCGGCGTCCCAGACCGCTTCGAGGTAGTCACGAAGCTCGGCGATTCGTTCCGGGTCCAAGAACTGGAACGAGAACACGCCAGGAGCGGCTTCGTGCAGCAGATCCAGGACGGAATGCTCCGTGCTCGGGTCCGCCCATGCTTGCGTGACGGCCGCTCGGAGCTCAGGGTCCAGAAGTGAGTCGTCGAGTGTGACCTGGGGGCTGCCGTCGGCGGCTTCCCAGCCGGCCCAGGCATCGGCGAGCAGCTGGCGGTTGTCGATCCAGAATCGCTGGACCGACGCGTCACGCCGCAGCATGGATTCACGGTCGGGCAGCTCGAGTGCTCGGGCGTCTTCGAGGCGGTTGGTCGTGTGATGTGCGGTCATGTCGATCGGCTCCTTTCGAGTCAGCCGTTGATCGTCGCGATCGCGGCGTCGATGAGATCGGCGATGGCGGCGTTCTTTCGTTCGTCCATGGCGTCGGGGTGAGGGTTCGCGAATCGCCCGGAATCGTTGTCGAAGTAGCGGCCGGACGCGTCGGCGAATTCGGCCGATGTCGCGGCCTTCACCAGAATGTTGGCGCCGATGCCGATGTCGTTGCCCGTGGTTCCGTACGCCTCCTTCACCATCTTCGTTCCGAGGAAGGACCCCGGGTTGACGGCGATGACGGCGGGTCCGTCGCCGCCCAGCTCGTGAGCCAGGTGGTTCGACCACATGGTCAGCGCGAGCTTGCTCTGGGCGTACGCGGTGCTGTCGTCGAGGCGCAACTTGCCCGCAAGCGCGTCCGGGTCGACCGGCGCTTGGGCAGCCGACGACAGGTTGACGACTCGGCTGGCGACGCCGAACAGCGGCAGGAGCTGCAGCGTGAGCACGTAGGGAGCGATCGTGTTGACCATGAACCGGAGATCGAGTCCGTTTGCGCCGACGGGGTTCGACAGGCGGAACACACCTGCGTTGTTGATGAGGGCGTCGAGCGTCCCGTGGTTGGCGGCGACGCGTTCCGCGAGGGCCTTCACGTCATCGAGATCGGAGAGGTCCGCGTGGTAGCGCTCCAGGGGGCCGGTCCCGCCGGCTGCACGAACCTGCTCCTCGGCTGCGACGAGCTTTTGTTCGGTTCTCCCGTGCAGCAGCACCGTGTGGTTCTGGGCGGAGAGCGCCTTGGCAGTGGCGAGACCGATGCCGTCGGTCGAACCGGTGATGAGAATGGTTTTTGTCATTGACGGGTCCTGTTGGAACGAGGGTAAAGGCGACCACTTCGGGGTTGCCTTTCGGGTCGAGAACCATCATGATTCGACTGGTATCTCGGCGCAAGAAGGCACCTGAGAGAGCGGTAGGTACCCGGGAGAAACCACCATGGCCTCATCAACTCGCAACGCCACGGCAGACGACAAAGGAGATCTGTACTCGATCGATTGCCCATGTCGCGAGGTGCTCGATCTGATCGGATCGAAGTGGTCCGTCTTGGTCATCGGGCGCCTCGAGGAAGGGCCGTACCGCTTCGGCGAGCTCCGGCGAGCGGTTCCGGGCATCACTCAGAAGATGTTGACCCAGACGCTTCGACGCCTCGAGGACGACGGCATGGTCCACCGCGAGGTTTTGGCCGAGATGCGGCCACCGCGTGTCGAGTACTCGTTGACCGAGCTCGGCCAGACCATCACCGAGCCGCTCGAGGCAATCCGCACCTGGACCGAGCAGCATCTGCCAGACGTCCGTCGAGCCAGGGAACGCCAGACCGCCTGATCTGACACCAGCAGGGTCAGCGTTCGGCCCCACCATCCCTTGCCAGTGAGGCGTTCGGCGACCCACCGTGTCACCCGAATCAGTCAAGCGACGCTGCGTTCGAGTCGGTGTCGAGCTCGGTGGCAGGGAGCGCAGCGCGGTTCGAGTTCGTGAGTGACGGTCCGGCGCGTTCGTTCGAAGGCCGGGTTGTGGTCGAGCTCCAGGAGATCGGTGCTCTGACAGTCGACGCACTCGTGACCGTGTGCCTCCATGACCACCCGCAGCTGTCGGGTCGTGGGGTGGCGACGCCGACTCGACGCGTTGATCGGTCGGCGTTCGGCGTCGTGGACCAGCAGGCGAATGAACGAGTCGTCCAGCTGCCGGAGGACCGCGTTGTTGGTGGTGGGGGTGCCGTCGTCGAAGGTGGTGCCGTCACCGCGGACGTGGACGACCACTTCGGTGGTGAGCGCCACGTCACAGCCGAGGAACAGCGCGATGAAGGCATCGGCTCGCTGTTGCCCGAGACCGGGAATCATCCAGTCGTCAACGACATCGGGCTGCCACTTCCGACGAAGTTCGCGCAGCGTCGTCGGCACCGAGTCGCGCGACGGCCTTGGCGCGCCTGACCCCTCCGGGACGACTGCAACCGTCGGTGGCGATGCGACCACGTTCTGTTCACCAACCGCGTCCGCGGACGGGTCTGCCCCAGATTCTTCGACACCGGTCGCCGCTTCGGACTCATCGCTCATCGGTGTCTCGGCGATGCGTCGCACCAGCTCGTCGACAGCGGCGATGACCGGCTTTGCCGCCGACGGCGGTAACACGATCCGCAACACCGTCATGCCGTCACCATCGGTCCATGTCGTGAACGAGCGCTCGTCGTGGAGCCGCATATCGCGCTCGGCATCGGACTCGCCGTCGTCGGCCAACAGCTTGGAGATTGCCACCGTGAGTCGGCTGGCGTTTCGCTCACGGGCCAACTCGAGCAATCGTGCTTCGTTGTCGTCGTCAGCCCAGCGAGTCAGGATCCGCACCTTCGCATACGAGATCTTCTGCGCAGCGAACTCCGCATCGATCGATGGGAGGTGCCGGAGTGCGTGACCGATACGGATCCACTCGCGCGCCGTCGACGTGTGGATCTGGAGCTGCGCTGCAATCCAACTCGACGCACTCTTGTGCCCGAGGCGAAACCACTCGAGCTCCTCATCGAACCGGGCGGCGAGATGGACGACCCGATACTGATTCGCGTTGACCTCCCAACCCAGCGCCACGAGTTGGTCGCCGGCAGGCGTGGGATCACACTCTGACAACGTACTGATCGCAGTGAACGACATGAGGGCTCCTCCGATGAACATGCCCCTACACGCCCGGACTCTTTGCCGCGCGGAGAGGTTTGATGTGGGAGGACCGCCGGGAACGCGTGGCAATCGAACACGAACGACGAGGCGTCGTTGCGAACAAGTGTACCCCTCCACCATCCCGGCAACAAGCGGACGAGGCGAGAACCGGATCCTTCGGAGTCGCTCGCATCCAGGGAGCAGCCCGTCGAGAACGACGAAGGCCCGGAACCTCAATGCTCCGGGCCTTCTCGTTGGTGGCGGGGGCAGGATGTGAACCTGCGACCTTCGGGTTATGAGCCGTAGAAAGTCACTGTCAGTTGATGTCGGGTCGCGCTGTTTCGTGCCATCTAGCTGGGCTTTCTCGATAACGATATGACGCTTCGTGAGTGTGGATAACAGGCCGTGACGACTGGTCCGTTAGAAGAACCGTTAGAAGTTTCGGTCTCGCTGGGACCGCCGTCAGAGCAGAACTCCCACCGCTGAAGCAAGTCC
>CALIOL010000272.1 GCA_938044705.1 uncultured Ilumatobacter sp. | reverse complement strand
GTGGAGGAGGCCGGCGACTACTTCATCTGGGCTCGGGTGCGAATTCCTGCGGGCGTGGCGCCGACCGACGCCAACTCGTTCGATATCGCAGTGAACGACCAAGAGGCCGAGATCTGGGACCTGTTCGAAGGTGAAGAAGCCGAGATGGCTGGCTCATGGCGTTGGGAACTCGTCAGCGCTCGATGCGGCGCAGGTGGCAGCAACGTGCGGCACAACTGCGATCCCTACATCGTTCAGCTCGACGCAGGTGTGAATCGAATCGTGATCGGCGGACGAGAACCGTCGACCCAGTTGGATTCGCTCATCATCACCAACGACGCGACCTTCGAGCCGTAACGCGAGACCGAGGAACATATCGGGGTCGAGAGGTGTAGTGAACACTTACATGCCAGCTGGCTGGTATGTTTGTGCGATGGCGGTGGCTTCAACGGACACTCGACCCTTGGCGCGAACGCAGCGTCAGCGCTCGGATGCGACCACGGCCGCAGTGCTGTCGGCCACGGTTGCCACGGTGGTCGAGGCAGGCCCAGCGACTGGCCTTGCGGACATCGCTCGTCGCGCTGGGGTGACCAAAGGGGCGTTGCAGCACCACTTTCCCAGCAAGGTCGACCTGTTGGCGGCTGTGGTCTCCCTCGGATGGAGCGACCTGGTGGAGCGTTTGGAGGGACAGTCAGATGCAACACCGCAGCTCGCGGATCGCCTTCGATCGTTGATCGAAGCGATGTGGACGTCGTATCAACAGCCGGCCTGTCGCGCCGCGTTCATGATCTCATCGGACCCGAACATCACCCCGGAACTCGCGTCCCGCCTGTCCTCGACCTTCGACGACATCCGAGAACGCCTCGATGCACAGTGGGCCGCATCGTTCGCCGACTTCGATCTACGACCCGGCCGTGTCGCCGCGGCCCGTCGGTTCGCTCGATCTCACCTGCTCGGCATGCTCGTGCAGCGACAACTTCCGTCGACCGAACCCGACCCGAGCGACGAACTGACGATGCTGAGCCAAGCCACGTTGCACCTGATCACTTCGCCGGATGCGATGTGAGCACATCGCGTCTGCTGATCGTGACGGGTGAGGGCTCGATCGACATCGCCGTCGATGAGACAGCGGCCCCGCACACCACCCGATTCGTACGCCGCCTGGTGGAGGCCGGGCAGTTCGACGGTGCGATGTTCTACCGCTCGACGCGCCTTGGAAACGAGGACCGGCAACCGTTGATCCAGGGCGGTCCGTTGGCCCCGCTGTTCACCGGAACGTCGGTCCCGATCCCAGCCATCGAGCTCCTCGAGACGGTCGAGACCACCGACCAGACCGGCATGACCCATCGTCGCGGCACGGTGTCACTGGCTCGAGATCTGATGACGACGGGCCACGTCCTCCCCGAGATCTTCATCTGCCTCGACGACTATCCCGAACTCGACACCGGCGGTCGAAGCCAACCCGACGAGCTGGGGTTTCCAGCATTCGGTGTCGTCACCTCGGGCCTCGAGGTCGTTGCTGCGATCGCACAGCGACATTGCGACGGAGCGAGTTCAATCGACTCGTTGGCGGGCGAGATCCTTCGCGAACCGGTCCCCATCCTCCACGCGACCATCACCGAGCAAACAACAGAAAGCAGCACCTGAGATGTCGAGTGACCATCCGGTCTCGCCCGAATCGACGCGGACCGTGATCCGCAATGGCACGGTGCTCGACACCGAGACGATGACCTACACCGAGAACCAGACGCTGGTGATCGAAGACGGCGTGATCGTCGACCTTGCGGACAGCGATGCAGGTCGTGCCGACGTCGAGATCGACGCACGCGGCCGCTTCGTGCTGCCCGGCCTGATCGATGGTCACGTTCACTTCCGACTGGCGACATTGAACTTCCACGCGCTGGCGTCTTGGTCCGAGGTTCAGTTCGGCATCGTCATGGCGGGACTTGCTAAGTCGACCGTCGAGCGCGGGTTCACCACCGTGCGAGACCTCGGCGGCGAGGTCAACGGCTTGATGCGCTCGATCCGGGACGGGGCGACGCCCGGACCGCGCATCGTCCGTGCCGGCATGATGCTGACCCAGACCGGCGGGCACGGCGATCCGCGCTCCGGCGAGATCGAAGTGGCGAGTTGTGGGTGCCTGCTGGACTCGAACGTGATGTCGATCGTCGCCGACGGTGTCGATGCGGTCCGCAAGGCTGCGCGGCACCTGTTGCGCGACGGCAGTGACTTCATCAAGATCCACGTGTCAGGCGGCGTTGCTTCACCCACCGATCCGCTCGACAGCGTGCAGTACACGCCGGAGGAGATCCGTACGATCGTCACCGAGGCCGCCCATCGACACACCTATGTGTCAGCACACGCCTACACACCCGAGGCCATCGCCATGGCTGTCGGCGCTGGCGTTCACTGCATCGAGCACGGCAACCTGATGGACGACCCAACCGCCTCCCTCATCGCCGACGCTGGCGCCGTGGTGGTTCCGACCCTCGTGACCTATCAGGCCATGAATGACATCGGCCGCCAACTCGGGCTGCCCGCAGCGAACCTCGCCAAGAACACCACCGTCCTCGAATCCGGTCTCGAATCGCTCGAACGTGCCCACAACGCGGGAATCACGCTCGGGTTCGGCACCGACCTCATCGGCGAATCCCAACCACGCCAGAACGAAGAGCTCGCACTACGCGCCGAGGTGCAGCCAGCGGAGGCGGTGCTCCGCTCGATGTGGAACGTCAACGCTCGACTGTGTCACCACGAAGGTCGTATCGGCGTCCTCGAGCCTGGAGCGTTCGGTGACGTCGTGATTTCGAACGTCGACCCACTCGACGACCTGATCGCATTCGCCGACCACGAAACCGCGCTCAGCCACATCGTTCAGGGCGGGCAGCTCGTCGTCGATCGCGGGTAACGCCTCGCCGGATCGCTCAGCTCGCGCATCCCGGCAGCTCGAGGGTGACACCGCTGCCGATCGTTGCGAGGGTGATCGTGTACGAAGCGACGTCTGGGTCGGCGTCTGATTGCATCTGGAA
>CALIOL010000271.1 GCA_938044705.1 uncultured Ilumatobacter sp. | reverse complement strand
GCGTCGAGGTCGGCCAGAAACTGTGCCGCAGTGTCCTCGCCTTCGGTGAAGCGCATCGCCGTCACGAAGTCCTGGAACGATCCGTTGCCACCAGCGACGCCGACCTGGCCTTCGAACCGTTCGTCGGTGACGAGGTCGAAGATCGATGTCGGCAGCGTGGACGGGTCGACGGTGTCGGTGTTGTAGACGAGGACGCGTTGGCGCCCGGACAGTCCGACCCAACGGCCGTCGTCGTCGCGTGTTCCCACGTCGACCATGTCAAGAGTCGCTTCGGAGAGCTGAGCGAGATCGTCGTCGATGAATCCCATCGCACCCGGGCTCTGTGAGATGTAGACGTCGGCCTCGACACGGCCGGCGTTCGATTCTTCTTCGATGAGGAGCGCCAGCTCAGCGGTGTCGCCGTACTTGATCTCGACGTTGATCCCTGTTTCCTCTTCGAACTGGTCGATGATCGGCTGGATCAGGCTTTGCCCGCGACCGGAATACAACGTGATGCTGTCGTCGTCGCCACCACATCCGGTGGCGACAACACCCAGCGCAGCGATGGTGGTGGCGGCGAACAGGCGTCGAGGTGCGATCGTCATCAGCGCAGTGTAGGCAGCGCCTGCGAGAAAGTGTGAGGTGTGCCTAACGCGCCGACTCGCTGAGGCGCTGCGGCAATGGCGTGTGGAAGGATCGACCCATGGCAGAGCTGGGAAAACAGGGGCGTCCCGTCGACGAGGTCATCGCAGAACTCACCGACAAGCGGGCGAACGACGTCAAGTGGAGCGACGGCAAGACCTTCGGCATGGTCTACGACGGCGGGCCTTCTGTGCACGAGGTGGCAGAGCAGGCTGCCCGGCTCTATCTCCACGAGAACGCACTGAACACCCAGGCATTTCCATCCCTCGCTGCGATCCAGCGCGAAGTCGTTGGTTGGACGTCGTCGCTGCTGCACGGGGACCTGCTCGAAGAGGGCGCAGCGTCCGGGTTCCTCACGAGCGGTGGAACCGAATCGATTCTGTGCGGTGTGCTCGCCGCACGAGAACGCGGAACGACCGAGCGGGGAGTGACCGAGCCTGAGATGGTTGTGGCTGAGACCGCGCACGCCGCGTTCCACAAGGCAGCGCACAACTTCGGTCTCAAGATCCGGGTCGCGGCGGTCCGCAACGACTACACCGCCGACGTCGATGCCATGGCCGCCCTGGTCAACGACAACACCGTGCTGGTCGTCGGGTCCGCACCGCAGTACCCCCAAGGCGTGCAGGACGACATCGCTGCGATTGCGCAGCTGGCGATGTCCGTCGATGCAAACTGCCATGTGGATGCCTGCATGGGCGGTTTCGTCCTCCCGTTCGCGGAGCGGCTCGGTCGTGATGTCCAGCCGTGGGACTTCCGTGTTCCCGGCGTGACGACCATTTCGGCGGACATCCACAAACTCGGTTACGCCCCGAAGGGTGTGTCGGTCATCCTGCACCGCTCCAAGCAGTCCCGGCAGTACCAGACCTTCGTCTTCGACGGTTGGCTCGGCGGTTTCTATGCCTCGCCGAACATGCAGGGAACCCGTTCGGGCCTACCGATGGCCTGTGCCTGGGCCGTGATGCAGCACCTCGGCATCGACGGGTACGTCGACCTCACCCGCCAGACCATGATCAACGCCGACCGAATGCGTGCGGGAATCATGGGCATCGACGGCATCCGCGTGCTCGGCGACGGACAGTTCCACCTGATCGCGATGGCGGCCGAGCCCGACAGCGGTATCGACGTCTTCGCGCTCGGCGACGCCTTGATGAAGCGCGGTTGGTACCACGACCGTCAGGCCCCACCGGACAACCTGCACTCGACCGTGTCAAACACCAACACGGGTGTGATCGACGACTACCTCACGGACCTCGAGACATGTGTTGCCGAGATCCGAGGCACGACGACGGACGACCGAAGCACCACCTACGCCACCCTCGAGTAGGACGGTCAGGCGAACAGCACTGGTGCCAGCCGATCGAAGCTGGCGTCGTCGAACGGGCTGACCTGACAGCGGGAGATGCCGATGCTCGCGAGCCACTCGACGCCCGCTGCGAACTTGTCGGCGGAGCCGAAGAAGCGGTGGTACAGGCCGTCCCCCATCATCGACGCAATCGCATTCGTCTGGTCGTCGTCGCCGACGTTGCACAGGAGAAACACACCCAGCTCGATGTCGGGATCGACCGAGCGCGCCCGCTCGATCAGTTCGAGGAGGTCGTCGTCTCGAACCGCAGCCATCTTGGCCATGTCGACGCTGCCGTTGCGAGTCGCTGCGCTGGCCGGTTTCAACTCGACCCGGTCGCAGTGGGGCGTGACCTCCCTGATCGTCCTCGGCCCGCCGACGGAACCGACGAGAAGTGGGGGAGTCTCGCTCAGCGGTGCGAGGGTCTCGACGTCGACGTCGTAGTGCTCTCCGCGGAACCGGCAGGCTCCGGTGTGCAGCAGCGAGCGAACGATCTCAGCCGACTCGGCGAACGCGCCGGCTCTGACTCCCGGAGGTGGATACTCCATTCCGGCGGCCTCGATCTCCTCGCGCGCCCAACCTGCGCCCAACCCGAGTTCGAATCGGCCACCGGCAACCTGCTGGAGCGCCAGGCTGGCCTGGGCCACCTCGACCGGGTTGCGAAACAGATTGTTGACGAACGCCGTGGTGACGCCGACCGTCTCCGTTGCCTGAGCCATTGCGGTCGCAGTCACCCACACGTGCGGGAAGGGACGAGTCGAGGAAAAGAAGTGATCGGCGACAGAGACCAGGTCCCACCCTTGCGCTTCGCGTTCTCGAGCCCAAGCTGCCGGGTCCGCGTCGGCGGTCATGAAGTTGCAGACGAATTCCATTGCGACGCGGTGTCCGTGACGTCGTTCGCTCAGTTGACGTTCTTCTCGATGCCTTCCCAGAAGGGTTCGCGGAGTTTGAACTTCTGGAGTTTGCCGGTTGCTGTCCGGGCGAGCTCATCGCGGAACTCGACCTTCTTCGGGCATTTGTACCCGGCGAGCAGTTCCTTCGTGTGCGCGATGAGACCGGCCTCGTCCAGATCGCTGCCCGGGGTGGTCACCACGAGTGCCGTGACCAGTTCGCCCCACTTCTCGTCGGGAATACCGATCACTGCGACCTCGGTGATGTCGGGGTGTTGGAAGATCGCATCCTCGACTTCGATCGACGACACATTCTCGCCACCGGAGATGATCACGTCCTTCTTGCGGTCCGAGATGATGACGTAGTTGTCATCGTCGATCACGCCACCGTCGCCGGTGTGGAAGAAGCCGTCACGGATCGCCGCTGCGGTCTGGTCGGGTTGCTCCCAGTAGCCCTCCATGATCGTGTTGCTGCGGGCCATGATCTCGCCTTCGGCATCGACGGCCATGGTGGTGCCAAAGCTCGGTGCTCCCGCCCGGCCGAGCTTCTTGGCCCGCTCTGTCGGTGTGAGATCGTCGAACTCGGCGCGACTGCGGTTGATCGTGATCAGCGGAGCGGTTTCCGTGAGACCGTAGATCTGCACGAACTCCCACCCCAGCTCGACCTCGGTTCGCTCGATCACCGACGTGGGCGGAGGAGCGCCCGCCACGACGATTCGAGTTCGGCCGCTTCCCGGCACCGGTTTGCCGTCGGCGACGAGTTCGGCGGCTGCGTCGAGTGCCGCAGTGAGCACGGCAGGCGCGGCGCAGATGAGTGTGACCCCGTACTCCTCGACCCGACGGAGGATCTCGTGGCCGTCGATCTTGCGAATGATGACGTGCTGGCCGCCCATCCCGCTGACTGCGTAGAGCATGCCCCAGCCGTTGCAGTGGAACTGCGGGAGCGTGTGCAAGTAGACATCGCGATCGGACACGCCCATGTGCCATCCGAACGTGGTCGCGTTGACCCAGACGTTCCGGTGAGTGAGTTGCACGCCTTTCGGTCGTGCGGTGGTCCCCGACGTGTAGTTGATCGTGGCCGTGGCGTCCTCGTCGGGTTCCCAGGGTTCGGGCTCGACGTCGAACTTCATCAGCACGGCGTCGGACTCGGCACCGATGATGAGTTTGCGTTCGCACTCCACCTCGGCCAGCGAGTCGGCCAGCTCGGGGTCGACGAGGAGCAGTCGTGCTCCCGAGTGCTCGATGATGTACTTCACTTCTGCCGCGACGAGTCGGAAGTTGATCGGTACGAGGACACGGCCGGAGCCCGAAACACCGAACAGCGCGGTGAGGAGTCGAGCCGAGTTGTGGCTGACCATGGCGACGCGCTCGCCGACACCGATTCCCAACTCGTCGAGTCCCGCTGCCATGGCCCTCGCCCGCCTGGCCATCTCGCGGTAGTCGATCGAGCCCCAACTCTCTGCGGGCTGATCGGGTTCGTCGACGATGGCGACCCGATCGGGGTAGACCAGCTCGGCGCGGCGGATGAAGTCAGTGACGGAGAATGCGACCTTCATGGCAGCAACCGTAAATCATCTCGGACGCATGATCGTCATGCTCGGTCGAACGATCAGGTGACGACGGACGTCAGCGGCCACGGCCGGTTGCGTTCGGAGGTGAGCGCCAGGTCGAGAAGCAGCGGTTCGGAGAAGTGGCGGCCGATGATCTGCATGCCGATCGGGAGACCGTCGAGCTGGCCGGCCGGTACGGAGATGGC
>CALIOL010000270.1 GCA_938044705.1 uncultured Ilumatobacter sp. | reverse complement strand
CTGCGGGCCCGACTCGGTCGCCGACCGACGGCGCAACAGCGGTCGATGCTGAGCTGAGCCGACGCGGGGAAGCGAGACCCGCCGCAGGACCTGGTCGCGAAGTGCGCCGTCAGGTGAGCGCAACGCAACGGCGGTCATCGGCAGCGTCGGCCGAGCGATGCTCGCCGCGCGAGCCTGAGTGACGACCCCCGTCGAGCTGGTAGCTGAGCCGCCGCTCGGTGCCGACGCAACCGTCGCAGTGGGCGAGGCCGACGTGGTTGTCGGGGTCGCCGCAGTGGGCGTGGTCGACGTGGTTGTCACAGTGGGCGAGGCGGTGCCAGATGCGGTGGCAGAAGCGGGCGATGCAGCGGCTTCGGTTGTCGAGGAGAAGCCTGCGGCTGGTGGGCGAGGTGCGGCCGACGGTGGGGAACCGTCGTGGTCGGTGGCGCGGCCCGCTGGAGCGGTTGGCGTCGTCCGTGCCGGCGGAGTCAGCGCCGTGTCGATCGACCGTGCGGCTGCGTGGTTCTGAGCGATCGTGCGGCGAGCGCGGCGAGCGATGCGTTCGTCCAACATCGTGGCGGAGGGACGCAACGTCGGCTCGGCCGACGTCTGTGCGGGTCCGTTCTGGGGTGCGATCGAGCCGTCGCCCGAGGAAGGGTTCGGTGTCGCCGAGGGCCGGGCGGATCGAGCTTCGGGTGCGGAGCTTCGTTGCACGGAGGAACTCGTGGGCGCATTCGACTCGCTCGTTGTCGGAGTTGACGGCGACGGTTGTGTTCGTGCGGGTCGAGACTCCGGTGTCGTCGAGCGGCGGGCGGACCCGGTGTCCGGTGCGGTCGACGTTTGCTCCGTACGTGTGTCGCTCGCAGCCGAGCGAGCCCCCGGCTTGATCGCGCGCTGAACGGACTTTTCCTGGCTGTCGATCGATATCTCGGGGGAGTGGTCGTCGGTCTCGTCACTGGATCCGGTGACACGTGGGTTCTCGACGGAACCCGCCGGGGTGGACTCGGTTCCACCGGCGTCGCCGCGCACGCGCCGGATGGTCTCAGCGACCGAGGCGCGGCGTGCCTCGAGGGCGCCCGTGGCGACAGGCCCGCGCTGAGGCACAGCGGGTCGCGACGACACAGCGGGTCGCGACGACACAGTCGCGGTCGTGGAGGCGGCGGTTCTGAGTCGTTGGCTACCGGTCGGGCGGTCGTCGGTGCCTCGTTGCCCATCGGGGGGAGGGGCAGCGTCGCTCGAACTCGTCGCATGGCTGCGGCGCACCGCATTGCCTGACGTTCGTGAAGGCGAGGCGTCGCTCGTCCGAGCTTGCGGGCTCGCCGGGCTGTCCGAGGAGCTGGCATTCTCGGCCGCTCGTGCTGCGAGCGCGGCGCGAAGGTCATCGAGTGGGTCTGTGCGAGTGGCCCGTTGTCGCCGCGGCGAGCCGCCGGGACCCGAGGGTGCACCCGCCGAAGGTGTGCGCGCGGCGCTGGCGATCGCAGACGCTTGGGTTTCGGTGACGACCTCGCGGCGAACGCGGTCACCGAGGTGCCCAGGAGCCGTTCGCCGTCCCGCCGTCGTAGTGCCGGGTTGCGTATCCAGATCCCCAGCGGGTGGGACGTCTGGTTCGGCGCCGATCGACGCGGATGCGTCAGACACCGAACGGGAATCTGAGCGAGGCGACTCGGCGCGTGTTCTGGCCGCGGCACTCGCCGGCGTGTTCGATTCGGGTCGAGCTGCGCTGGTATCGGTTCTGCGGCGAACGGGTTGCGCTGAAGCGACCGGCGGTGATGTGCTGCGCGCAGCTGCATCGCCGGACTCGCGTTGCGCGAGCGCGAGACGAAGCGCGTCGAGCTTGTTGTCTCCGCTCGACACGAAGTCGTCCGGAGGAGCGGTGGGCGTCGGAGCATTGACTCCCAGTGCTTGTGACTCGGTCCAGCCGATGCTGCTCCGGCGGATGATCTGATCGGTCCAGGTCGGGCGACTCCGAGACGGACGGTTCGGTTGCGGTCGGCGTTCGGAGGAGCGACGGACGGCTTGTCGCTGGACCGTTTTCGACGGTCGTTTCGCTCGGGCGCCGTTCGCAGGAGCGTTGCTCGCCGGGGCGGCGGCACGAGACCGCTGGGTCGTCGACGTCGTCCGGTTCGAGCTCGTTTCGACTGCGGGCGGTTCGAACTCGTCGACCGCCTCACGCCAGAAATCCGTCGGCGGTCGCAACGCCAGCGAGTTCAGGTCTTGTCGCTGCACGACAGGGTGAATCGCTCGGGAACGGCCGACGACCAGACCGAAGCCCACGGACGCCCGACCGACGGCGCCGACGAGACGCGCTGAGGTCCGGTTCGCGCGGAGCACGGTTTGGGCTCGCCCACGGAACGCGAGTCCGGCGCCGAGGCGATGTTCCGGCTCAGTCTCGGTGCTGACGTCAGAAGTCACTGACCGTGAATCCATGGTGAGTGATTTCGAGTTGCTCGTCGACGCCGCTGGCCGACTCGGCGCTGAACGATGGACCCGTCCATTTGACTGGGAAGGCGCCATCGAACTCCCATGAACGCAACCGTTTGCCGCTCTGATCGAGCAACGTGATCGCGGCCGATGACCGTTCGAGCTTGTTCTTGTTCTGTGCGAAGGCCTCACCCGAGGACTTCTTCATCCAGTTGAACAGCGAGTCCTGTGAGGTGACACCGCGCTTGAGGGTGATGTTCGGCCAGGACATCCGACCCGGCAGCTTGTGGACGAAACCGTTCTGGCCGCCTTCCGCGACATCTTCGGTTTCGATCGAGACTTCGAGTCCCTGCACTTCCATGAAGGATCCGATCTCGACGCCATCCACTTCGAAGAGGAATGCCGAGGTGTGCGAGTCGGTAAAGGCTTTAGGAGGCATGGAGTGCCTCCCAGGCGCGTTGGTTCATGTCGGCGACTGACTCGATGAGTCGTGTGCGGTCAGCGTGCTCGAGGTCGAGCAGGCGGTCGAGGTCCCAGTGCAAGTGGTACGCGAGGTACGAGATCTCGTTCCACAGCGCGTTTTCGGGATACAGCTTCACCTTGCTCGTCCTCTCGACATCGTCCCCCTCCCGGCCGACATCGCTACGTCGTCGAGGTCGAGGGGACCTCTTCGATACGCCCGCGTCGGCGAGCGTTGGAGGTCGAGGCCGGAGGGTCTGTCGTCTCGGCGGTTGCTTCGGGGGCTTCGTCGGGAAGTTCGACCATCCCGAAGTCGTCGTCTTCTGCTTCGTCTTCTGCTTCGACCGCTGGCTCAGGCTCGGCGACGTGATCGAACTCGTCGACCAGCACGCTCTCCTGCAGGGCGGCCACGTCGGCTTGATCGCCGAAGTTGATGATCCCGTACAGATCCTGCAAGAACGCAAGGTCAGCTGCGAACAAGCCCTCGACCTCGGCGACACCCGCCTCGGGGAGATCCCCGAGACGAGTGACGACGCGAGCGAGTACCAGGATGGTCAAGTACGGGTCGTCCGGACCATCGATGGTGCGATCACGCAACGGTTCGATCTCATCGCGCGCAGTTGCGAGCCGCATCGTGCCGCGACGGTGGAGACCGCCCTCAGCGTCGACGTAGCCCTTGGGCAGCGTGAAGTCGAATTCGGTACGTAACCCTGCCATCGTCAGGCCCAGATCAGGTTGTGGTGACGAATGGTCATCTCTTCGACCATCGCTTCGCTGGAGCTGGTGTCGAGATCTGACATCGACAGCTTCGATGGGTACGCATCCTCCAGGTTGAAGCGAGCGATCTCCGTCGACATGTCGCGAGACATGCAGACGATCGATGCCGACTTGTACTCGATGGCGGTGCCCGCGTCGACGATCGAGTCGAACCAATCGTTCAACGCCATGTCGCTGGTGACGCCACGCTTGAGCGTGATCTCACTCTGCGACGCACGACCCGGTTGCTTGACTTCGATGGCCGCACCGGCCGGGGTACGGCCCTTTTGCGTCGCCACTTCGACTTCCGAGCTGATGCCCGAGCAGCCGGTGAAGAACCCAAGGCTGATGCCGTCGACTTCGAGGCCGAAGTAGGAGGCTTGGACTTGCTTGTCCTGTCCGAAGTTCGTCATCAGCTGACCCTTTCGATGAATTCGATTTGCAGCGTGACCTCTTCGGTCACGACGTCGTCGCTGCCCGCGTCGAGATCCGAGACACTCCACTTGGAGGGCCACATCTTCATCACATTCCAGCGTGCTGCTTCGGTGCCATCGAGGTTGTACAGCACGACGGAACCGTCTTGCCACGGCTTGGCGCCCTGGACCACGTCCATGTGCCAGTTGTAGAGCGCCTTGTCACCGGTGAAGACGCGCTTGGCGGTCAACTCCGAGTACTTCACGGTGCCGGCGCGGTAGCGCGTCACCATTCGGCCGTCGGCGCCGACCTCTTTGGACTCGACGTCTTCGACGTCGATGCTGAGGCCAGACACGCTCTGGATGTCGGTGATGTCGATGCTGCCCAATTCGAGGGCGAACATCGAAGTCAGAATGGACTGTTGCTCGTCTGAGCTCGGGGTCACGGTGCTCACTGTTCAGTCTCCTTTCGGCTGCTCACGCTCATGCTGATTCGTTCTTGTTCTGCGCGATGCGGAAGATGACGAACTCGGCGGGCTTGACCGGTGCGATACCGACTTCGACGACGACCTTGCCTTCGTCGATGGACTCCGGCGGGTTGGTCTCCTCGTCGCATTTGACGTAGAAGGCTGCTTCGGCGGTGGCGCCGAACAGTGCTCCGTCTCGCCACATGCCACGCAGGTACGAGCCGACGGTGCGCTTGAGGCCTTCCCACAGCTTCTTGTCGTTGGGCTCGAACACCGCGAACTGCGTGCCGTTCATGATCGCGGTCTCGACCGTGTTGAACAAGCGACGAACGTTGATGTAGGTCCAGTCGGTGTTCGACGACAGTGTGCGTGCGCCCCACACCCGGATGCCCTGCGTGCCGAAGGGGCGAATGCAGTTGATACCGATGGGGTTCAGCAGGCCTTGCTCCGCCTTGGTGATGTTCGTCTCGACGTCGAGTGCGCCGCGGACGATCTCGTTGGCCGGAGCCTTCCAGACGCCGCGTTCTTCGTCGACTCGGCCCCAGACGCCGGCGAGGTGGCCAGACGGGGGAACGTTGATCGTGCTGGAGCCGTTGGCGGGAGCGGGGTCATCGACCGTGATCCACGGGTAGTACAGCGCGGCGTATGCCGAGTCGTACATCGCTTCGTCACTGCGCCATTCCTTGATCTGCTGCGGCGACATTCCGGGAGGCGCATCGAGCACCGCCATACGGTTGGCCTGTCCTTCGCAGTGGTTGATCAATGCGAGTTGAACGGACTTCCACATGCCGAGGTCGACGGTGCCGTCTTCTTGCGTCGCGGCATTGATCAGGTCGGGGACCATGACCATGGTGACTTCGTCGGCGATCGTGAGACCGCTGATTCCGGTGCGTGCCGATTCGGAGCCGTTGAACGCCTTCGACGGGACGTCGATCGGAGTCGGGTCAGCCTTCACGACGTCGAACGAGCCGGTCGGCATCGTCTGGAGGTCGGCGGCGAGCTGGTCGACGTCGATCTTCGTTTCGACCTTGACCTTGGTGGACGTGGACAGCGAGTCGCCGATGCCGCCGAGGGTGACGCCGGTGTAGGTCTCGGGCTCGTCGTCGCCTTGTTCCGACACGATGACTTCGAAGGTCGGGGGAGCGTCGTCCGCAGCGTCGTCAGCCTCTGGTTCGGGCGTGATCGTCACGGTCACGTCGGCGTTCGACTCGGTGGTCGTGAACTCGACGGCCGGACCGAGTGCCCGATCACCGGAAGTGAGTTCCAGGTGAGCCGGCTCGTCGGCGGGCGCCGTGTGGGGAACTCGCACGATGTAGGCCATCGACCCACCGTTGTTGAAGTAGCCGTACACCGACAGCGGGAGCATCGCTCCCGGCACGAAGCTGCCATACAGCTTCTCGAACTGGGTCCAGTTCGTGACGAGACGGGGCTTCATGCCCTCGGGATCCGACGGATCGTCGTTCGGGGCCTTTTCGGTGAACCCGACGAAGGCGGCGACCGCTGTCGGTCCAGATGTCAGCGTCGCGCTCGAAGAGGGGACCTCTTCGACATAGACGCCTGGGGTCGTATAGGTGGGCACGTTTGTTCCTCCCGGAGATGCTCTGTTGGCAATCGGGACCGCGGCGCGGCCTCGAATTTTCTGCACAGACGTGCGACACCCACCCGGAAAGTGGACCCCAACCCGCCCGTGTTGACGGTACCACTATCGGTAGTTACGGGGGAGACTTGAGGAGTTTCGCTTGAGGATTTCTTTATGGGATGGTTTCGGTCGTCGTTCCGCTGACGGTCACCTGGATGACGCCGCCGTACGCGCAGTTGCACATGGACGAATTGTTCAGTGCGGGAACCCCGCCCACCTGGACCGTTGGCGACCCGGGTGTCCATGGCGCAGGCACCACCGGGATACACGTCCCGGGGGTCAACACGCCGAGCGCGGCAGCGGTCTGGGCGGCAGTGATCGGGTTCGCCAAGCTCATGCACACGCCGAAGGGCATGATGTTCGCCATCGGCTTGTTGTCCATGATCGTCGCCATCGGCTTCGACTCGGCCATCACCCGCTTGTCCGGGATGACCATCAGCGACGACGGGGCGACCCCGAACGAACACTTGAGCATCGCACCGGTGGCAACTGGTTGTCCCATAGATGCACCATACGCAGACGGTCAAGGGAGACGGTGAACGCGGGCTCGTGGGTGGGGACGTGCTTGACTGTCCTGCGTGACAG
Organism: uncultured Ilumatobacter sp.; assembly: GCA_938044705.1. Classification (GTDB taxonomy): domain Bacteria; phylum Actinomycetota; class Acidimicrobiia; order Acidimicrobiales; family Ilumatobacteraceae; genus Ilumatobacter_A. Next base: position 1,720 of record CALIOL010000270.1, on the reverse strand, counting down.
CGTCGGAAGGGTTGGCGGAGCCTGCGCCCTGGTTCTCGTTCGCGCGGTCGCTGTTGCTCGCCGCCGCCAGCCGAGTCCAGGCGGAGGAGCGCTCGACCGATACCGCCCCTGGCGAGTCGACCCCGCCCGTTGATGTCGAGGCGGGCCGATCGGAGTTTCACGCTTCGCTCGGTGGAGCGTCGCCATTCGCCGCGCTGGCCGCGAACGCCGGGATGTCAGGGCATTCAGCCGAGGTGTTCGCCCTCCTCGCCGCTGCAGAGGTCGATGCCAACTTGGCCGCACTCGTTCGTCGACTCAACGGGGAGCTTCCGCACGGGCGGATGACGTTGGGTCTGTTGCAAGCAACGTTCGGATCCACCCACCTGGGAGCACTCGCCGTCGCCGAGAATTCGCTGCTGCGTCGTTGCGCCTTCGTGACGGTCCAACCGGATCGAACCTGGGCCGAGCAGGCGGTGGTCCTGCATCCCGGCGTGCTCTGGGCGCTGATCGGCGACGGTTCACCCGACCCGGAGCTTCCTGACCGCTTGGCTCACCACACGGTGCTCACGGAAGGTGCGCGCGGAGAGCGTGGCGACCTCGTCCTCGTCAATGGCGCGGATCGGATGCGGCGGCGTTCGGCCGGCGCAGCGGCTGGTGTGGCGGATCTGTACCTGTGCGCCAACGCTCCCGATGAGGATGCCTCCTGGGCGGCGCTCGTCCGAGAGGCGACGATCACGGGACGAGGGATCGTGGTCGATGTCGATTCGACGCTGTCGGCGCAGGGGCGTCGATGGATCGAACGTGCAACGCATCTCGTCTGGGTGGTGTCGGCCCGGACCGGCCCGGCGCTCGACGAGCTTCCCGATCGTCCATGGGTCCAGGTCGAAGCGGACACGGGTGACCCGACGGACTTCGAGTGGTCGGAGACCTTCGGCAGCGATGCGCCCCGGCTCCATCGCCTCACGCCAGATCAGCTCGACCGCGTCGGCAGTGCGTTCGCTCGATCCCGGAGGCTGTCCGACGAGGATGCGGCGGCACCCGACGTCGGCGACGCCATCGACGCAGCTGTTCGCCGCCTGGCGAGCGGGCGACTCGAGACGCTGACGAGTCGCATCCAGCCAACTCGCACGTGGGAGGACGTCGTGGTGAGTCCGGATCGCCTGACGGCGCTGCGCGGCATCGCCGAGCGCTACCGCCATGGACACCGGGTGTACGAGGAATGGGGTTTCTCGCCGAACCCGTCTCGGGGGCTCGTCGCACTGTTCTCCGGTCCTTCGGGCACCGGTAAGACGCTCACCGCCGAGGTCATTGCGGGGGATCTGGGACTCGACCTGTTCAAGCTCGACCTGTCGTCGGTGGTGAGCAAATACATCGGTGAGACCGAGAAGAACCTCGAGCAGATCTTCGACGCGGCATCGGCTGGCAACCTGGTGCTCTTCTTCGATGAGGCTGATGCGTTGTTCGGCAAGCGATCAGAGGTGAAAGACGCACGCGATCGGTACGCAAACATCGAAGTGTCGTACCTCCTGCAACGCCTCGAGGTCTATGACGGGCTGGTCGTGCTGGCGACGAACTTCGAGAAGAACGTCGACGAGGCGTTCCTTCGCCGCATCCATGCGCGAGTGCAGTTCGCGTCGCCGGGACCCGAAGAGCGACTCGAGATCTGGAGGATCAACCTGCCGGCGTCGGCACCGATCGGAGATCTCGATCTCGAATGGATCTCGAAGCAGTTCGAGTTGGC
>CALIOL010000269.1 GCA_938044705.1 uncultured Ilumatobacter sp. | reverse complement strand
AGCCGTCGTTCGATCTCGAACTCGTCGTCCTCCGCGCTGACACCGTCGAGCAGGTCGTCGTCCTCGTCGGTGACGTTCAACATCGTGCCGAGCACGACGCGCACCGCGTTGACCGACTGCATCAGCGCGATGACCTGTCCTTCGTCGAGGGTCTGTTCTTCTCCCGACGCGATGTAGCCAGCGACCGCCTCGATCTGGTGCAGGCGACTCGCCACCAGCTCCTCGCGCATCAGCCGCTGGTACTCCGCTTCTTTCTCGGCGTCTTCCTCAGCGGTGTACGCATTCGGAAACAGCCGGTCGAGTAGCGGCGACGTCGGCGTGTCCGGGTCCTCGTCGGAGTTCAGCAGCGTGCGCAACTGGCCGAGCAGATCGGCGACCACGGCCTGTTCGTCCTCGCCGATATTGAGCGTCCACGTGGTGGCGCCACCCTTCGTCGTCGCGAAGATCGGCGGCTTGAACCGGCGTGTCATGAGCGTCGAGCGATCACTCGTCGTGTTCCATCGTGGCCCACAACGTGTGCTCGTGGAGCCGGAACACGTGCATCTCCGCCTCCTCGCGAGTGCCGGATGCGACGACGGCGCGGCCCTTCTCGTGGACGTCCATCATCAGCTCCGTGGCCTTTTCCAGCGAGTACCCGAACAGCTTCTGGAACACGTGGGTCACGTAGCTCATCAAGTTGATCGGGTCGTTCCACACCAGGACGATCCATGGCCGGTCCGGCGCCACGTCATCGTCGAGGTCAGGTTCTTGGACCTGCACTGGCTCGAGCGTCGTGGGCATGACGCAAATTGTACGGCGACGGCGATCACGTGCCATGAGCCACCCCACATCCGACGGTTCACGCTCCACCGGAATGGCCGCGATCTCGTCCGGGGTCGTAGATTGAACCCGTCATGGCTGTCGGTTCTCGCCCACTCGTACCGTCGCGGCTCGCGCCCGGCGGGATCGCAGCGCATGCACCACGCCGTACCCCCACCACTGTGATCGGTGCCTACATCGCGCTCACGAAGCCGCGGATCATCGAACTCCTGCTGATCACGACGATCCCCACGATGGTGCTCGCTCAGAAGGGTTGGCCGTCGACCTGGCTCGTGGTCGTGACCTTCATCGGCGGAACCCTTGCGGCTGGCGGAGCCAGCGCAGTCAATATGTACGTCGACCGCGACATCGACGCGTTGATGGACCGCACGAAGAACCGTCCGCTCGTCGTGGGCACCATCGAGCCGCGCAATGCGCTGATCTTCGCGATGTCGCTCTTGGCGCTGTCGTTCGTGGTGCTCGCGCTGGGAGCGAATCTGCTCTCGGCCGTGCTGGCACTCGGCGCGGCGGCCTTCTACATCGGTATCTACACGCTCTGGTTGAAGCGCACGAGCCGTCAGAACATCGTCATCGGCGGAGCTGCCGGCGCAATGCCGGTGCTCGTCGGCTGGGCAGCTGTGCAGAACTCGGTCGGCTGGGAGCCGGTGGTGTTGTTCATCGCAATGTTCCTGTGGACGCCACCACACTCGTGGGCGCTCGCGGTCAAGTACGCCGATGACTACAGCGCTGCCGATGTGCCCATGCTGCCGTCGGTGGCGACCATGGACCACGTCGTCACCCAGATGAAGCTCTACACGGCGGGTCTCGTGGCAGCGACGCTCCTGCTCTGGCCGGTCGCCAGCCTCGGCTGGATCTACGGGATCACCGCGGCCGTCCTCGGCGCCGTGTTTCTCGCGGGGACCTTTGCGCTCGGCAAGAACCCGACTCCTGGGGCGAGCATGCGCCTCTTCGGTTTCTCGATCACCTACGTCACGCTGTTGTTCGGCTCGATGATGCTCGACGTGTTCATCGAACACGGCGTGTCCTGATCGCCGCGACGCCGACCACGCGCCGTCGCGTGAATCGCGCGACCCCGCCGCTCGCCGGCCGTCGCAGCGTCTGACGGTGCAGATCCGGGGATCCTTCGCAGCTTGCGCGATCGTGCCGTGGCGCGCGGCACGCAAGGAGTATGAAATCCTCCATGAATTCTGGCGAAACGGCCGCGTGCAAGTAGTCTCGGGCCGTCATGCCCGGGTCCGCCCGAAGAACGGCATGACGTCGCACGACCGCCACGAAGAAGCCGGACGATCAAGCCAAGTGAGTCTCACCAAGACATGACCACCATCGATTCAGCAGCTGAGGCTCCCGCCGAGCCGTCCACCATCGAGCGCCTTCTGGCGACCGATGTCGAATGGCTCACCTCGAGCGACCACAAGAAGATCGGCCGGATGTTCATCGGCGCCGGACTTCTGGGCCTCCTCGCGACCATTGTCGTGAACCTCGTGCTCGGCCTCGAGCGCCTCGACGGCGAGTCAGCGACCTTCAACGCGAACTCGTTCACCCAGCTGCTCAGCAGCCAGCGGGTCGGTCTCGTCTTCGGCGCCGCACTTCCGCTCACCGCAGGTCTCAGCATCGCCGTGACCCCGCTCCAGCTCGGCGCCCGTGCGCTGGCCTTTCCTCGCCTTGCCGCAGCCGGCATGTACCTCTGGCTCGGCGGCTTCATCCTGTCGATCGTCTCGCTCGCTGACAATGGCGGCTTCGGCGGTGGCAACAGCGACATGGTCGATCTGTTCCTCGCCGCCCACGGCCTCATGGCGCTGGGGTTCACCGCCGTCGGAATCTCGCTGGTCACCTCGGTACTCACGACGAGAGCGCCGGGCATGACCATGCGTCGAGTCCCGTTCTTCGCCTTCTCGACGCTGGTGTACGGCATCGGCCTCGTGCTCGTGATGCCCGTGCTCTTCGGTGTCATGATCTACCTCTTCGTGGACCACCGCAGTGGCGCCCGCGAAGCCTTCGGCGGCAACGAGGGCATCGTCACCTGGGCCGGGTGGATGTTCACGCAGCCGACCACGTTCTTGTTCGCGATCCCAGCGGTCGGGGTGTTCGCCGATCTCTTGCCGACGACCTTCCGCAAGCGGACCCCGATGCGCGGCATCGTGTTCGCAGGTCTCGGCCTCGTCGGTGTCGCAGCGTTGGCCGCAGTCACGCAGCAGCTGCGCTTCGACGTTCCCTGGCGCGGTTCGCAGCTGTACATCGATGACGTCGAGGACTTCGGCAACAAGCTCGGCGACGTCGCCCCGTGGGCCTTCTTCCACCTCACGCCGATCATGGGCGCTGGCCTGCTGTTCTTGATGATGTTGTTCCTTGCCAAGCCGACCAAGGACGACGATGGCGAGACCGTGCGCCCGAAGATCACCCCCGCGTTCCTCTTTGCCTTCTTCGGCTTCGGCATGGTCCTCGTCGGGATGCACGGCGCTGCGATCGAGCCGATCGTCGACCTGGGCCTGATCGGCACCGTGTTCGGTGAGGCCTCGCTGGTGTACGTCGCCTATGGCACCGCTCTCGGCGTGATGGGCGGCATTGCGCTCTGGGCGCCCAAGCTGTGGGGCAAGCAGCTGCCGAACGGGCCTGCGTCGATGCTGGCACTCGCCGGCGTCGGTGGCGTCGTGCTCGCCAGCTTCCCGCACTACATCGCAGGGTTCCTCGACCAGCCCGGCGGCCTCACCTTCGACAACGGTGACCTGCAGATCTGGAACGTCCTCGTCCTGGTGGGTCACGCGCTGTTCGCCCTCACCGTGCTCGGCTTCGTCGGTCTGCTGGCCAGCACCGTGTTCGGCGGTGGCGACGATGCGATCGACGACCCGTTCGATGGTCAGACCATCGAGTGGGCCACCACGTCGCCCGCTCCGGCATCCAACTTCGTCGACGTTCCGATGATCACCTCGGCCGAGCCGCTGCTCGACCTCAAGTCCGCCAATGACGGCGAGAAGGGCGCGAGCTGATGGAAGCCCTCCCGGCAGGGCCAGCACCGGCCCCGCGCAACCAACTCCTGGTCGGAACCACCATGGCCAGCGTCGCCATGCTGATGCTGACCGGCGGCATGCTCGCCGTGTGGGCGGTCAAGCGCCGCGCAGCACTCGATGCCGGCGACTCGTGGCTGCCGAGCAGCGTGACCATCCCCGAGGTGCCGACCAACGTGATGCTCATCGCATTCCCGGCGGTGTGCTCGTTCGCCCAGTGGGCGGTGTGGGCAGCCAAGCGCGACGACAAGGCGAACACGGTCTTCGCTCTGGGCACCTCCGCATTCGTGGCGCTGCTCATTCTGAACGCTCAAGCCTTCGTGTGGAATCAGATCGGCGTCGGCGTCGGCGATGGCGAATACGGCTCGATGTTCTACGCGATCACGGGAATGTTCGCTGCGTTGCTGGTCGCTGGTGTCGTGTTCACCGCCGTCACCGCCTTTCGCTATCTCGCTGGTCGCACCCGCGAGCGCGAGATCCTCACCGCCCATGCCATCTTCTGGTACGCCATGACGGTCGCCTATTCGGCCATCTGGTTCCTCGTCTACGTCACCAAGTGAGCCTGACCGACTGATGTTCACCACCGGATCAAAATTCCTCATCGGCGCCAGCGTCATGGCGTTGATCGCCACGCTCGTGTACGGCATCGGCCAGGGCGGCGTGCTCGGCACGGTCGGTCTGACCTCGGCCACTGTCGCCCTGATCGGCCTCGCGACGCTCAACGCACTACTGCGCGACTCCAACGTCTTCTCCGACGATGAAGCTCCCGTCGAAACGTCCTCGGCGGCCCAGTTCTCTCCGCCGTCCAGCGTTTGGCCGCTCGGCTTTGCGTTCGGCTCCGTGGTCATCGCCGTCGGACTCATCTCGTACCAGCCGATCGTCGTGATCGGCCTGGTGGCGCTCGTCGTCACGGGTGGCGAATGGGCCGTCCAGGCATGGGCAGAGCGTGCGTCGGGCAACGTCGAGCACAACGCTGCGGTGCGCAGCCGCCTGTCCAACCCGCTCGAATACCCGGTCGGTGGCGCCGTGGCGATCGGCATCATCGTGTTCTCGTTCAGCCGCGTCATGCTCTGGCTGTCCAAGACCAACACGACGATCGCGTTCTCCGTCCTCGCCGCTGTCGTCCTGGCGATCGGTTTCGCCATTGCCTACCGCCCAAAGATGGGCGCCGGCGCAGTCGGCGGCGTGATGGCGGTCGGTGCCGTTGCTGTCGTCGCAGCAGGTGCGATCACCGGACTCGACGGCGAACGAGACATTCCCGAGTTCGAGACCACCTCGATCTGGCAGGAAGAAGCCATCCTGCACCCAACTGAGTACGCCGAAGGCGCCGAAGAGGGCAAGCACCCGGCCGGCCTCATCTGCGAGAGCCCGGAAGAGTTCCCCGAAGCAGACGAGCGAGCGAGCGAAACCGTTGCATCGAAGTCGGGCAGCTACCAGGTGTTCCTGACCGAAGACGAGACGCTTGCGTTCGACGTGCCCGGCCCGATCGAGGAAGGCCCGGCCGGCATGGTCATCCCGCGGTCGAACCCCACGAACGTGATCTTCCGCAACGAGTCCGACGAGCATCGTCGTCTGTCAATCGACTTCGGCACCGAGACCCTCGAGGTCGAAGGCGAAGACACCGAAGTACGCCATCAGATCTGCACCACCCTCATCGAGCCGGGCGGAGCACAACTCCTCACGGTCGAGGCCGACCTGCCGACGTTCTCGGCCGACGGCATCGTCAACCCGAACGGACCCGGCGGCGAAGAGGGCGACGGGTTCTGGTTGTTCGTGCCCGGTGTCGACACCGCAACGCTCGAGTTGATCGTCCCGTGATGCGCCGACTGTCACCGCGAAATCACGATCGAACGAGAATGCGCGACTCAGAGACTGGAACTAGCTTGAACCACGTGAACCTGCCGAACCGCCGTGCCCGCACGTTGAAGTTCGCCGCGCTCGCAACCGCGGGCTTGTTCGTGGCCGGTTGTGCCACCAACGCGCCGCAGGACACCACGGATCCCGCCGGTACGAACGCTCAGCAGATCTACGACCTGTCCTGGCCGATCTTCGCGATCGCTGGCCTCGTCGGGGTCATCGTCTTCGGCGTGCTCGCCTTCGTCATCGTGCGTGACCGCGATCGTGGCCAGCCGATCCCCGAGCAGACGCACGGAAAGCCCAAGCTCGAGATCGCGTTGACGATCCTTCCCGCCCTCATCCTGATCGGCGTCGCCATCCCGACCGTTGGCGTCATCATGGATCTCGACGACACGAGCGACACCGAGTGCGTCGTCAACGTCACCGGCCAGCAGTGGTGGTGGGAGTTCGACTATCCCGTACAGGACGGTTGCGGTGGCATCACCGAGCCGATCGTGACCTCTGGCCAGATGGTGATCCCAGCCGACACCAACGTGTTGATCCGTGGCACCAGCCGCGACGTCATCCACTCGTTCTGGATTCCGCGCCTCAACGGCAAGCGCGACATGGTCCCCGGCCGCGTGCACAACCTGCGGATGCAGGCCAACGAGCCCGGCATCTACGCCGGACAGTGCGCCGAGTTCTGTGGCCTGTCGCACGCCAACATGCGCATGGAAGTCGTTGCCCTCGATGACGGCGACTTCGAGACATGGAAGGCCAACCAGCTCGAGGACTACGAGTCCCCGACCAGCGAAGCGGCGCTCCGGGGCGAGACCTCCTTCGTCACGAACTGCTCGCGCTGCCACCAGATCGACGGAATCACCGATGCGGACGGCGTGCCGATCGTCTCCCGCCCGGACCAGCAGGTGTACTCAGGCGCAGCGCCGAACCTCACGAACCTCATGACCCGCAACACGTTTGCCGGTGCGTCATGGGATCTCATCAACCAGGACTACCGCGATGAGGTGTGGGAAGCGAGCCCCGAAGAGTTCGGTGACCTGTATCTCGCTGGCGTGACCGACGACGTGTTCAACGAAGTCGACCTGCGCGAGTGGTTGCGCAACTCGCCCACGAAGAAGCCGATGTACACCGATCCGCTCGAGCTCGAAGCAACCGACGGCCTCGTACGTGGCATGCCCTACCTCGCCTTGAGTGAGGACCAGATCGACGATCTGCTCGCCTACCTGTTGGAGCGCAAGTGAGCACCGCTGACCAGAACCTGATCGGAGCCCGATAGTCATGGCGATCATCGAACGACCGGCAGGTGACTCGCTCACCTATGCCGACGCGGATGCGGCGGTCACCGCCACGTCCTCCTACGGCTACCTGCGCCGCCCGGTGGAGACCGAAGGCTGGCGCTCGTGGGCCTTCACGGTCGACCACAAGAAGATCGGGATCATGTATGGCGTCAGCGCCATGTTCTTCTTCGTCCTCGGTGGCCTCGAAGCCGGCCTGATCCGACTCCAGCTCGCCGGTCCCGAAGGAACGATCCTCTCGGCCGACAAGTACAACCAGATGTTCACGATGCACGCCACCACCATGGTGTTCCTCTTCGTGATGCCGATGGCGGCAGCGTTCGCCAACTACTTCATCCCGCTCCAGGTGGGTGCCCGAGACGTCGCGTTCCCGCGACTCAACGCGCTCTCGTTCTGGGTCTTCATCTTCGGTGCGCTGTTCTTGAACAGCTCGTGGATCCTCGGCGGCGGAGCCGACGGCGGCTGGTTCATGTACGCACCGAACTCCGACGTGCCGTTCTCGCCGAGCAACGGTGTGGACTTCTGGGCGCTCGGTCTCCAGATCACCGGTATCGCGTCGCTGGTCGGTGCGATCAACCTGATCGTGACCGTGTTGAACATGCGTGCACCCGGCATGTCGTTGATGAAGATGCCGATCTTCACGTGGATGGCCTTCGTGGTCCAGTTCCTCCTGCTGTTCGCCATCCCGGTGATCACGGTGGCGCTGTTCTTGCTGATGTTCCAGCGAAGTTACGACGCGACCTTCTTCTCCGTCGAGGAAGGTGCTGACCCGCTGCTGTGGCAACACCTGTTCTGGATCTTCGGTCACCCTGAGGTGTACATCCTCGTGTTGCCGAGCTTCGGCATCATCTCGGAAGTCCTCCCGGTGTTCTCGAAGAAGCCGTTGTTCGGCTACCCGTTCGTCGTCTTCTCGGGCGCTGCCATCGGCTTCGTCGGCTGGGGCGTGTGGGCACACCACATGTTCGCCTCGGGCCTCGGCCCGGTCTCGGTTGCAGTGTTCTCGGTCGCGACCATGGCCATCGCCGTTCCGACCGGTGTGAAGATCATCAACTGGACGCTCACGATGTGGGGCGGCAAGTTGCAGTTCACCACGGCCATGCTCTTCGCTGTCGGCCTCATCGTGCAGTTCACCATCGGCGGTCTCTCGGGTGTGACCCACTCGGTCGCTCCGTCCGACACGCAACAGACCGACACCTACTACATCGTGGCCCACTTCCACTACGTCATCTTCGGTGGAGCGGTCCTCGGACTCTTCTCCGGCCTCTACTACTGGTGGCCCAAGATGTTCGGCAAGTGCCTCAACGAGAAGTGGGGCAAGTGGAACTTCTGGGTGATGATCATCGGCATGAACCTGACCTTCGGTCCGATGCACATCGTCGGACTCCAAGGTCAGCCACGCCGCATGTACCAGTGGACCGAGAACCGTGCGGGCGAGGGCCCGTTCAACATCGCCACGTGGAACCTCGTTGCCACCATCGGTACGTTCGTGCTCGCCATCGGCACGCTGCTCTTCTTCATCAACGCGCTGGTCATCCATCGCAAGCAGCCGATCGCTCCGCTCGACCCGTGGGATGCCCGCTCGCTGGAGTGGCTCACCACGAGCCCGCCGAAGCCGCACAACTTCGACCGCACGCCGACCGTGCACGCGCTGGACGAAGTGTTCCACCGCAAGTACGAAGACATCGGCGAAGGCGACGAGCACGAGTACGTGCAGCGCTCGACACTCGAAGAACTGGTCGAGGAAGAAGAGCGCAACGGTGATGCTCACATCCACCTGCCAGCCCCGTCCTACTGGCCGATCGTGCTGGCGTTTGCGCTCCCCGTCATGGCTTACGGCGTCATCTACACCACCTGGCTGATCGTGCTCGGTGCGGCGATTGCCATCGCAGCGATGTTCGGTTGGGCACTCGAGCCGGCCGACGCCGAGGAATCCGACTTCGATCCACCCGCTGCCGGCGGAGAAACGAGCAAGGAGCTCGCCAATGTCTGACGTCGTCAAGGAGACCGTCCAAGACGCAGTCGAGATCGTCAAGGACCACGCCGAGGACGTGCACGATCATGACGTCCACGCGGGCGATCACGGCCACGACGATCATGCGGGCGGCCACCACACGTCGCTTGGCCTGTCGAACACGAAGCTCGCGATGTGGTTGTTCCTCGGCTCGGAGTGTCTGCTCTTCGGCGGGCTGATCTCGACCTACATGCTGTATCGCAACCGGCACAGCGAAGACGTTGGACCCGATCAGCTGTGGGACATCCCGTTCACCTCGGCGTCGTCGTTCGTGCTGCTGATGTCGTCGCTGACGATGGTGCTCGCCGTCGCCGCAGCAGGTCGCAAGGACGACCGCAACACCAAGCTCTGGATGATCGTCACCGCGGTGCTCGGCGGGCTGTTCCTGTCAGGCCAGGTCTACGAATTCACCACGTTCTACCGTGAAGGACTCGGCTACACCGAGAGCCTGTTCGCCTCGAGCTTCTACACCCTGACGGGCTTCCACGGAGTGCACGTCGCGGTCGGCATCATCATGTTGATCGCCACGATGGGCATGGTTGCCAAGAACAAGATCTCTGGCGACAAAGCAGAAACGGTCGAGATGGTCGGGCTGTACTGGCACTTCGTCGACGTTGTCTGGATCATCATCTTCACGCTCGTCTACCTCATCCCGGCCTGATCTGGAGTCACCCATGGATGTCGATGCACCCACCACACCCGAAGTCGAAGTCGTCCACGACGACGTCGACGCGCCAGCAGGCGCGTTGACCGACGCTGCTCACGACGAGCACCACGATCATCCGAGCGAGGGCCGCTACATCGCCATCGCGTTGATGCTCGCGGTCGTCACGGCCGCCGAAGTCGCAGCGAGCTACATCGACCTCGGCTGGGCATTTCTCCCGGCGCTGCTCGGCATGATGGCGTTCAAGTTCATCGTCGTCGTTCGTGAGTTCATGCACTTGAAGCTCGACAACCGGGTTTTCAGCTGGCTGTTCTACACCGGGCTGATCCTGGCGCTGTTCGTGTACCTCGCAGCGCTCCTCACCTTCCGCTTCTTCGAGGGATAGGCAGCCGTCGTGCTCGCGCAGGCCGACGTGGTTTCCACCGAGCCTTGGGCGTTCGAATGGCACCCCGAGGTCTGGATTCTCGTCGGCTTCCTCATCGGGGCGTACGTCTACATGGTCAAAGCCATCGGGCCGAACGCGGTTCCCGACGGCGTCGAGCCGGTCACCAGGAAGAACAAGATCGCATTCGGCGCCGCGATGCTCATGCTGTGGCTGTCGTCTGACTGGCCGCTGCACGACATCTCCGAGGAGTACCTCTACTCGGCGCACATGTTGCAGCACATGGCATTGAGCTTCTTCCTGCCGCCGCTGGCGCTGCTGGCCACACCGACCTGGCTGATGCGCGTCCTCGTCGGCGACGGCCGTTTCTACGAAGCCGTGAAGTTCATGGCCAAGCCGGTCGTCGCTGCGGTCTCGTTCAACCTCGTCATCATGGTCACCCACATTCCGCTGATGGTGAACGAGTCGGTCGAATCCGGTCCACTGCACTATTCGCTGCACTTCGCCGTGGTGATGCTCGCGCTCCTGATGTGGATGCCGGTGGTCGGCCCACTGCCTGAGCTCCAGATCGGACCGCTCGGCAAGTGCATTTACTTGTTCATGCAGTCGATCGTGCCGACGATCCCGGCCGCCTGGTTGACCTTCGCCGAGGGCACGGTCTACAAGGCCTACGACGTGCCGGTCCGAGTGTTCGGCTGGAGCGTCGAGATCGACCAACAGCTCGCGGGAGCGGTCATGAAGCTTGCGGGGGGCATCTTCTTGTGGACGATCGTGGTGTTCATCTTCTTCAAGCGTTTCGCCGTCGAGTACGAAGGCCAGCACGACTATCGCCGCGGACCTGGTACGGCGATGCCCGACGCAGAGATCATCCCGACGACCGAGTCGGAGCTCACGACACGCGATGTCGAGCAAGCGTTTGCAGCCAGTCGTCCGCACGCTGAATCCTGACGCGCCGTTGGAGGCTCACCCAGAGTGGCTACCTTGTCGGGCGTGAGGACTGCACAGTGGACACTTGGCGCGCTCGTCGCCGCGACCATCGCAGGAGGATTCTCCGGCGCTGCGGGAGCGCAGGTCGACCACAACGAGGCGGCGGACGTCGCGAGCGTGGACGAGACCGGTTCCGCTCAATTCGAGCAGCCAGCCGAGGCCTTGGCCTCCGCGCAGCGCGACACCCCGAATCCTCGGTCCGCCGTCATCATCAGCGATTCGGCCATGGCCGGCATCCGCTGGAACGGCGCACTGGACGGCTTCCGTGGCTTCGAAGCCGACGATCGGCTGGAGTCGTGCCGACGTCTCGTGGCGGCGTCCTGCAACGGTCGTGAGGGCTACCGGCCGTACACCGCGCTGACCGAGATCCAGCTGCTGGATCCTGCGCAGCCAACGGACGTGTTGGTCATCGCTGTCGGCTACAACGACTGGCACGTCGGTTTCGGCTGGCAGTCTCGTGCGGTGCTCGACGCTGCTCGTGCAAAAGGCTTCACCTACGTTGCCTGGGTGACCTACCGGGAGCTGGTCGGCTACGAGTTGCCGAGCGACTCCGACATCGACGTCTCCAACTACGCCTACATGAACGCCGAGCTTCGCAACATCGTGGCGTCGGGGGCCTACCCAGAGCTGCATCTCTGGGACCTCAACGCCTACACGCTCGGGGTCTCCGGCTGGTTCACGTCGGACGGCGTTCACGAGCTCTGGAGAGGGTCGTGGGGTGTCGCCGACTGGATCTCGCGCCACATGGCTGCCATCGATGGTCGCCCGTGCCCGATGCCGTGGACGCCGACCTTCCCGCAGGACCAGACGTGTCCGAACCCGGATCCGCTCCCCGCGTTCCGCGGGTACCCGGATCTCTCCGGGCTGTACGGCCTCTGATCGCCCGGATCGCACAACGCACCAGAAGCCTGGCCGATCGGGCAAGTAGCCTCGCGCCTCGTGATTGAACAACGCCTGCTGCGAACAGACCTCGACCATGTCAAGGCAGCGCTGTCTCGCCGGATGCGTCCGAAACTGCTCGACGATGTCGAGCATGCAGCCCGACTCGATGCACGCCTGCTCGACATCGGGCGCGAGCGCGACGAGATCCGCGCGAAGGTGAACGCGCTGTCGAAAGACGTCGGCATGTTGCGCCGTGACGGCAAGGTCGACGAAGCCGAAGCCAAGCAGGCCGAAAGTAAGGACCTCGGCGCGACGGAAAAGGCGCTCGCCGCTGAGCACGACCAAGTGTCCGCAGCGTTGCGAGAGCTCCTGCTGGGCATCCCGAACCTTCCTCACGCCGACGCCCCCGATGGCGCGAGCGACGACGACAACCCGGTCATCACCGGTCCGATTGCGCTCAACGCCACCTTCCCGGACTGGCAACGCGTACCGCACTGGGAGACAGCCGAGTCACTCGGGATCCTCGACAACGAGCGCGCGGTGAAGATCTCGGGGGCGATGTTCACGATGCAGCGCGGCGCTGGCGCCACCCTCGCCCGGGCACTCACGCAATTCGGTCTTGATCGCAACGCCGATGTGCATGAAGAGGTGCGGCCTCCGTCGCTGGTCACGACCGCCACGCTCACCGCCACGGGCCAGCTCCCCAAGTTCGCCGAGGATGCGTACGCGATCGAGAAAGACGACCTGTGGTGCGTGCCGACAGCGGAGGCCTCGCTGACGTCGCTGTTCAACGACGAGATCTTGGATGACACCGAGCTTCCCATCCGCCTGATGGCGTTCAGCCCATCGTTCCGACGCGAGGCTGGCTCGGCTGGTCGCGACACTCGGGGCATGTTGCGAGCTCACGAGTTCGACAAGGTCGAGATGCTCGCGTTCGCGACGCCAGAGCAGGCGCCGGCGCTACTCGACGACATGGTGGAGCGGGCCGCGTCGGCCATGGCTGAGCTGGGTCTGCCGTACCGCGTGATCGAGATCTGCACCGGTGACATGGGCCAGAGCCATCATCGAACCTTCGACGTGGAGGTGTATGCACCCGGCGTCGACACCTGGCTCGAGGTCTCGTCGGTCTCGTGGTTCGGTGACTATCAATCGCGGCGCGGCAACACACGATTCCGGCGTCATGACGAGGACGGCAAGGCGATCAAGGGCAGCCACTTCACGCACACGTTGAACGGCTCGGCGCTTGCTGTGCCCCGCGTGTGGGCGGCCATCCTCGAGAACTATCGAAACGAGGACGGGAGCGTGTCCGTGCCCGAGGTTCTCCATCCCTACATGCGCGGCACCACACGCATTTCGGCCAACTGATCGCGTGACGACGAGAACGAGCAGATGAGACGATGAGCGACTCGATTCGATCTCGGCGGGTTCAGTACGAGACGGCCGGTCTGGACGTCGACGATGTGTACGGCGACCCGATGCTGCAGTGGCAGCGCTGGCACGACGACGCATTCGAGGCTGGCGTCGCCGAACCCAATGCGATGACGCTGTCCACGATCGGGTTGGACGGCGGACCCGACTCGCGCATCGTTCTGGCACGAGGGGCCGACGAGCGTGGTTTCGCGTTCTACACGAACTACTCGGGCGCCAAGAGCCGCCAACTCGAAGCGAAGCCCGTCGCGTCGGCGGTCTTCGGCTGGCTCGATCTCCATCGCCAGGTTCGTGTTCGTGGCACCGTGGAACGAGTGAGCGGGAAGGAGTCGGACGACTACTTCGCCACGCGTCCACGGTCGAGTCAACTCGGCGCGTGGGCGTCGCCGCAGAGCGAGGTCATCGCTGACCGCTCCGTGCTCGAAGCGCGAGTCGCTGCGGTCGAAGCGGAGTTCGGTACCGACGACGACGGCGAGACGGTCGCACGACCCGGCTTCTGGGGCGGCTGGCGCCTGGTGCCGACCGAGTGGGAGTTCTGGCAGGGGCGTCCGAGCCGCCTTCACGATCGCCTCCGCTACACCCGGTCCGACGGCGCCTGGCAGATCGACCGTCTCGCCCCGTAGCCATCCCCACGCGTCCGCGCACGCCCACACCCACCCGCGTCGACCCCATACCCACCCCCACGCGAATGTGGAGCGATCGTTGCGGCATGCGCCACGATCGCTCCACATTGCGGGACGTTCTGGGTTTTGGGTGACCTTGGCCGAGGGGTTTGGACCCCGGCTGGGTCGTGGGTGTCAGGCGTCGGCGGGGACGATGTTGGCGACACCAGTGGGGATGGTCTCGTCGCCGGTGTTCTCGAGTGGGTACTCGCCCAGACGCTCGACGTCGGCAGGCAACTCACCGACGAGTGGCTTGAGCACGAACGGCGCCGGGGAGTCGTCCTCGACTGGTTCGACCGACACGACAACCGTGGCTCCGGCGGCGGAGCGGGGGAACTCCAGACCCTCAGGAGCGTTCCGGATGAAGTCCTCGCCGGGGGTGGCCGGGCCGTCGCCGTCGCCGCTGAAGCCGTTGAAGTCATCGGCCATGTTCGGGTCGGTGAACCGACCGGTGGAGACGGGGATGCCGTCGAACACGGCCCAGCCTTCATAGACCCAGCCAACGGGGAGCTCGGGCAATGTCAGGCTGCCGGCCCCGTCCTTGAAGAACCAGATGCCAGCGGTGTCGATGCCGTTGTCGGGGGCGGTCGGCACGACGACCTCGACGGAGCCCGCAGCAGTCTCGAACCCCGTGCCGATGGCTGTCGGATGATCGATCGTGAGGCGAGCGGTGCCGTCGACGACGTCGCCACCGAGGAGGTGGATGTCAGACGGAGCGGGATCGTCGTCGACCGTCGGCTCCAGCGTCAGGACGAAGGCAGAGGCCGTGGTGGCGTCGACCGCGAAATGATCGACTTCGTTGCCGTCGTCGTCGAACTGTGTGCCGTCCGCATCGACGGTGAAGCGGCCGGTGCTGACAGGCTCGCCATCGATGATCGCCCAGCCTTCGTAGACCGAGGCATCGCCCAATTCGGGGAGACCGTCGAATTGCAACTGCACGATCGGCGCGCTGCCTTCTTCCATCGCGTCTTCCTCCATGGCGTCTTGTTCCATGGCGTCTTCTTCCATGGCGTCTTGTTCCATGGCGTCTTCTTCCATGGCTTCTTCCTCCATGGCTTCTTCTTCGATCGCGTCTTCTTCCATGGCTTCGTCAGACTCTTCGGACTCGACAGGAGCCGGCTCGTCGTCGGAATCGGCGCTGTCGCTGCCGCATGCAGCAAGCGTCAGCGCACCGAGTACGCCGAACGCGGCGAAACGATGACGGTGGGAACGGGTGAGGGGGTTGGTCTTGTTCATGGCACACCACGGTGAACGCCGAATCGGAACTGCACCGAACCGGCAACAAGCCGAACCGGAAACGGAGGAAGCCAAAACGGAAACAGAAAACGGTTCGGGTTGAACTTGTTCACGAGAGGGGTGAGGATGGCCCCATGACGGGAACAAAAGTCTTGGTCGTCGACGATGAGCCGACCGTACGCGAAGTGGTAGTCGGCTATCTCCGACGAGATGGGCACGAAGTATCGGAGGCGGCCGACGGCAATCTTGCGTTGGAGATGCTGGAAGAGGAGACCCCAGACCTCGTCGTGCTCGACATGATGCTTCCGGGTGTCAACGGCCTCGACATCTTGCGCCGAGTCCGCTCCACCAGCAATATTCCGGTGATCATGCTGACCGCCCGCGCTGAGGAGTCTGACCGGGTCGCTGGCCTCGAACTCGGCGCGGACGACTACGTCGTTAAGCCGTTCTCGCCCCGCGAGCTCGCCGCCCGCGTCAATGGGGTCCTTCGACGAAGCGGAAACCGCGAGACGAGCGCACCGCAGACCATCGAATTCGACGGCCTCACCGTGGATCCACTCGCCCGCGAGGTACGCCTCGACGGCGAGATCGTGGACATGACGCCGAAGGAGTTCGATGTGCTTGCGTTCTTGGCGAACTCACCGCGTCAGGTGTTCTCTCGTGCTCAGCTCTTGGAGCAGGTGTGGCAGTCCTCGCCCGACTGGCAAGATCCGGCAACTGTCACCGTGCACGTGCGGCGCATCCGCAACAAGATCGAAGCCGATCCAGAGAATCCTCGTTGGATCACGACCGTGTGGGGCGTCGGCTACCGGTTCGAGCCATGAGCAAGGCCACGAAGGCCGAAGCAGCCCATGATCACCAGCATCCTCACGAACCTGGTGACCTGAAGGCGCTCGAGCACAAGGCACACGGCATGAATCGGCTGGGACGCCGCTTCCTCGGCGCCAACCTTGCGGTGCTCGGCGTGGCGATCATGATGATCGCCATTGCCGCTCAAACGATGATGATCGAGCCCCGCGATCGTCGGCTCGTCATGTGGGCGCTGATCCCCGCTGTCCTGGGCGCAGCGATGGTTGCCATGCTGCTTGCCCGTCCGGTGGCTCGTGACGCCAAGCGGATCTGCTCGGCAGCGATGAAGGTCGCTGCGGGCGACCTGTCAGCGCGCACCGGCGTGCAGCGCAACGACGAGCTCGGCGAAGCCGCAGAGATGTTCGACGTGATGGTGCTCCGCCTCGACACCGTGGAACAGGAGCGATCCCTGATGCTGTCGTCGATCTCACACGATCTGCGGACTCCGCTCGCGGCGCTGCGAGCTGCAGTCGAAGCGATCCGAGACGGCGTCGCCCCGGACCCCGATCTGTACCTGGCCGGGATGGAACGTCAGGTCCGAGCGCTCTCCTCGCTGGTCGACGACCTCCAGCTGCACACGAAGATCATCAGCGGGACGATGGAGCTGAAGCGCTCCAAGCTCGATCTGACCGAACTCGCCGACGAAGCCATGGAGACGGTCCGCCCACTCGCTGAACTCCGTCGCATCAAGCTGTTGCTCGAAGCCGATGAGCGAGTGACCGTCGACGCCGACGGTTCGCAGCTCGCGCGGGTCGTCCGCAACCTCTTGGACAACGCGATCCGCCACGCGCCCGACGATTCGGTCGTGCTGGTGCAGATCCACCGTGAGAACTCCGTTGCGTCACTGCGCGTGATCGACGAAGGAGCAGGATTCCCGCCAGAGTTCCGAGACCGAGCGTTCGAGCCGTTCACGCGCGCCGACGAGGCACGCGATACGCGCACCGGTACGGCTGGGCTCGGTCTGTCGATCGCGAAGGGCATCGTGACGGCACACCAGGGCACCGTTGGCCTCGGGAACGGCCCAGGCGGCGTCGTCGAGATCTCGCTGCCGGCGTAGGGCTCAACTCCACGTGCGGGCAGCGTGGGTCAGCGCGCTGATCAACGACTCGGTGTGGGGAGTGAGTTCGGGTCCCTCCCAGTCCCACCAGAGGGGGCTGGAGCCTCGCACGCGAGGTGGGAGTTCGATCTGCACGCCTTGCTGGGACGGAAGGTTCACCGGGTTGCGTTCGTGAAGACCGCGCAGGTTCTTCGGAATCGTGTCGAGGTCGGTCAGCACGTCATACGCGGGCAGCTCGGTGCGGATCGCAGCGCCGACATGTTCGGCGAACGCTCGGTTCTGGCCGCCCAGCAGCATCGAGCCGAACATCCCGCGTCGACCGAAACCGTGAACGGTGATCACGATGTCGACGTGGTCGAGGAACTTTGCCAGCTGTGGCGAGAGGTCCGGGTCGACCGTCGTCGACGTGAAGTGCTCGCGCATCCCTGGAGGTTGGACGACGGCGTAGAGCGATGCCGCGCTGGCTTCGGCGGCGCGTCGAGCAATCACGTCGGTCATCCATTCGAGGTTGCCGCCGTGGTACGCCATGAAGCCGATCGGCCCTCGCAGCTCGCAGATCTCCTCGACGCCCGGCGCGTCGAGAATCGCTGCGAAATCGCTCATGCGCCCATCATGGCCGGGCTGGCATCACAGACCTCGATCGATCACCACTGTTCTCGAACCAGCCACGTACGATGTCGGCCGATGTTGGTGTGGATGGATCTCGAAATGACCGGCCTCGATCACACGTCTGATGTGATCGTCGAGATTGCCACGCTGATCACCGACGATGACTTGAACATCATCGCCGAGGGCCCCGACCTCGTAGTGCACGCCACCGAGGAACAGTTGGCGGGCATGGACCCCTTCGTGGTCAACATGCACACCAAGTCGGGCCTGCTGGACCAGATCACGGCGTCCACCATCACGCTCGAAGCCGCCGGTGCCGAGACCTTGGCGTTCATCAAGGAGCACGTCCCGGAAGAACGCACGGTCCCGTTGTGCGGCAACTCGATCGGGACCGACCGTCGATTCCTCGCGGCGTACCTGCCTGAGATCGAGGAATACCTGCACTATCGCTCCATCGATGTTTCGAGCGTGAAGGAACTCGTCAAGCGCTGGTACCCCGACCTCGACGCCAACCGGCCACGAGGACAGGGCAGTCACCGGGCGCTCGACGACATCAGGGAATCCGTGCGTGAACTCGTGTACTACCGCGAGCATGTCTTCGTCGAGCCGCCGGTGGCTCCTGTCGACGACACCACAGCTGACGACGAAGTCTGATCGTCGCACCAGCGCTAATTCGCCGCATCGGACCCGCGTCCCTCGTTACGTTTCGAGGGCTGGCGTTCGGGCTCGTCTGAGGTTCCGGGCCCGAGCGCCAGCACCAAGCAACGACCGCGCTACGTTGCGGCGCATGCGTGCAGTCGTGCTCCGTGACCATGGAGGACCCGAGGTCCTCACCATCGAGGATGTTCCCTCACCCGAACCGGGCCCCGACCAGATCCTGGTCGATGTTGCGCACACCGCGCTGAACCGGGCCGACACGTTGCAACGCCAGGGCGGATACCCGGACCCCCGAAACCTCGAGCTGGAGATCCCCGGTCTCGAATACGCGGGCACGGTTGCTGCCGTTGGCGCCGACGTCACGGAATGGTCGGTCGGCGACCACGTGATGGGGATCGAATCCGGAGGCTGCTACGCCGAGCAGATCGTCACCCACGCTCGCCAGGCGTTGCCCATTCCATCGACGGTCGACCTGGCGGATGCAGCCGCGATCGCCGAAGTGTTCCTCACCGCGTGGGACGCACTGGTCGTCCAGGGCGGGCTGACGAGTGGTCGTTGGGCGTTGGTCCACGCTGGTGCCTCAGGCGTCGGTACGGCCGCGATTCAGATCGCGAAGGCGGTCGGTGCTCGTATCGCCGTGACGTGCTCGGCAGGCAAAGCGGACGCATGTCGCGATCTCGGCGCGGACCTCGTCCTCGAACGCAGCCCGAACGACTGGCTGGCCGACTTGAAAGCAGTGGTACCCGAGGGGGTCGACGTCGTGCTGGACGTCGTCGGCGGCGACGAAGCGGATCGCAACTTCCGCGCCGTCGGGCTCGATGCGACGATCGTGCAAGTCGGACTGATGGGTGGCGGCGCCGCTCCGGTCAACATGGGCCTGCTCCTGATGAAGCGGATCACGTGGGTCGGCACGACGCTGCGCGCCCGACCGCTCGAACGCAAGCTTGCGCTCTGTCAGCGTTTTCGCAGCGAGATGCTGCCGCTGTTCGAGTCGGGTGCGATGCGTCCCGTCATCGATTCCCGTTACGCCTTCGACGAGATCGCAGACGCTCACGTCTACATGGAATCCAACGCGTCCGTCGGCAAGATCCTCATCGACATCGCCTGAGCGGCGACGTCCGACGGAGTACCCGCCGAGACGTCGCCGCACGATCGGCGATCACTCGATGCTCAGCCGTCCGATCCAGCGGGACTGATCAGGAACGCAATGGCTGCGGCGGCTTCGGTCTCACCAGCGGCGAGGTAGCACGCTTCGAGTTCGGCGGTCATCCCAGCGACTTCTTCCGGCGTCGGGTTG
>CALIOL010000268.1 GCA_938044705.1 uncultured Ilumatobacter sp. | reverse complement strand
GCATTCGACCCAGGTGACCACGGAAGCACCTACTCCGGTACGGCGATCGCCTGCTCGGCAGTGAACGCCGTGATCGACGTGATGCAGGAGATCGACGCTGCATCTCTCGCTGTCGAGCAAGGAGCCCGGCTCTCAGCCGCGGTTGCCCGGATCCCAGGAGTCGTCGGCGTGCGAGGACGAGGGCTGATGTTGGGAGTCGAATTGGAAGACGGTCTCGATGCTCGACGCGCCTACTCAGATCTCCTCGATGCGGGCCTGATCGTCAACGCGGTGAACCCGCAGACGATTCGGCTGCTGCCGCCGCTGACGCTGAGTCGCGAAGAGATCGACGAGGCGGTGTCCATGATCGCTGACGCGTTGGCAGCTCAGTTGCACGAGGCACAAACGAGTGGAGCAGACGCATGACTCGGCACCTGCTCGATGTCACGGACTTCACCGTCGACGAAGTCAACGCAATCCTGGACATGGCGGAAGCCCCGATCGATTCGCTGGGTGCGCCACTCACCGGAAAGGGTGCATCGCTGATCTTCGAGAAGCCGTCGAATCGGACGCGCCATTCGATGGAGATGGCGGTGGTCCAGTTGGGCGGTCACCCGGTCTACACGCGTGGCGAGGAGGTCGGTTTCGATACGCGCGAGCCGGTGGAAGACGTCGCGCGGATCATGGCGGGCTACCACGCCGTGGTCGCAGCTCGAGTCTTCGAGCACTCGACGGTGGAGCGCATGGCAGGTGCGGTGGACGCCGATGGGGCGAGCGTGCCGATCGTCAACATGTTGTCGGACTGGTCTCACCCGCTGCAGGCATTCGCAGATGCGCTGACGATGCGTCAACGGCTCGGGCAGCTCGTCGGGCGCACTGTTGCGTACATCGGCGACTATGCCAACGTCGCTCGCTCGCTGGCGGAGATCTCGCTCCTACTCGGCATGAAGGTCCGGCTCGCATGCCCGACAGGGTTCGACGCGGACGAGGCGGAACTGGAACGGCTGTCGATGATCGGCGACGGGGACATCGCGCAGACCACGCGACCACCCGAGGCGGCCGAGGGAGCGCATGCCGTCCACACGGACACGTGGGTGTCGATGGGACAGGAATCGGAAAAAGAAGCTCGGCGACGTGCGTTCGAGGGGTATGCGGTCGACGGCACGCTCATGGGCGAGGCCGCCGACGACGCCATTTTCATGCACTGCTTGCCGGCATACCGTGGATTCGAAGTCACGGCCGACGTGATCGACGGACCCCGGTCAGTGGTCTTCCAACAGGGACACAACCGGATGCATGCCGCTCGAGCTGCGATTGCCTTCGTGCTCGATGCTGCGTCCAGTTCGAATCCGGCGGACTTCTCGACGAGTGGAGCCGTGCGATGACCACGAAGGTGCAACGGCAGACTGCGATCACGCGGCTGGTGGCCGAACACGAGGTGGCGAGTCAACCCGAACTGATCGAGTTGTTGGCGGGCGAAGGCATCGACGCCACCCAGGCAACCGTCTCACGCGACCTCGACGACATCGGAGCGGTGAAGGTCAGAGCTGCGAGCGGAACGTCGGTCTACGCCATCCCAGAATTCGAACCCGACCGGCTCGCGCCACTCGACCACCTCCGGCGCGTCATGGGGGAGTGGGTCGCCGAAGTCGCGCTGTCGGGCAACATCGTCGTGCTGCGCACGCCTCCGGGTTGCGCTCATGTCGTGGCCTCGGCATTGGACCGGAGTCGTGTCGATGGAATGATCGGCACGGTCGCCGGCGATGACACGCTGATGTGTGTCTCCGCTGAGGCAGACGGACACGCACTGGCCACTCACCTCCGACAACTCGCCGGCATCGGCTGACGCTTCGACTCGACGACAGGACGCACCATGGACCTTGATGATCAACACGAATTCGCGCGCGATGGCGAGCTCCCCGCAACGGCCAAGACGCTTTGGCACGGCCGGTTCACCGGTGGCCCGTCCGAGTCGCTCCTGGCGTACACCGTCAGCTTGCCGTACGACCAACGGATGTGGCGCGATGACATCGCCGGGTCGAAGGCCCACGTGCGAGGTCTCGCGCGTGTCGGGCTCCTGAGTGAAGAGGAACGTGATGACATCCTCCGGGCCCTCGAGCAGGTGGCGGCTGAGATGGAGGCTGGGTCGTTCGACTTCGCAGAGTCCGACGAGGACATCCACACCGCAATCGAGCGGCGCGTCACCGAGATCGCACCGGCGGGCGGCAAGCTGCACACGGCTCGATCGAGAAACGATCAGGTCGCTACCGATCTGCGGTTGTGGTGCAAGCGGGAGCTACGCGATGTGGCGCTGCGCCTGATCGAGATGCAAGAGGCGTTGCTCGAACAAGCCATCGAAGCAGGCGACACCTATCTTCCGGGCTACACGCATCTCCAGCGGGCCCAACCCGTCCTGCTCTCACACCATCTGATGGCCCACGGGTGGGCGCTTGGACGCGATGTCAGCCGCTTGCTGGACACGGTCGACCGGCTCGACGTTTCTCCGCTGGGGGCCGGAGCGCTGGCCGGCTCATCACTGCCGATCGACCCGGTGGGCAACGCAGCCGATCTGGGATTCTCCAAGGCGTTCGACAACAGCCTCGATGCGGTCAGCGACCGGGACTTCGTGGCGGAAGCGGTGTTCGACCTTGCGCTGATCGGTATCCACCTGTCGAGGATCGGCGAGGAGTGGGTGCTGTGGACATCCGGAGAGTTCGGATTCGTTCGCCTTGACGACGGGTACGCCACGGGTTCGTCGATGCTGCCGCAGAAGAAGAACCCAGACATCGCCGAGTTGGCGCGTGGAAAGAGCGGCCGCCTGATCGGCAATCTGACCGGGTTGCTCGCGACGCTGAAGGGTCTGCCGATGGCGTACAACCGGGACTTGCAGGAGGACAAGGAGCCGCTCTTCGATTCCGTCGAGCAGGTGACGTTGGCGGTCGCTGCGCTGACGGGCATGATCGCGACCGC
>CALIOL010000267.1 GCA_938044705.1 uncultured Ilumatobacter sp. | reverse complement strand
CGTTCCCTCGCAGGCGCGAGATACGGTGCCTCAATGGGCGCTTGGGGGTCTGCGGCTTTCGACAACGACGATGCTGCCGACTGGTCAGCAACCTTCGAGGAGGCGTCCGAGCGCCAGGGCGTCCGTGCCATCAAACGAGCCCTCAAGGCCGCACAGAAGTCCGTCTATCTCGAAGCACCCGACGGCGCCGTCGCGGTTGCCGCGGCACAGACCGTTGCGTGGATGGTCGATCCATCGACAGTCGATCGATCGGCGTATTCGGAATCAGTGACGGCGTGGCTCGAACAGCATCGCCCACATCCCAAACGCCCGCTGGTCATGCAGGCTCGGGCAGCGCTCGATCGAGTTGTCGGCGCGGAGTCCGAACTCGTCGACCTGTGGGTCGAGGCCGACGATCCTTCCTGGGCCAGCATGATCGACGGACTGCGACCCATCCTCGCTCAGGCTGGCTGAGCCCTCGAAGGAACCTCGGGTTCCGTGCAGTCGGGAGCCGATTCCATGGCACGACCAGAGTAGGCCGGTAGCACACGACAACCATCCGGGTGGAGCAGCGAGACCGAGCAGTACGGCAGACGAGAGTGGGCCACCCGGTCGGGACCGCCTTCGTCTCCCATCGCGCCACGGAGGACGAGCGCGACTCGTAGATGCGAGCTCGTCAGCTAGGGGCCTGGCGCCTGGGTCGTGTTCCCGGCGGTGGCTCGCAGTTCCTCGACGTCGAACTCGTCGGGCCCGTACTTGACGACCCGGTACGGGAAGACCCCCGACTCGAAGGAGACTCGCAACACCTCGATGTCGTCGACGTCGTACTCCACGAGTACGGGCTGCACCGCACCCCACCCCATCAGGACCGAGCCGTCCTCGGCCAGGCGAGCGCTGCCCAGCGATCCACTGGTCGCACCGTTCGGCGCATCGATCTGGCGAACCAGGGTCGCGGTCCAATCGGCGGGATCCAGCGAGGTCGTGTCGATCAGGTACTCGACAAAACGAGACGGCTGACCGGATGAACTCCGGTTGTCGTGCATCGTGAGGGTGTCACCGACGAGGCGAGCGTCGTGCGGACGCAGCGGCCCGCCGAGCGGGTCCTCCAGAATCGTGAGCCGAGGAGCGTCGTACCGCGGGTCGCCGTAGATGTTGGGGGTCGGATTGTCGAGCTCGTCCAACGGCGTCTCGGTCGTGCTCGACAGAATCCACTCGACGTAGCCCTCTGCCGCGGGCAGTGGGCCCGCATCGTCGGGGTCTCGTACGTCGCGGTCGATGCGGAAGACCGCATCGAGGTGCCGAGCGGACACGACGTAGTCGCACGTCGTGGTGCAGCCGCCCTCGACGACCCGGAACAGCGAGTTCAGATGGAACAGGTCGACCTCGCCCGCCGGATCGCGCGGGGCGACGACCGGGTTCGCGTCCAGAAAGTTCTTGAAGCACAACGGGAACGTCGACTCCGCTACCGAGAAGTGCTCGCCCGCATCCCACTCCCACACGAGGGTGTCGTCTCCAGAGATCTCGCGAATGCTGCCGCCGACGATGTCGCGGAACTCATCGATGACGCCGTTGTCGAGCGGGTCCATCGGGTCGCCGACATCGCACTGCAGAACGGCCGGACCAGCAGCCGCTGCGGCCGGATCGAGATCTCTCAGATCGATATCGGTCTGGAATGGGTAGCTGATGATTGCTCGACCCTCAGGAAGATCGGTGATCTCGACGATGTCGTGCTTGTCGACCGGGAAGGCATCGTCGTCACCGACACGCACGTCGATCAGCGTGCCGTCGAGCGCGATCACGCGATGACCCTCGGCCGGGTCGACGGTGAACGCCCGAGGATTCGTCGCGGCGATGATGTCGCCGGTCGAGCTGAGCTTGGCGTCGATCAGGTTCTGGTCGAGCCGCTGGTACCAGATGACTGCGCCACGCTCGTCCAAGATCGCCAGGAAGTCGCCACGGTCAGCCTCGACTGTCGGGAGGTTGGTCAGATACCAGCCGGGTGCGGCACCCTCGGCGACCTCGACGTTCGGAAGCGGGAAGTCAGGAGGGAGACAGCGCACGTAGTAAGTCGCCGACTCCGAGCCACGGGCGAGTTCGATCGTGGTCAACCCGTCGTCCGCCAGCGTGATCGGAAGATCCGGTGCGACGGGATCACGCTCGCCGACCTCGACGCCGTTCACCGACGCCGTGACTTGAGGAGCCAGTCCGAGTCGCAGTCGTGCGGTGCGTTCACCGTCGCATGTGGTGGTGTAGTCAGCTGCCTCGATTTCGAACGGTTGATCGAGCGGCACCAGCGTGCCATCGACCTCGCTGAACGAGAGTTGGTTCACGAGCGACCCGGGAGACCCGGTCACCACACCGACCAGATCGATCACCATGTCGACTGCGGTGTCGGCGTACACGCAGAACTCGGTGTCAGCGGACAACGCGGTGACCACCAGGTTGGCCGTCTGGTCCAGGTCGTAGTTGAGTGATGATGTCGTCGGCGGACCGTCGGTGCACGGCGTGATGGAGGCAAACGAACCTGTTTCGGCCTGCACCGCCACAGCGTTCAAGATGACCGCGATGGCCTCCTCCGGCCGCTCGATCACACCTGACAGGTCGAAACGTTGCGTCGTCCCGTCGCCGAAGCGGCTCCCGGGCACCGACGTGAAGCGGGTGTCGACGATGCGCGTGTCTGCGATCGGCTCGATGAAGACGTCCGGACTCGTCGCCGCCGAGGGCGCGTCGTAGCCGGTGACGTCGACGAGGAAGTGCGTGGTCGCACTCGTACTCACACACAGTCGCCCGGAGGCCGCCTGGTCGGTCTTGGGCCCGAGATCGACGATCGCCGTGACCGCACGCTTCTCCCCCTCGACGAAGTTCAGATTCGATGCGAGGGGAACGGGGAAACCACACGGGTAGACGACGAGGAAGCCATCGGACTCCGGTGCCACAACCGCAACGTTCAACGAAATCGACACGGCGTCTTCGGGAACGACGACCCCGGCGATCTCGATGTCACGGACGGCATCTGCCGGCAGCTTCACCGGGTCGTCGAGCGTTCGCGTATCGTACGCTCGGCTCGGTTCGATCGGCGTGAACCGGTTCTCGCCCTCGGCCCACCAACCGGACACGTCGATGACGACGTTGCCTCCGGTCTCGGCGAACAGGCAGAGCATCCCGGCGCTGTCGGGCACGCCGACCACCAGGTTGGGCGTCGGGATCCCCGGCCGGGCGTTCACGCTCGACGTTCCCGGTTGGCCGCCAGAGCACGGGAAGGCGGTGAAAAAGCCACGCTCCTGAGAGATCACGGTGACAGAGAGGGCAAACGCTTCGACCTCGTCATCGGCGATGCCGGCCATGTCGATCACCAACGTGCAACCAGCGTCCAACGGAGCGTCGACACCGCCGGTGGCGTCGCGAGTGTCGATGATACGTTCGGGAAGCTGCGGATCGAACGACAGCAGCGTCGGTTCCGGCGCCGACTCGGTTGCCTCGACGGAGTCACACGTCACCGCTGCCCGGTCGGTAGCCGCTCCGACAGGACCGGCTGGCGAGAGCTGCGAGATGACGGGAAGGGCCAGTGCCAATGCGGCGACGAGACCGGTCGCCGAACGACGTCGCGGAGTGAGCATGGCGCGAATGTAGCGATTGGTTGACACAGGGTGTGCGCGGTTTGTACCGCGGCGTTGCGAGCGTTGATTCAACCGGGGAAGAAAACCCGCAGGTTGTCTGCGATGAAGCGAGAACGAGCGGTCAGGCCTTCTGCGTTCGGGTGGATTCCGTCGGCCACGAACCACGCCTGTGCACTCGCCGTCGCGTCCCAATCGGCGATTGCGATGCTCGGCACCTGATCGGCCAACGTTCGAAGCTGATCGTTCCATGCCAGCGTGTTCGGCCTCGCCCAGAACCCGTCGGTTCGTACGGTCGAAGCGGTGAGCCACAGTGTTGGCTCACCGGCAACGGCCGCCGCGACGTTCTCGAATCGAGTCGAGGCGTCGGCATTCGAGCCGGCTGCGATGTTGGCTGCGTCGTTCGTACCCAAGAGAATCACCCAACACCCGGCGAACCCCGTGGCCTGAATGGCGTTGATCGCCTCGGGTCCATTCGACTGGTCCGACAGGGTCTCCACGATGGAGCGCCCACCGCTGACGTCATACCGAAGGTCACCGACACCGATCGCCGCGAGCTGTGCGCCGATCGTCTCGTCACCAGACAGGAGCGCATTCGAGCCGTCCAACCCGACCGCTGTCGAGTCACCGATGAGCGCGACCCCGGAGCATGCGGTGGTCTCGCTCGCCCATGGCGCGACCGTCGTCGTGGTCGTCGTCGTGGTCGAGGTCGTCGTCGTGGTGGTACTCGTCGTCGTTGTCGAGGTCGTCGTCGTTGTCGACGTGCTCGTCATTGCCGTGGTGGCCGGCAGCGAGCTGGTCGTGGTGGTTGCCAGGGACGTGGTCGTCGACGACTCAGCCAGCGACTCGACTGCGGTCGCGGCAACCACCGTCTCGACCGGACCGGACGAACCGCCCGAACCGCACGCCGCGAAGAGCAAACCGGCGACCGCCGCTGGCACCAGCGGCCAGCTACGGATCTGCCGAGCGCTCCCCGCCATGGGCGTGTTCAGCCCTTGCGCTTTTGAATGTTCGCCCACTCGTCGCGAAGGCCGACGGTCCGATGGAACAGCATCGGCTGATCGGGGTCGTGAGCGAAGTAGCCGAGTCGCTCGAACTGCACCACGGCGCCCAGCGGCGTGTCGGCCAG
>CALIOL010000266.1 GCA_938044705.1 uncultured Ilumatobacter sp. | reverse complement strand
GGTTGTACTGCTCGACTGGTCGAACGCGATGAGCGCTCCCCCGGCGATCGACGTCGCCGTGTTGCTGTCGAGCTTGTCGTTCACCGCCTCGGCTCCGCTCACCGCCGATGAGCTGTTGGTCGAGTACTCCGGCGCGCTGGCCCGTCACGGGTTGTATCCCGACCCAGGTGCGATCCGTCGCAGCGCAGCGGCAGGTGTCCGGCTACTTGTTCGCGGCTCGATTGGTTGGGCGGGTTCACCTGCTGTTCCTGGCGCTTCACTGCGAATGCTCCGTCTGCAAGCGCAGGCCGCCGCACGTGTGCGCCCGGCGTTGGCTTGGCTCGACGGGTAGCGATGCGGTGTTGCAGACGTCGCTTCTGACACACATCGGTGTGAGACTCGACAGATGACCTCGAGTGACTCGCCCGTGGCACTTCCGGAATCACACATCGACCTCCTGACACGTGCGCTTCCTGCGGTGTTGGTCACGCTGATGCCTGACGGCCGCCCCCAATCGAGCGTCGTCTGGGTGGCGCACCACGACGGCCGGCTCTCCTTGAACACCGAAGCGGGCCGCCAGAAGGTCCGAAACATGACCGCCGATCCGCGGGTCACGCTGATGGTCGTGGATCCCGACGATCAGCATCGGTATCTGGAGCTTCGTTGCGACGTCACCAGGATCAGTTCCGACGGGGCGCTCGAACATCGCTCCGAACTCGACCGGCAGTATCTCGGACCTGATCATTGGACGGACCCCGCCACCGACCGCAGCGAACGGGTCGTCGTCGACATCGTTCCCGTGCGTGTGAACGCCTACGGGTAGATCCTGGCGAGCCCTCGGAAAGCTCGGTCGGGGCCGTCCGGCGGCATCGGTGAGTCAGACCGTGTGGAGCGGGCTGGTCGCCGGGTCGCGGAGCGGCAGCAGTGCATCCATCAGGTTGGCTGGTTCCGAGATGCCGACGATCCACACCATTCGCTCAGTCATCTTGCCTTCGGCGTGCACGGCACCCGCCGGGAGGACCAACTTGTCTCCGGGCCCGAGCTCGTGGCGTTCGCCGTCGGCATCGAGCACGTAGCCGTGGCCTTCGAGCACGTAGCCGCAGTTGTCGACATCGTGCCAGTGCAGCGGCACCTCTTCTCCCCGTTCGGACGCGTATGTGGTCGGCCACAGGTCCAACGCTGCGAGATCCGCCAACGCTTCTTCTTTCGTGGCGAACGCATTGCGCACGACGCTCATGGGGCCGGGTTCGAGAGCCATCGACATCAACGGTAGTTCCGGCGTGGCGCGGTCGATTGCCCTGGAGCCAACTCAGTTCCAGGAGTCGTGGATGGCTGGTCGCGTCGCGACGTCGAGAGCAGGGCGCAACGCCGCCTCGTCGAATCCGTACGAGCGCATCATCGTGATGTGCTCGTCGGTTCCGAGCGTCGCCGTGAGCTGATCGTTGAACGCTTGAGCGAGGCCGTGTGACTCGGGACCGAACGAGAACGCGCCGAACGACTGCACGCCGCGAGCGCTGGCCCGCTCGTCGGGCACCGAACGAAGCCGGGCCTCGCCGAGCCGAGCCACGTACGCAGCGTTGCCCGGCGCCGTGCTGACCGATGCGTCGACCGCGCCGTCGAGGACAGCCCGGGCCGCGCTGTCCTGATCGTCGAACTCGGTGACTCGATCCGGTGGGGTTCCTACCTCGAGTGCGGTGGCGAGCTGGATCTGGCCGGTCACCGCGGCGAGACGGATCGAGTCATCCTCGGCGATCGCTTCGTAGCTGGTGAAGTCGCGATCGTCGTCGGTGCGAACGATGAAGCTGTCCGTGGCGGCCCAGACGGGGCGGCTGTACTGCACGAGCTGGGCGCGTTCGCTGGTGATGAACATCGGTGCGTTGAGGTGCCAGCGCCGCGACCGGACCCCGTCGATGAGCTCACCGAAGCTCGTCAGCACGTAGTCGATGTCGTCGACCCCGAGAGCGCCGAGCACCATCTCGGTGAGCTCGATGTCGCATCCCGTGGGGGCCGAGCCGGGCACCGGCACGAAGTACGGCGGCTCGTCCAGGTACGCCACTACACACCGCTTGCGCCACGACTCGGGATCGACCACACCTCGAACCTATGCGGCCGGGGTGGCGGCGCACACCTCAGCGCTCCGGTCCTTCTTGGCGACCCGCGTCTCGCTTGTGCCAGTCTTCGGTCGTGGATCTGGCTGGTTTTGCTCTGCTCGCAATCGTTCTCGTCGCGATTCCCGGACCGGCGGTGACGCTCGTGATGAAGCAGTCGTTGATCCGTGGGCGACGAGAAGCGTTCACGACCGCGTTCGGTGTGTTCAGCGCCGACCTGTTCTGGGTCGCAGCGTCCATCGTCGGGCTGACCGCGGTCATCGTTGCGTCACAACCGATCTTCCAGGCGATTCGGATTCTGGGCGCGGTCTACTTGTGCTGGCTCGGCGCAACGCTGATCTTTCGACGACGCAAGGCGAGCCATGCTTCCGAGCACTCGGCGGCGCCTGCTCGTCGACTTCGACTGTCCCCGTTTGCCGAGGGCGTGATGTGCGACCTGTCGAACCCAAAGACGCTCCTGGTGTTCACCAGTGTCATCCCGCAGTTTCTTCCGTCGGACGGCGGCACCCCAGTGCACGCCATCACGCTGGGCGTCACCTTTGCAGCTCTCGGCCTCGGCTCGCTCATCGTCTACGCCTTGATCTTCGGTCGCATCGGCCTCGAAGGTCTCGAGTCGCGGGCAGGCGATGCAATCTTGCGAATCGGCGGCGCGTTCCTCGTCTTCTTCGGGATTCGACTCGCCACCGAACCGTCGAGCTGAGCCAGACGACGAACGGGCATGGGTCGATGCGATCGATGACAGCGTCCGTTCGCCGAGAGCCGAGCAGAAGGAGTTCGAATCGTGGGAACTGACTATGACGGCTTCGCCGCCGAGTACAGCGCCGACAACGAGCGCAACTTGTTGAACGCCTACTACGAGCGGCCCGCGATGCTGGACCTCGTCGGACACGTGACAGATCGAGACGTGCTCGACATCGGTTGTGGGACCGGCCCGCTGGCCGAGCAGTTGGCGCAGCGCGGTGCTCGGGTGTCCGGGTTCGACTCAAGCCCCCGGATGATCGAAATCGCCCGGGAGCGTCTCGGCGACGACGTCGACCTTCAACTGGCAGATCTCGCAGCACCCCTGCCCTACAGCGACGACAGCTTCGACGCAGCCTGCGCCTCACTCGTCTTTCACTACCTCGCTGACTGGGTCGACGCGTTGGCCGAGATCAAGCGAGTGCTCCGGCCTGGTGGAAGGTTGGTCGCGTCGGTCAACCATCCCCTTCTCTTCGCGTTGTTGGAGCAGCGGTACTTCGGAATCGAACAGTACGAGTACACCCACACCTTCGAGGGGCGCGAGGCCACGCTGACCATGTGGCATCACACGCTCGACGACATCTCCCTGGCGATCACACGGTCAGGGATGCGGCTGGTCTCCCTCCACGAACCGTCGATCGCCGACGACACGCCCGAAGAACTGCTCGAAGAGCCGGGGAAGCGTCGCTTCATCAGCTTCCTCTTCATCGTCATGGAGAATCCAAGCGACGCCACCCCGAGCTGACCGACCCGTCGGCGAACCTCGGTCACTCGAGGTTCGAGATGCAACGTTCGAGCAGGTCGCGGAGATCTCGGCGTTCACCTTCCGACATCGACTGCACCAGTTGCTGCTCTACGGCGATTGCTGCGCGATCTGCCTTCTTCAGGACGCGTTGCCCATCCGCCGTGAGGAACGTCTGTTGAACGTGGCCGATGGTCGGGTGAGGGCGACGGTCGATCAGCGCTTTGCTCGACAGGTTCTTCAGGATGGTGGTCATCGTCTGTGGCGTGACCAGACAGCGGCGTGCGAGTTCGGCCGCGGTCACGCCTGACTCCTCGCTGATTGCCAGCAATGCGGCGTATTGCGGCACGGTCAGGTCGAACGCCTCGAGGGCGTGGCTCTTGGCACGGATCATCGTCTGCTCAGCACGTTTGATGACGAGCCCGACGCGTTCATCCAAGTTCATTTCGTCAGTATCGTTCACTACCAGAAGGCAGACAACTATCAGAGCCCTGATAGTCTGCAAGCATGTCACCCCCAACAGACCGTCTTGACCTGCTCACCCAGCCGCTCTTCGCCCACATCGCGATCACCGGCCCCGACGCAACACCCCGCTCGTTCCCGATGTGGTTCGACTACAGCGATGGCGTCATACAGCTGACCAACACGACCGGGCGACCGCAGACCAGAGCGCTCCTCGAGCGGCCCGACGCCGCGATGAGCGTGCTCGACCCGACACAGCCATACCGCTACGTCGGCGCCCAACTCCGACTCATCGACACGATCGCGGACCCCGCCGGTGACTTCTTCTATCGACTTGCCCACCGCTACGGGCTCGACATCACCCTCGATGACCCGACCGACCGGGTCATTCTCCGTCTCGCTACCCGGAAGTTCTGGAAACAATGACCTGCGAGCCACCACGCACCACCATCTCGACCGCGGCCAAGGACGTCGTTGAACAGATCAACCCAGGTCTTACCGATCAGTTGACTGCCGACCTCGACGACTTCGCGCCCGGCATCGCGGAACTGATCATCGAGACGGCGTACGGGCAGCTCTACAGCCGTCCCGGCGTCGACCTCAAGACCCGCCAACTCGCCACCATCGCTGCTCTCGCCGCCATGGGTGGACAGACGCGGCCGCAGCTACAAGCCAACGTGCGCCACGCCGTCGCCGCCGGCGCAACAGAAACCGAGGTCGTCGAGATCATCATGCAGATGATGATCTACGCAGGAGCGCCCGCAGTTCTCAACGCCCTCTGGGCTGCCCGCGAAGTGCTGCGGTCAAACGACCACACCACATAGCTCGCAAAGCCGACCCGACATCCGGCGACAACGAGGACAGTTGTGCAGTTCTGCGCTGGTGAGGTCTGGTTCTCGTGGTGCGCGTTACGGGCGCTGACGCGTGGCCAGAGACGGCGAGTGCTCAAGAGGTGGTCGGGTTCGTGACTTGGCCGATGAAGAGGGTGGCGCCGGAGGTCCGGTCGGCGATGCGGTAGTAGAAGGGGCGGTCGAGTGTGACGGTCACTGGATCGAGTGGTGCGCTGACGGGCATGATCAGCACGACGGTGGCTGCGGCTGCTTCGGTGCCGTCTTCGTCGAACGCGACGTAGGTCTCGTGCGCGACCTTGTCGATCACGAGTCGCTCGTCGTCGGCGATACCGGTGAGCCCGCCAGGCGAGTACGGGGCAGCAAGACCTTGCCCCTGGAGCGTTTCGTCGAGCGTGGTGTTGAGCCTTGTTGCGAATCGAGGCATCGCGAAGTCGGTGCCGTTGCTATTCGGCTTCGACAACTCGGCGAACGCATCGGGCAGGACCGCTGCGATCTCGGCGAATCGGTCGGTATCGGGAAGAACGAACTGTGCGACGAGGTCACCGACGTAGTTCTTAGAGGCCCCGATCCAGCCGTCGCCGCGTGCCGAGGCGGAACTTCGCCCGTTCATCATCGCCACGTCCACGCTGTCGCCGGCCAAGGTCGTGAAACTGGCTTCCCGAGTGCGATCGACCTCGAACGTCGACTCCCAAGATGCTCTCATGAACAACGCGTTGACCAACGCCAGGACGGTGTCGGGATTGATGTCGCCTGGTGCCAACAGATCGGTGATCCGGTCGTTCGTCGCGGACGCAACGAAGCTGTTGATCTCACCGACAACTCCATCGGGGTCGGTGCTGAAATCGACGTTGTTGAGCACGGGTCCATAGTTACGGCCGACGGTGTCGAGGTACTGGTCGGTCAGTGGGTAGCCGATCTGGATGTAGGCCGCGTTGGCCACGCGCACCACGATCTCGCCGGGATCTCCGTCACCATCGCCTGACCGGAACGTCGGCTGACGACTCTCGAGGCTCTGCTCGAGAGCGTTCATGCCGGCATGGAACAACACCGAGTCATCGATGCGGAGCAGGTCGCGGAGCTGCTGCTTTGCATCGCCGACAGCGCCCGGTTCGACCATCGCCAGCGCAATTGCAATGCTGAGCGGCGAACACGACACGTTCTCGGTTGCACCGGAGTTTTGAGCAAGCTTGGCGAAGAGTTCAAGCCCAAAGTCCGAGACGCTGACGCCGACACCATCCGTGAGCGACCCGGCTGGTTCGCGCGATGGAACCACGACCTGGACCGGCACCAGCGAAGCGGACCCACTGGCGTCGCCAGTTGAGTCGGGTGGTTGCGGCGTTGAGGAAGGTGAGGCCGGCTGGCCACTCGTCTTACCGCAAGCAGACACGATGCCGCCGATAGCGAGAAGCGAGAAGGTCCGACGAGTGATCTGCGATGACATAGCTATCTGACGATGGAAACACAGCCACGGTTCCCGAGCTGCCATCCTCGCGCACACCTCAGCGCAACTCTCCGCAGCCGGGCCGAAGACCGAACGCCCCAAGTCGGCCCTGCGGATGCATTGCGGCACACACATTTCCGAGCAGCACCACGCTCGAAGAAGTGCCGTGCGCGCGCAGGTCTGAGAGGAGCGGTTCGGCGATCAAGATGCGTGCCACGCCCCGTGACTTGTCGGCAGGGAGCCGATGAGACAGCATCTCCGTATGGGCGGACCAGACCAGGCGATCGAAGTCGTGCGCAGGATCCTGGCTGGCGACTACACGACAGACGAAGAAGCCGAGTCACTCGTCAACGAATTCGCATCGCTGGTGCCCGATCCAAAAGCGTCTGACCTCATCTTCTGGCCAAACCAGCACCCACTGAGCAGTGGGCTCAGCGAGAACGAACTGACTCCAGAACTCATCGTCGAGCTGGCGCACCAATACAGACCGTTCGAACTCTGAAGTGCGACCCGGGCGAGACCAGGCCCGAAGAGTCTCCGGGCTCGCTCAACCGCCGCGACCAACCCGAC
>CALIOL010000265.1 GCA_938044705.1 uncultured Ilumatobacter sp. | reverse complement strand
AGGTGGCGGGTCATTCCGACCCGCCACCTCCGCCCGAGGACCCGATCGACAAGGCCCAACATGTTCTTCTTCATCATTCGGCGATTTCTTCTCTCGATCCCGATCCTGCTCACTTCGAGCATCCTGATGTTCTTCTTGGTCATCAACTCTGGCGACCCGCTCTTCGACCTGCGGACGTCAACGAATCCGAATGTCGAGCAGCTGATTGCCGCTCGGCGCCAGCGTCTCCGGCTGAACGACACGTTCTGGGAGCGCTACTCCGACTGGCTGACAGGCATCTTCCGCGGTGACTTCGGTCAGAATCGCGAAGGCCAGAACGTCTCCACGCTGCTCAGTCAGGCGGTCCAGACCACCGTGCGGCTCGTGGTTCTGGCAACGGTGCTGTCGATCGTCATCGGCATCCTGTTCGGCATCATCACCGCCGTGCGGCAGTACAGCGCACTCGACTACTCGTCGACCTTTGCTGCCTTCCTCTTCTTCTCGCTCCCCGTGTTCTGGGTCGCCGTACTGCTCAAGGAGTTCGGAGCGATCAAGTACAACGACTTCCTCGAAGAGCCGGGGTTATCCACCACCGGCATCGTCATCTTGACGGTGCTGGCGTCGCTCTTCATCGGCGGACTCGTCGGTGGTCGAAGACAACGCCGACTGATCGCCGTCGGCGCCACCGCGGTCGTTTCTGTCGTGGTGCTCCTCCTGCTCGACTCAAGCGACTGGATGACCAACCCCGGACTCTCTCCGATCGTGCTCACGGTGATCGTGGCAGTCGGTGCCGTCGGCGCCGCTGCCCTGTACGCACCGCTTTCGAGTACTCGCGTGCTGATCGGTGCGCTCGGTGCCGCCGGAACAGGGCTCATCGGCGCCACCATCTTCTCGTCCTGGGTCGAGGACCCGAACTGGACGCGGATGTTCTTGTTGGCTGCGATGAGTCTCGGCGTCGGCGTCGGCGTGGGTGCTCTCGCCGGCGGGGAGATCGACCGACGACCAGCGATGTTCGCGGGCGGGGCCGCAACCTCCGTCACGGCCGTCGTGATCGTGATCGATCAGTTCGTCTCCGCGTGGGAGCCGGGCCGCACGATCGGGACGATCGGTCCACAGACCCCGAACCTGACCGGCACCTTCTGGCCTCGAATGGTCGACTACGCGGGCCACCAGATCCTTCCGTCGCTCGCACTTGCGCTGATCGGCTTCGCCACCTTCATGCGCTTCACCCGCTCGTCGATGCTCGACACGATGAAGTCGGACTACGTCCGGACCGCCAAGGCCAAGGGGCTGCCGGCGACTCAGGTGATCATGCGCCACGCGTTCCGCACGGCGCTCATTCCGGTGATGACCGTGGTGACCATCAGCTTCGCCACCATCATCGAAGGAGCGGTCATCACCGAGACCGTGTTCGGATGGAAGGGCATGGGACAGCTCTTCATCGACGGCGTGCGCGACGTCGATCCGTACCCCGTCATGGGCTTCGTCCTCATTGCGTCGGCGTCGATCGTGCTCCTCAACGCTGTCGCTGACATCTTGTACGCCTACCTCGACCCCAGGATCCGCCGATGACCACCGAAATTGTTGAACCCGCGTCAGGCGGTGTGGACCTCGACCCGACCGATCAGAGCATCGGGGTCGACCGCGTTGCTGCTGACGGGATGGCCGTCAAGGCCCGGAGCCAACGGCAGATGGTCATCCGGAGGTTCCTTCGCCACCGCCTTGCGATGTCATCGCTCGCCGTGCTGACCTCGATGGTCATCCTGGCCTATGTCGGCTTGTGGTTCTGGGACCTGCCCTACGACAGAAGCGGCACTGTCGTCGACGGTGGGCGATCCACGATCGACCTGATCCCGTGGATCGACGGCGATGGCTTCCAGATGGGGCAGCACCCCTTCGGGCAAGACAACATCGGCCGGGACTATTTCGCTGTGACCCTCAAGGGGGCTCAGGGCAGCATCACCGTCGCGGTGGTCGCCGGCCTGGTCGCGACCACCATCGGCACCATCGTCGGAGCGCTGTCGGGCTACTTCCGAGGTCTGACCGACACGGTCCTCATGCGCATCGTCGACGTCCTGTTCACGATTCCACTGCTCTTGCTCGCAGCGGTGCTCAGCCGCCGCTTCGACACCGGCGGAGCGATCGGCGGAGCGTTGATCATTGCCTCGCTCATCTGGTTGACGACCGCTCGCGTCATCCGTGCAGAGTTCTTGTCGCTGCGCGAGAAAGAGTTCGTCGAGGCGGCTCGAGCACTCGGGGCAGGACACACTCGGATCATCACGAAGCACATGCTGCCCAACGTCGTCGGATCGATCGTCGTGTCGGCGACGCTGCTGATCTCTGCAGCGATCTTGATCGAAGCTGCGCTGTCGTTCCTCGGGTTCAACATCACCGAGTTCTCCCTCGGACGCCAAGTCCAGACGTATCGCACGGCGTTCAACACTCGTCCGTGGCTGTTCTGGTGGCCCGGAGTGTTCATCATCGTGATCGCACTGTGCATCAACTTCATCGGCGACGGTCTGCGCGACGCGTTCGACCCCAAGCAGACTCGAGTTCGCCAGTGACCAGCACGGAGGTGGGAAACGCAGCGGTGACGAGCGATGCGCTCGACGACGAGGTGATGCTGCGCGTTGAGGATTTGAGTGTTTCGTTTCCGACCGAGGATGGCGTCGTTCAAGCGGTGCGGGGGGTTTCCTACGAGGTCAAGCGTGGCGAGGTGTTCGCTGTCGTGGGCGAGTCGGGTTGCGGAAAGTCGGTGTCGTCGATGGCGCTGATGGGCTTGCTGCCCAAGACCGCCCGGATCGAAGGCCGCGCTCGCTACCTCGACAACGATCTGTTGGGTCGTCCGGACCGAGAGGTCCGCGGCTTCCGCGGAAGCAAGCTCGCCATGATCTTCCAGGATCCGATGACGTCGCTGAACCCGGTGTACACGATCGGCAAACAGCTTGCCGAAGCAGTCTTGGCCCACCACCGCATCGCGCCGAAGGTCGCGATGGAGCGGGCAATCGACATGCTCGACGTCGTCGGCATTCCGCAGGCTCGCAAGCGTGCGAAGTCGTATCCTCACGAGTTCTCCGGTGGCATGCGCCAACGAGTGATGATCGCCATGGCGATCATCAACAATCCCGACGTGATCATCGCGGACGAACCCACGACGGCACTCGATGTGACGGTGCAGGCGCAGATCCTCGAAACCTTGCTCGAAGCGAAGGAACGAGTCGGCGCAGCGATCGTCCTCATCACGCACGACCTCGGCGTCGTGGCAGGCATGGCCGACCGGGTCGGCGTGATGTACGCAGGGCGATTCGTCGAAACCGGTGATGTCAACGAGATCTTCCACGCGACTCGGATGCCGTACACGGCTGGTCTCCTGGGGTCCATCCCGGACCTCGACTCCGAGGTGGCCGAGCTCACGCCGATCGAAGGCGCACCGCCGAGCCTCATCAATCCGCCGGAGGGCTGCAAGTTCATGGTGCGTTGTCCGATGGCACGGCCAGCCTGCGGTGAGTCGGAACCGCCGCTGGCCCCGACAGACCGGCCGGGTCACTTCTCGGCGTGCAAGTTCTCCCATGAGCTGGAGGGGAACCAGGACACCTCGGAGATCTTCAAGCCGGCGTCGGTGAGCGGAGGTGCCTCGTGAGCGAGCCATTGGTGGAGGTCAGTGACCTCGTCAAGACCTTCCCGATCAAGGGAGACGGTTTTCTCCAGCGCGTCGTGGATCAAGTGCAAGCGGTTTCAGGCTTGTCGTTCGACATCGCTGCGGGCGAAACCCTCGGCTTGGTCGGCGAGTCCGGGTCTGGCAAGAGCACCGCTGGGCGAGCGATTCTTCGGCTGCACGAACCGACGTCCGGATCGATCAAGTTCGAGGGTCGCGAAGTCACCGAGCTGGACTCGAAGGCAATGCAGGAACTTCGTCAGCGGATGCAGATCGTGTTTCAGGACCCGTATGCGTCGTTGAACCCGAAGCTGCCCGTGAACGACATCGTCGGCGAGCCACTGGTGATCCACACCAAGATGAATCGCAAGGAGCGTGAGCGCAAGGTCGCGCAGCTTCTGTCGGACGTCGGCTTGCAGCCGGAGCACGGGAACCGGTACCCGCACGAGTTCTCTGGCGGTCAACGTCAGCGCATCGGTATCGCTCGCGCGATCGCACTCGATCCTGATTTCGTGGTGCTCGATGAGCCGGTGTCAGCACTCGACGTGTCGGTGCAGGCAGGCGTGTTGAACCTGCTGCGTCGATTGCAGGACGAGCGTGGGATGGCGTACCTGTTCATCGCTCACGACCTGTCCGTGGTCCGCCACGTGTCGCACCGCGTCGCCGTGATGTATCTCGGAAAGATCGTCGAGATCGGCGAACGCAAAGCGCTGTTCCAGACCTCGGCGCACCCGTACACCAGAGCACTCATGTCTGCGGTTCCGGTCGCGGACCCGCATCGTGAACGTACGAGAGAGACGATCACCTTGGAGGGCGACGTTCCATCGCCGATCAACCCGCCGTCTGGTTGTCGTTTCCGGACGCGCTGCTGGCGTGCGACTGATCTCTGTGCTGCTGAGGCACCCGAGCTCGTGGAACACACACCCGGGCTGCTGACGGCTTGTCACCATCCGATCGGTCCCGACGAGGTCGTGACGCGTGCGGATACCAACAGCGCTGTTCTGGCCGATTGAGTTCGTCTCGCACGCTCACAGATCCACCTGAGGATGCAGTCGTCCTGAGGTCATCGTGGTTCGGTATCGCCTTCGCTGGACTCGGTGTGGTGTGTCTGTTGGCGATCGCTGTTGCTGTGGCCGTCAACAACGGCTTCGGCGTGATTCCGCTGATCGTGATGATCGCGGCCGTCGGCTCGGCGCTGGTCGTGCTGTTCGACATGCCGCTTTCGACGTCGGTCGATGCGGAGGGAGTAGTTCGCAGGACGCCGTTGCGACGCCAGCGCATTGCTTGGGACGACATCGACCGCCTCCAGCGCATGCGGCGGGTGTCGTTGATTCCAAGAGTTGCGAGTAAGGGACTCGTTGCGATGCGTGGCCCACGGCAGGTGCTGCTCTGTGATCGCACCGAGTCGGCCTTCCAGTTCGAGGAGATGCGTCGCGTGGTCGGCCCGGAGCTCGCGGAGTTGTTCTTCTCGGGGCTGAGCCGGCCGGGCACGAAGTGACACGGCGGCCTGGCCGTTGGCAACGCGTCAGCCGGCCGCCCGGGCTGCTTCGATCTTCGCCGTCGTGAGCTTGGGTGCGGCAAACACGAACAGCACGATGTGCAGCGCTCCGGCAACGAACCAGGGGAGTCGCAGCGCGAACTCGCGGGAACCTGTCGCGTCAGCGACCAGCACGATCGCCCCACCGATGAGGGATCCAATGGGCATCATGCCCCACGCGAAGAATCGGTAGACGCTGTTCACGCGGCCGAGCAGATGATCGGGAATGATCGACTGCCTGAGACTCACGGTGATCACGTTCCACAACACCGCGAAGACCATGTAGATCGCAAACAGCAGCCAGACCGCCGGCCACCAGGAGAAGAGGCCGGTGACGAACGTGATGGCGCCGCCACCGACCAGTGTGAGCGAGAGTGACCGGCCGGGTCCGATCTTCTTGGAGATCCACGAGGCGGTCCATCCGCCGGTGATCCCGCCGACGGCAGCCCCCGTGCTCAACAGGGCGAACTCGGTTGTGCTGGTGTCCAGCACCTCCTGTGCGAACAGCACGAAGATGGCCCCCGACATCATTCCGAGTGCGTTGAGGAGACCGAGGATGATCGCCATCGGTCGCAGGAGCGGGTGTTTCCACAGCCACGCGAAGCCCTCGCGTAGTTCCTGTTGCCACGGCTTTCGTTCCGTTGCAGCGTCCGGGGCTGGTTGGTGCAGGGCGGCCGGGATCCACGTGATGAGGAGCGCTGAGAGCGCGAACGTCGTGGCGTCGACGAAGAAGGGGAGCGCGAACGCCACGGCGAGGAGAAAGCCACCGAGTGGTGGCCCGATGAATTCGTTCGCGACCTGCTCGGTGCTCCACAACCGGCCGTTGGCTCGCTCGAGGTCGTCGTGATGGACCACTGCGGGCATGAAGGTCTGCGCCGCGTTGTCGTAGAACACTTCGGCGACGCCGAGCAGCAAGGTGGCGAGGAGAATGAGGAGATACAGCACCGAGTCGTCGATCGCGACGGCGTCGCCGGAAGTGAGTTGGTCGGGGCCGGGAAGGCTGTCTTGTCTGCTCAGCACGATGAACGCAACACCGAGCGTGATCACGAATCGAGCCGCGTTCGCACGCAACATGAGGACACGGCGTGACATCCGGTCGGTGATGACCCCGGCCGGCAGGCTGAAGACCAGCCAGGGGAGACGTTGCACGACGGCGACGAGTGAGATCAGGAGTGGGTTTCGCGTGACGGCCGAGGCAAGCCACGGGTACGCGAGCAGGCCGATGCCATCGCCGAGGTTGGAGACCGTGCTCGCACCGAACAGCTTGAAGTAGCTCGGGCCGAGCTTGCCGGCTCGCGGTGTCGCGCTGCTGTGGTGCTCGGAACTGTCGGCGGAACCCGTCACGGCGTTGATGCCTCGATGTTGCTGCTCATCGCGGGGCGAGCTTGTCGGCGAACCAATCGAGGATGATTTCGGAGCGCTGGACTCGGTGGACAGGTGAGCCCGATCGGGAGAGCTCGTGGTTCTCGCCGGGGAATCGATAGAAGTCGACCTCCTTGCCCAGCAGGCGCAGACCCATCCACAGCTCTTCGGCCTGTCCGATCGGGCAGCGCCAATCCTCTTCGGAGTGGATCAAGAGCATCGGTGTATCGATGTCACGGATCTTCTCGATCGGGCTCGATGCTCGGTACACCTCGACGTCGTCGATGTACAGCGGGCCGTGTTCGGTGCGAAATGCCGTGCCGATGTCGCTGTTCCACTCTTCGGAGACGAGGTTGTTGACCGATCGTTCCGAGCAGATGCCTCTGAATCGCTCACCGTGATTGGCGGCGAGCCAGGTGGCCATGAAGCCGCCGTAGGAGCCGCCGAGCATCCCGACTCGGTCTCGGTCGCAGAAGGCGAACCGGTCCAGTGCGCCGTCGATGGTGGCGAGCACGTCGTCGACGTCGACGCCGCCCCAGCCCGAGCCAGGCTTGACCGGGTGCTGTGGGCCGAGGATCGCCTGCCCCCATTCGAGGTGCCGTCCGCTGGAGCCACGCGGGTTCCCCATGATCACGACGAAGCCCGCGAAGGCCTGCATCTGGGCCTCGTCGAACAGGTACTCGCCGTATTGGGTGTACGGACCGCCATGCACGTTGAGGAGCACGGGGTAGCTCGCGGTCTCGTCGAAGTCCGGTGGACGCATGATCCAGCAGTCGATCTCGTCGCTGCGGTCGGTTGTTGGGACAGTGAACTTCTCCCAGTCGAGGAGCGACGAGGACACCGAGGCTCCGACATTGGTGCGCTGCTCGTTGTCGACAAAGAGCTC
Organism: uncultured Ilumatobacter sp.; assembly: GCA_938044705.1. Lineage (GTDB taxonomy): Bacteria > Actinomycetota > Acidimicrobiia > Acidimicrobiales > Ilumatobacteraceae > Ilumatobacter_A. The sequence goes on along the minus strand of CALIOL010000265.1, from coordinate 1,699 downwards.
AGGGGCCTGGTTGGCGGCGCATATGACCGTAGAGATCGTGCCGGCGGCAGCATCGAAGTCCATCACCGAGATCGCTCCGCTCGTCAGCTGCTCGGGCGCAGCGGAGGCGTCGGCGGTGACTCGATAGAGGTGGGTGTCGCCACGGTCTTCTGCGAGGGCGAGCAAGCTGTCGTTGCTCTCCCAGAGTGGGGCAGAGCCACCAAGAGTGCACAGGAACGTCCGGTCGAGTCCCTTCGACGCCCAGTCGATGTCGGCGTCGGGCACTGCGGTGGCCTCGAACGGCACCGAGCCCACGGCAAAGTTGTGAACGAGTGTGTCGGTGTCGCCGTGACCCACGAATGCGACTCGCGTGCCGTCCGGGGAGACGGACGGCATCCAGAAGCTGCCGTCGTGCGCCGTCAGGCAGCGAAGGGCGTTGGGCCGCTCGTCGGCGTCGAGGGGGACGACGTAGATGTCGATGGCGAGGTCTCGGTCCCACGTGTCGTGGCGTGAGGCCGACGTGACGAGCGCGGAGGAGTCGGGTGTCCAGTCGAGGCCGCTGTGTTCGAATTCGCCTGGAGTGAGGTTCCGCGGTGTTCCGGTGCCGTCGGCGGCCACGACGTAGACGTGCTGCGGGCGATCGAAGATCCAGTTCTCTCCGTTCAGGCGAGAAAAGAAGCGCTCGACTTTTCTCGGCGACTGCCAGGAGGTGTCCTTCTTCGTGTAGCGCTCGTGCTGGGTTCGGCTGGTGAACGCGATCTTGGAGCCGTCCGGGGACCACGCGACATCGCCGAGGCCATCGGGCATCGTGCACACGGTGCGAACCTCTCCGGGTCCGTCGACCGGCATGACGTGGAGCGTGGACTCGCTGTCCTTGTCACCTCGACTCGAGACGAACGCGAGGAAGCGTCCATCGGGCGACCAGGCCGGTCCACCGTCTTTGGGCCCTGCGGTGACGGGGGCATCGTCGAGCCAGACTCGGCGAATCGTCGTATTGTTCTCGAGATCGGTGGTCGACACGACGAACGCGGTGTGCGTGCCATCAGGCGAGACCGCCGGTGAGCTGACGGCACTGACGCCGTCGATCAGCCGCTTGGCGATGGCGGTGTGCTGTTCGGAGACGGGCTTGGCGGGCATACGGCGAAGCTAACGCACGCTGGGGTCTGTCCCTTCGGGGGTTCTGGACCGATATCGTGCTCGTCGTGCGTGACGTGATGCTCTATGTGACCCTCGTGTTGAACGTGGCTTCCCTGTTCGGCCTGATTGCCGGCATTCTGCTGCACAGCGGGCGCGGAGGCGGTCTCTCGGACATGTTCGGTGGTGGCGGCGGCGCAGCACTGGGCTCGACCGCTGCAGAGCGCAACCTCAACCGCATCACCTTCGTACTCGCGCTCGTGTGGATCTTCACCCTCGTCGCGTTCTCGTTCTTCCTCGAGCGGACCTGATCATCTCGACTGACAACACCGCCGCTGCGGTGTGACCAGCCAACCGGGCAGCTATCATCTGATGCCCACACCACGTCGAAGTGGCGGAATTGGCAGACGCGCTAGCTTGAGGGGCTAGTGCCCTTTAGGGCGTGGGGGTTCAAGTCCCCCCTTCGACACCAGAGAAATTCCAGTTGACCAGGGCTTCGGCCCTGGTCAACGGCGTTTTCGGGAGGACGCACTCGTTACTCGTCGGATGTCGATGCAGCACGCAGCGTCGGTATCCGCGAAAGCGG
>CALIOL010000264.1 GCA_938044705.1 uncultured Ilumatobacter sp. | reverse complement strand
AGCGGCGGAGCCCATCGTGGGTTTCGCATCGACGGGGAGCGATTCAGTCATGTGATCGACCCGCACACCGGCCAGCCGGTGACCTCCCAGGCGTCTGTCACGATCGTTGCACCGTCCGCGCTCCTCGCCGACGTCCTGGCGACGGTCGTCGGGGCGATGTCGCCCGAACAGGCCGTCGAACATGTCGAGGCGTTGCCCGATGCCGGCTGCCTGGTCGTCGATCGGTCGGGAGCGTTCTCTTCGGACTCGACCTGGTCGCGCCTGGCGGAGCGGACGACCTGAGCTGTGTGCGAACTGTGCGCTACCGCAGCGCGATGGCGATCAGCCCGGCAGTGAGGGCTACGCCCACGCCCACCGCAACGAATGCCGAGCGCCGGCGCTTCTTCAAGAAGAACTGCATCACGAGACCGGTGACGGCGATGAGGATCAAGAAGACCGCGGTCGCATCGATCACCAAACGCCAGGTCGTTCCGGATTCGCTCCCCTGATGGAGGTCGGTGAGGGCGGCAACCCAACCCTCCTGTTCGACGCGGAGTTCGTAGGTCGCGTCCGCGACGTCGAAGAACAGGTCAGCCGAGTAGCCGGGGTTTCGGTAGGCGATCGAGCCGTCGTCGCCGGTGGTGCCGAAGAAGTCGACTTCACCGATCACCCCGTGCTCGCTGCGCACGAACTCGGAAATCGACAAGAAGTCGACGCCCTGGGCGACCCCGCTGTCGTCCACCAGCTCGGTCGAGAAAGGAAACTGGCCGGTGATGGTTTCCGAGGTCGCCTCGCTGCCGAATGTCCAACTCGGATGGTTCAGCAGCAAACCGGTGCCGGCAAAGAAGAGCACCACGACCAGCGCGATCATGCTGGTGTAGACGTGAATCAGCCGAGACCACTTGTGAGTGCGCTTGCCGACCGACGGCTTGGAGCGTGCGGCGGCGGCCTCGGCGGGAATTCGACTCGAGCGTGGCTTCGCCGATGGTGCAGAGGTTCGTTGGGCGGTGTTCCGTGGCGGACGCGGCGACAACGCTTCGCCAAGCGGTGCGCTCGAGTCGTGATCGACGCTCATGTCACGCCACGAGTTCCGCTGACACGGCGGTGAGCTCGCCGCTGTCCGTCAAGTCGATCGAGAAACCGTCTCCGTTGACCGAGATCGGGGTCGACGTGATGTCGTAGGCGCCGCCTCGGCGTGCCGCTTCGACGAACAGTACGTATTCACCGTCGGTGACGACCGATCCGTCATCGCCGACGCCGTTCCAGGTGACTGTGTACTCGCCGGGGATTCTGGTCGCGCTCGAGGTTGTGGCATCGATGTTCAAGTTGGTCGCCGAGGTCCACTGGGTGAGGTGGGCGAGCCACTCGGGCGCATCTTCGTGTTGCTCGTACCACAGGCTGATCGTTCTCACGAGGTTGCCGTCCGTGTCCTCGACCCACACGGCGATGAACGGGTTCTCGATGCGCCGTCCGCCGTCGGTGGGCGTGAAGGTGAAGCTCACGGCGAGTTCCGCTCCCGACGCAAAGGCGGGAAGCGCGGCCTCGGATGTGGTCGTGGTGGACGCCTCGGTCGTCGCCACCGTGGCGTCGGCTTGCGAGTCGACCGTCGGAACTGTTGCGGGGACCGTGGCACTGGCGGTGTCGCTCGGCGCGTCCGTCGTGGTTTCGGATGCGTCAGCTGCGCTGGTGCTGGTTGCGGAGTCGGCAGCGGGGACCGTGGTCGCCGAGCGGAAGGTCTCGGCGTCGTCGTAGGTGCTGCACGCGAGGCCAGGCAGAACCGCGATCGCGGCGAGGGCTGCTTTGCGTCGCCGAAGCGATCGAAGGACGGCGGTGCGGTAGTGCGACGTGCGGGAGTCACGCGGGATCATGGCCCGATTCTGTTCGACGCCGTTAGGGGCACGGTGAGCAGAAAGTAAAGAAAGTCGAAGGTTGTGCGGGTGTTCACCGCTGTGTGGAGGCCCACGCCCGAGCTTCTTCGTGGAGCTGTTCGATCGAGGTGCTGTCGAGCGGGTTCGACTCGGCAAGCCCCACCTCGGCGCGGAGATGGCGATACAACGCAATCACCACACCGGTTCCCGGTCGGCTGTTCGCATGTCGCACCGCCGTGATCCAACGACGGCTTCGCTCCGAGTCGTCGAGGACGTTCGCGAGTGCAACGTAGGGGAGTAGGAGATCGGGAAGACCGCTGGTGGCCGACTGCTGCAGCATCTGCTCACCGTCGCTGAGATGACGCGACATCGCCGACGCGTCTCCACACGCCGCGGCACCGGTCGCAAGGTAGAGATGCATCCACCAGTCGTTGTCGAGCCCGAACGTGGCAGCCTTCGCTGCGCCGTCGCGTGCGGCCAACCGGGCGACCTCCGGATTGGAGAAGAGGTTGGCGACCATTTTGGCCTGCAGCGTCATGATCGTGGTGTTGTCGACGGGTCGGCCGTGGAGGCGAGGCTCGAGCTCTGCGAGCACGGCATGGACTTCATCGATGCTGCCGATCATCGCGGCGTAGTGGGCGCGGTAGGCGAGGATGTTGTCGATCAGGTTCTCCGCGCCGACCTCCTGGGCGATTCCTCGTGCTTCGTCGAGGTTGGCGAACGCCTGGTGAGGATCGCGCAGCACTTCGGTGAACGAGGCCACGATCAACGCGACCACGAGCTCTTCGCACGGCGGTTCCTCGCGGAAGAGACGAACCGCTTCGGATGCCCCGTGAGCGAGCCAGTGACGATTTCGTGCGGCACGTGCGGCTCCAGCCGCTGCGAGATGCAGCGCAGCCGATTGGTAGCCATTCAGTTCGAGGGTCGCGTGATAGCGCTCGACGCGTTCGATGAACGCTGTCGCTCGTTGGCCGGTTTCACGGCTGTAGGCCCAACGGAGTCCGCCGATCAGGAACGCCAGCTCATCCAGGCGTCCAGCAGCCGCCATCCGATCCTCGACCGCTCGGTGATCGTCGTAGTGATGGATTGCCCATCCGGCGAGTTCGACCGACTGATAGCTGTTTGCAGCGCCGTGCGTACGCAGATGGTCGATCAGCCAGTCCGTGTGCGCATCCAGATACGACCCGGGGTCTACTCCGCTCGTCGAGGCAGCGTCGAGCCACTGCTCTCGGACGAAGAGCTTCACGGTTTCGAGCAGCCGGCTCCGACCGTGCCCGTCGCCGGACACGAGGCCTCGATCGATCAGTCCGCCGAGGTGGCGTGCTGCGCGGGACTGGGCGCCGACGAGCGCCTCGACATCTGCGAGGTCGAACGACGACGGAAACGCCGCGAGCGCCATGAGGAGCTTGCGTTCGTCGTCGTCGAGCATCTGCCACGAGTCGTCCAGCACGTCGAGCAAGCTCGTCTGGCGGCGCCGTCGACGATTGCTCCGTCCTCGCGTCAGGAGCTCGAATCGTCGATCGAGGCGGTCGGCGAGTTCGCTCAGGCGCAGCTGGCGAAGCTGTGCGGCCGCGAGTTCGATCGACAGCGGCAGGCCATCGAGCTTCGAGCAGATGTCGGCGATCGTGTCGACATCGTCTGCGTCGAGTTCCGCACCGACGCGCGCTGCTGTGGACTGGAACAGACGGACTGCCGGGGAGGTCGCTGTGGACGCGACGGCGAGCGGCGCGACGCGAACCTGATGCTCGTCGGGAAGGTCGAGGGGTTCGCGACTCGTCGCGATCACGTGGACCCGGGTGGTGCGTTCGAGGAGCAGGTCGATCACATCAGCGGCGTCATCGGTGAGATGTTCGCAGTTGTCGATCACGAGCATCAGGTGTCGCCGCTCCGCTTGGTCCGCGAGAGCTTCGAGGAGGTCATTGCCGGCGAGCCGCAGCCCGGCTGCACTTGCGATGGCCTCGACGATGCTGTTCAGGTCGGTCGCCGGGACCAGGTCGACGAACCAGGTGCCGTCGTCGAACCGATCTGCGACTTCGGCGGCGACTGCCATGGCGAGCCGCGTCTTGCCCGTGCCGCCCATACCCAACAACGTCACCAGTCGGTGGTCGAGCACGGTGCCCGCGATCGCAGCGACGTCGTCCCCGCGTCCCACGAGTTCCGTTCGCTCCACGGGCAGGTTGTGGCGACCGGCCTTGAGGGTTCTCAGCGACGGGAACGAGGTGTCGCTCAGTTGCCAGAGGTGCTCAGCAGCAGCAAGGTCTTTCAGACGATGGGCGCCGAGGTCGGTCAACTCCGTGCCGGTGACGAGTTCGGCAGCGGTCGATGACAGCAACGTCTGGCCGCCGTGCGCTGCTGCGACGATACGAGCGGTCCGGTTGAGCACCTGGCCGAAGTAGTCGTTGTCGCGTTCTTCGGCGACACCGACGTGGATGCCGATGCGGATTCGAAGCGGCGTGTCGCTCGGCCACGGTTCAGCTTCGATGGTCCGTTGCGCCCGTTCGGCCGCACTCACCGCATCCGACACGTTGTGGAACGCCGCGACGAACTGGTCGCCAGCGAGTGAGAAGACGTAGCCGTCATTGCTCTCGATCGTCGTCCGGACGATCTGGTCGTGACGCTCCAACGCCACCCGCATGTCGTCGGGGCGGTCCTCCCAGAGTCGTGTGGAGCCTTCGACGTCGGTGAAGAAGAACGTGACGGTTCCCGTCGGGATGCCGGCGATCACCTGCCCCGATCGTGATTCGCCCATACCCACAGCGTCCAGTGTCGCAGGTCGGCGTCCAACTTTGGTCAGTCCGAGTGTGAGTTGTTGCGAAAACGACGAAGACCCCACCGTGAGGCGGGGCCTTCGACACTGTGGTTTCGACCGGCGTCGATCCGGTGACCTCTCACTTTTCAGGCGAGCGCTCTGCCAACTGAGCTACGAAACCAATACTGACCTGAACGATTGCCCGCTCAGATTCACAAAAGCCACCCACCGATTGCTCGGTGAATGGCCCCTGTAGCGGTCCCGACGGGATTTGAACCCGCGACCTCCGGCTTGACAGGCCGGCGTGAACTCCTGACTTCACCACGGGACCAGTTGGTGTTCCCGGCGGATGTCAACCCGCCATGTGTATGTATGAGTGCGTTGCCGCACCGCACCCCCAACGGGATTCGAACCCGTGCCGCCACCTTGAAAGGGTGGTGTCCTAGGCCACTAGACGATGGGGGCCTATTCGAGGCGTGGACCTCTTCTCGTTGAGAGCGAGATGAATCTAACAGCGCCACCTCATCGTTCCACGCGCGTATTCGGTGACACCGGCGCGGCGGCGAATCGTTGGGGTCTATGGTCGGCCACCATGCAGATCACAGGAACCCGCGGAAAGCTCAATCGGCTGGGCATCGGTGTCGGCATCGCCTACCTGCTCGGGACGGTCTCGACCGCCGACATCGTCACCAAGAAGATGTCCGGAAGTGACCTGCGAACCCAGGGCAGTGGGAACCCCGGAGCGGCCAATGCGATGAAGGTGCTGGGCAAGAAGGCCGGGCTCGCCGTCATGGCGGGAGACATCTCCAAGGGGGTCGCGGCGTGCGCTATCGGTGGAGCCTTGGCCGGACCGACGGGAGCACATCTCGCTGGTACGGCATCCGTTGCGGGCCATTGCTATCCGGTGACGAAGGGTTTCAAGGGTGGCAAAGGTGTCGCCACGAGCGTCGGCCAGTGCCTCGCGACCTTCCCAGCCTATTTCCCGGTCGATGTCGGTGTCGCTGCGGCAACGGCTGCCGTTCCGGCCTGGAAGCAGCGGGCGTTCGCCGCAACGCTCGCATCGAGCGCCTGCTGGGTCGTGGGTGGAATCGTGTGGTGGGCCAAAGGGTGGCGCAACCTGTGGGGGCCGAAGCCCACGGTGATGTTGCCGATCAGCGCACTGCTCTCCAGCGCAATAATCGCGGAACGATTCCTCGCGGCGGGAAATCCGAACCCTCCGACCGATTGAGTGGGCTGATGGCACACGCAGGAACGGTCGCATGATCGGTATCGCAGTCGATTCGAATAGTCAGATGCCGACCGACCTGGCAGCACGGCACGGCATCGCCGTCGTTCCGCTGACGGTCACCGTCGATGGCATCGACCACCTGGAAGGGGTCGATCTCGACAGCGACACGTTCTACGACTCGTGGACCGACACTCACGAACCGAAGATCGAGACCAGTCAGCCATCGCCCGGCGCGTTCGTCGCGGCGTACACCGAGCTGATCGAACGTGGAGCGACCGAAATCCTCTCGATCCACGTTGCGGACTCGATGAGCGGCACGCTGAATTCGGCGCGGCTCGCTGCGAACCTGGTCGACGTTCCGGTCCGGCTCGTCGACACCGGAACGGCGAGTTTCGGCATCTCGTGTTGTGCATGGTCGGCAGCCGAGGCGGTAGCGGCCGGCGCCGATCTCGACCGAGCTGCTGCACTCGCAGAGACGCGTGCAGCAGGGCTGCACACGACGTTCGTCGTCGGCGTCCCGCGTCTGATCGATCGGTCAGGGCGCGCCGCTGGGCTCGAGGTCGAGGGTGCCGCTGCGGATGGCATCCCGGTGATCGCGATGACCGGTCCCGATCTGTCGGTTCTGGCAACGGTGCACGACCTCGACGCAGCGGTGAGTGCGATGGTGAGCGACGCACTGGAGTGGACGCCAAGCGGTGATGATGGCTTGCGAATTGCCGTGGGTACGTCCGACGAGTCGAGCGCACCGATGTCGCGTGCGTTGACCGAGGCGTTGACGGGGGCCGAGGGCGTGGCCGAGGTGCTGCAGTACCGCATCGGCCCCAGCGTCGGCGCTCACACTGGACCCGGCACCTCCGGTCTCTTCGTCTTCTGAGGACGGTGGCGGTCGCCGGCTGACCTCAGTCGGTGACCCACCAGCCGCTCGTGTCGAAGATGACGTGAGCGCCTGTCGACGAGGTGATGCACAGGCGGCCGTCGGACAGGACCGAGGTGAGCGAATTCGCAGCGATCGAGCCACCTGATGCGTTGACCGAAGCGGTCGTTGCGGCGCCGGTGCAGCCGTCAGCTGTGAGAAAGCCTGTTCCGGCCGGGCGGCGGATCATTGCGATCGTTCCCGAGACGGCTGCGGCGGTCGCCGGTGCGGCACCGAAGTCGATGGTTTGCGACGAACCGAGCTCATCGGTCCATCCGCCAACTCCGAACCGGGTATCGACGGTTCGTGTCGGTGTGATGGCCTGATACGCGAGCGCTCCGGTGGCCGAGAACTCAGCGGTGAGGTCGACGATGACATCGACGCTCTCGCTCGAGAAGATGCAGATCGTGCCGTCGTCGTCCACCGGCACGATCGCCGATGCCGACACGGCTGGGCCCGGTGCAAAGTTGACGTTCGCCGCGCCACTGACCTCGCCGCACGGTGCCGCGCTCAGGTAGCCGACTGCTGAGGCTCGGGCTGCGCCGAGGTTGATCGCAACGGCATCGACGCTCGTTCCGACATCAACGACCACGGTCTCCAGGCGGCCCGTTTCGCGAGTGTCGTGCACACGTCTCGGTGTCTGGAGCGGTGTCATGCGAGCGCCCGATTCGCCAGCGATGAAGACCCCTTGGAGGTCGACCACCACGTCGGTGTCGACGCTCGCAAAGATGCACACGGTCCTCGACGCGCCGAGCGCAGTGATCGTTGGTGCGCCCCGAGGGACACCCGCAGAGAAGTTGACCGTCGATCCGCTGGTGTCCGCGTCACATGGCCCCGCCGAGAGGTAGCCGTTCGCGGACGGACGAGCGGCAGCGACGTACAGCGCCACCGCCGTGGCATCCTCGGCGACGACGTCGTCGAGGTCGACGGCCCACCGCGATCCGCCCGAGACCCGCATCGCTGCATCGCTTCGAGTGTCGGCGAGACGTGACGGGGGCACCGAGACGTACGTGCTCACGGGGCGGCTCGGCGCCGGAAGTGGAACGTCGCCGCCGGTGCGTCGAGCTATCGAGAAGTCGTCGGTGAACGCCTGAGCGAGCACGGCGGACCGGCGTCGATAACCAGCCGGGTCCAGATGGATCTCGTCGCCGCTGACATAGCCACCTTCGACGTACTCGGTGTACCAGTCCCAGATGTGGAAGTCAGTCCGTTCGGACGCGACCTGGCGAAGTGCGGTGTTGAACGAGATGTGATGCGAGGCTTGCGACTTCACGATCGTGGGCCACCAGATCTCGTGACCGGGTCCGATCGCGTCGACCAGGTGCATGATGCTGGCGTACGCGCAGCTCACGCTCGCGTTGCACAAACCCGAGTCGTTGACGCCGACGTTGACGATGACGTGCTTCGGATCCCAACCCTGGCTCTGCCACAGGTCGATCCAGAACGACGAGCGGAACTCGTTTCCAACGCCGAAGAACCCCGATGAACCACTCCCCGCAGCGCGGAACCGGATGGGCCCCCACCCGCGGGCGGCCAACTGATCTGGCAGCGTCGGGCTGTTCAGCCCCGCGCCGAGGAGCACCGAGTCGCCGATCACGGTGACCGGACCGCGTGGCCCCGGCGTCGTGAGCTGGATCTCCTTGACGTTGCCCGAAGCAGTCGTCGATTCACCGGGTGCGACGGCAAACGACGCCAGGGCCAGTGCGAAGGCTGCCCAGCGATGCTTGGTCGAACGAACGGTCACGCTCTCGCGAGAGGGTTGCGATCCGTGTGTCCCGCTCGCTCGCGGAGATCAGCCGGTACGACCGGGAGCAGCATGCCGTACGGCGCAGCGTTGTAGAGGTGGTGGATCCTGTGTGCTTCGGCGAGCTTGTCGAGTGCCACGATCCGTCGTTCGCCGAACCAGTTCAGCCGTCGATGGATGTACACGTCGTGCACGAGCGCATAGGCGACGCCGTAGCCGGTCACACCGATGCCGGCCGGGACGAGACCGCCGAACCCGTCCCAGTTGAACCCTGCGATGAAGCCGACGTTGACGAGACCAGCGAACATCACCGGGTACCAGTCGTTGGCCTCGAACCGAGAGACGATGCGTCGATGGTGGCTGCGATGCAGGAACTCGCCGACGCCGTGCATCACCCAACGATGGGTGGCGGCAGTGACCGGTTCCATCGCACAAAACGCCAGCACGGCGATCGCAAGTGTCGACCAACTCATCGAGGACGACGCTATCCGCCCGTGACGACGCGGGTTCCGATCCTCGCCCGAAGTGGCCGAGATGTCACGATCGCGTCATGTCCCAGTGGAAGACGCTCACCGCCACCGTCGACGGCCGAATCGGACGGCTGACGCTGCGCCAACCCGATCAGCTCAACCCCCTTGGCACCGTGCCGCTTGCCGAGCTGGCGGAGGCTGCAGCGTGGTTCGACACGACGGACGCGTCGATCGTGGTCGTCACCGGCGAAGGGCGGGCGTTCTCATCCGGCTTCGATCTGCGGGAGTTCGCCGGCCGTCCCGGAAGCGAGGACGCCGCCCCGGCGGATGCCCGCGCGCAGGCAGACCTCGGGCGCCTCATGGCCGACGCGATGGAACGCATGCGGGCGCTGACGATCGCTGCGATCAAGGGCCCCTGCGTCGGTGGCGGTCTCGTGCTCGCAGGCGTGTGCGACCTGCGCATCGCCGCCGACGACACGATGTTCTCGATCCCCGAGGTCGATCTCGGCATCCCGCTCGCCTGGGGAGGCATCCCTCGTCTCGTGCGGGAGATCCCTCCCGCAATCGTGCGCGAACTCGTCCTCACGTGCCGTCCGTTCGACGCAGCCGAAGCGTTGTCGCTCGGCTTCGTCAACCGAGTCGTTCCTCGAGACCAACTGGAGGCAGCGGTCGACGACATGGCGGAGCAACTCGCCCGCAAAGCCCCGTCGGTGGTTCGGGCGACGAAGCGGCAGGTGAACACCGCGTTGGAGAACATGGCGTCGACCACCGGTGCGTGGGCAGACGCCGATCAGTTGGGTGCAGCGATGCGTGACCCCGAAGCCAGAGCTGCGGCTCGGGAGTACCTCGCTCGACGTCAGGCGTAGCTCGCGAGCGCGTCGGCGAGGGTGGCCTCGACCACACCGGGCGAATCCACAACGGCTGCCAGCCACTTTGGGTGAAAGCTGCTCGCCACCGTGATCGGGCTGGCCACGGGGGCGCCGGCGTTCGCGAGGTTGACGAACGAGACGGCGTAATCGCCAGGCCGGAGATCGCGTCCCAGCTCGACGAGTGCATACGGGTCCGGGGTGGTGCCGTTGGTCGGGAGCGAGAACACCGCCTGAGATGTGGGCCCGGTCGGGCCGCCTGCCAAGCCGGGGCCGTCGGTGAGGATCGCTCCATGGATCTGCGAGGCGCGGGCGCCGGCGATCTGCAGGGCGATGTAGGCACCGAGGCCTCGACCGAGCACGGTGATCGACGTGTCGGGGTCGCCACCGGTGAGGTGCGCCAGTGCATGGTCGACGTCTGCCATCAACAGTTCGGGTGTGTAGCCGCCGCTCGACGGGCACGTCGACGCACCGTGTCCGGTGAAGTCGAGCGCCGCGATCGGGCCGGGCCAATCGGCAACCCACGTCGGTACTGCGTCAGGGGAGCGATCGCCGAGTCCGTGGAGCAGGAGGAGGGGTCGACTCGGGCGGTCCGGGTCGATCGGGTGGGCTCGCAGCATGTGGAGTGCCAGGTCGATCCGGTTGTGACGGAGCATCACGATCTCGCCGCTCATGTCGGGTCCCCGATGAAGTCGAGGACGAGGCGGCTCACGACGTCGGGTTGCTCGATGTGCACGAAGTGTCCGACGTCGTCGAGGACCTCGCAACGACCGTCGAGCGGCATGTACGGCGCCACTTTGTGTGGCGGTGTGCCCCATCCCATCTCTTCCATCTGTGCGCCGAGGATGCCGAGGAACGGCATGGGTAGACCGGGTAGCCGGACGAGCATCCACTCGGGTCGCCACGGGCCGAATCCTCCGAAGCGCAGCGCAGGGTCGATCCTCCAGCGCCAACCGTCGTCGGAGCGGAATCCGCCTGTGGACGCGAGCCGGCGAAGCCACTCGTGAGGCAGCCGAGGGTTCATCCGGCCGCGTCGGCTCGCGAGTTCGTCGAGCGTGCCCGGCTTACGACTCGCGGTCGACGTCCGGCGGCGATGGTCGAGCCAACCGGCGAGGTCTTTGGCGAGCATCGTGGTCCTGTCGTGCTCGGCGATGTCGGGGATGTTGCGCTTGTAGGGGATCCCGTCCATGTTGACCAGGGAGCTGAACCGATGTGGTTGGGCGTCGGCGAGCTGCGTCATCAACGCGCCACCCTTCGAGTGACCGACGACGGGAATCGGGCGGCCACCTGCGACGTGGTCGAACACCGCCAGCGCATCGCGGACGTCGCCGTCCCAGGAGTACAGCGCTGCGTGCTCACTGTTGCCATGGCCGCGCTGATCCCAGCTCACCACGCGCCAGCCGGCCTCGGCCAGCTTCGGCGCGAACACGTCGAAGGTCCGTGCGAAGTCGAAGCCTCCGTGCATCATCATCAAGGGTGGAGCGTCTGCGTCTCCCCACTCGTGCACGGCGATTCTGAGACCGTTCGCCTGCAGGTCGTAGTTGCGGTCGGGGCGACGGGCGCCGGGAAACGGTGACTCGCCGAACTCGTCCAGGCCCAGCTCCGTATTCAACGCGGCGGAATCGCCGGGGGCAGGTTCGCTCGGAGTCTCTGTCGACGGGTCGGCCACGTGGCGACGGTAGCCGTCGGGGTGCAGCGACGAGCAGCCCGGACGGCGTATCATCGTCCGGATGTCGAGCGATCAAGGGGGAGCGGGCCGCAGGTCGTTCGAGGTTGCCGGCGTGGGCCTCGTCTCGATCGTCGTGGGTCTCACGGTCTCGGTTGGTCTCGCTGCTTGCGGGACGACCGACGAAGCATCGCGGATGACGCTCCCGCCGCTGGAGACCACGACCACCACGACCACGACGACGACCCTCCCCAGTCTCGATCGTTTCGTCACGGTGCAGCGTGGCGACATCCTGGCCGTCATCGCAGCGGAACAAGGCGTCACCGTGGAGTCGATCGTGGAGCTGAACGGTCTCGAGAGCGCGGACGACATTCAAGCTGGCCAGGTGCTCGAGATGCCGGAGAACCGGGTTCTCGTCCCGGTCCAGACCGACCCCGAGCCCTGAGCCGCCGGCCGTCCGCCACTGAGTCGGACATCACTCGTCGACGACCACGGCGGTCCCTACACTTTCGTCCATGAGCTTCTGGCCGAACGCCGAACACTGGAGCGTGAAGATCCCGCTCGACACGCCGCATCCTCGACTCGACGTGCTCGCCGAGACCGGGGTGGTCGTGCTCGACGACGCACCATTCGAGTGTCCGGAGTCGGAGTACCTGGCGCTCGAGTACATGGATTGGAAGTCGGGAGGCGACACGAACTTCGCACCGCTCGCCACCGCCGACGGCGAGCTCGATTGCCGTGGGTTCTGGGACAAGGGAAAGACCGACAAGGACGCGATGTGGACGTCGAACGCTGACGTCGCCCCGTCGATTCGGAACTACGTGGATGGGGTCGGTGCAAACTTCGGTCGGGTCCGCACGATCAAGCTCGAGCCGCAAGACCGTGAAGGCGCGATTCGATCGCTGCACCGCGACGACAACAACCGGTTCAACCCTGATGACGAAGGCTGGGTCGTTCGGTCCTGGGTGGAGCTGACCGACAACCCGGACAGCTACATGATTCTCATGGACAACGACGAGAACGGGCTTCCGGACGCCTCGACCGAGATCCGGGTGCCGCTGCACAAAGGCGCTCGTTTCGTTGTCGACACGCAACGCCTGTGGCACGTGGTGGTGCACCCGGGCGACGCGCCCCGTTACGCGCTGATCACCAGCTTCGAGTCGGGTCCGGTCCTCGACGACTGGATCAGCGCCAACACCCCCGCCGCCTGACCAGCGCAACCTGACCAGCGCGTCCCCGCCCGCGCCCCAACCCCGCCCGCACCCGCCTCCTGCCCGCGTCCCTTCCCTGGTTTGAGGAAGACATTCCGCCCTCGCCCGGCCGGATGTCTCCCTCAAACCCAAGGGCCGTTCGACCTCTCGAATCTGAGGGAGTCATCGCGACCGAGGAGGGCAGAATGTCTCCCTCAGAACACGCTGGTCTGGGAGGGGCGGGTGTCGGCTGTCGGGTTCGGTGCGGCGGATGGTGGCGGAGCAGCCAGCTGACTGTGAGGTACCCCTGTGCTTCGGTGGAGGCATGACCAGAGCGAATCACCGCCTCGTCGCGGTAGCGAACGGTCAGCTGGGGTCGATCACGAGAGCGCAGGCAAACGGCTGCGGTGTCAGCGACAAACAGCTTCGAAGCCGAGTCCAGAGCGGCTTCCTGATCCAGACCGGTCCGAACGCGTTCCGGCTTCCCGGAGCCGACGGTGCTCGCCAACATCTTGCGTCACTCGTGCTCGACGTCGGAGGCGATGTGGTCGCGAGTCGCTTCACCGCCGCTGCGCTTCTCGGCTTCGACGGATACGCCCTCAGTGCGCCGTTCGACTTGACGATCGGTCGCGAACGTCGCGTGCGGCGAACACCGCACCGCATCCACACGGCGCACGCGTTGCCACTGATCGATCGGACCACGGTCGATGGGGTGCCGACGACCCGGGCTGCGCGAACGATCATCGACCTCGCTCGCCATGAGTCACCCGACCACCTGTCGATCGCGCTCGAGTCCGCTCTCCGCGACGGGCTTGTCTCCGAGGCGGCACTTCACACACGAATCGTCGCGCTGCGGTCCCAGGGAATGCACGGGATCCCGAACCTGATCGACGTGATCGAAGGCATCGAGATCAGTGGCGGCGCGCACAGTTGGCTCGAGCGCGAGTTTCTTCGGCTCGCACGGCGCCACGGGCTTCCGATCCCCAAGACACAGCAAGTGATGGCAGAGCGGAGCGGGCATCTCGTCCGTGTCGACTTCCATTTCCCCGGAACGGATGTCGTGGTCGAAGTGCTCGGCTATCGCTGGCATCGCACCGCACGGCAACTGCGGATCGATACGGAGCGGATGAATGCGCTGATCAACCACGGCTTGCGTCCGTATCAGTTCACCTATGCGGCGATCGTCAACCAGCCGGAGTCGGTGATGAGACAGGTCGAAGCTGCGGTCAGCTCGCGCACCGCACGCGCGAGCTGACGACTCCTTCGCTGACGACGGGGCTCGCTCGACACGCTCGGCTCCGTCGACCCGCGCCTGTCCGTGCGGTCCGTTCCCGTTCCGTTTGAGGGAGACATTCCGACCTGCTGCGTCGATTTGTGTTCCCCACAACCACGCCGGGCTGGCGTTCTCTGCTTTGCGGGAGACATTCGTCCCTCGCAGGTCGGTATGTCTCCCTCAAACCAGGTGGGCAGCGGGGCGGGGTTGGGTTGGGCAGCGGGCAGCGGGCAGCGGGCCGGGGTTGGGGTTGGGGTTGGGCGAGGCAGAAGTCGGGGCGGAGCGCAGAGGTTGGGGCGGTTAGGCGGTGCGATGGGCGGCGGCGAGGTCGGTGATGTCGCGCATGATCTTGGCGATCTCGTAGTCCTTCGGCGTGTAGATCGCTGCGATGCCGTTCGCGAGAAGTCCCGCGCGATCGTCTTCGGGGATGATGCCGCCGAGCACGACCGGCGTGTCGACACCCATCTCCTGCAGGTGCGCCAAGACATCGGGAACGAGCTCGAGATGGGAGCCGGAGAGAATCGACATGCCGATCACGTCGGGATCCTCGTCACGCGCAGACGCTGCGATCTGCTCCGGTGTCATCCGGATACCTGCGTAGACGACTTCCATGCCCGAATCGCGAGCGGCGACGGCGATCTGTTCGGCACCTGACGAGTGACCATCGAGCCCGGGCTTGGCGACGAGAAACTTCGGTGGGCCGCCCGCCATCGACCTCACGTGTGCCGCCACCTCGGCAAGTCCGGCCGCCGGCGCGGCCGCACCGCTCACGCCAGTGGGTGCCCGATACTCGCCGAAGACCTCGCGCATCACGGTCCCCCACTCGCCAGTGGTGCCGCCCGCCTTCGCAAGTGCGATCGATGCCGGCATGACGTTCTCTCCGGACTCGGCGACTCGCTTCAACTCCTGCAGCGCCGAATCGACGAGCGACTGGTCGCGTGCTGCCCGCCATTCGGTGAGACCGTTGATCGTCTCCTGCTCGACGGCTGGGTCGACCTTCATGATGTTGTTGTCGCCGCCGAGCGGTGACTCCGCCGTCTCGACGAAGTCGTTGACGCCGATCACCTTCTGGTCGCCCGACTCGATGCGGCGCGTCCGTGCAGCCATCGATGAAACGAGCCGGGCCTTGAGGGTCTCGACCGCTTCGAATGCTCCGCCCATCGACAACACGTCGTCGAGTTCGGCCTGTGCCTCGGCACGTAGCTCGGCCGTTCGACCTTCGATGACAACCGACCCTTCGAACAGGTCGCCGTACTCCAACAGGTCGGATTCGAACGCCAACACCTGCTGCATACGCAGCGACCACTGCTGGTCCCACGGTCGCGGCAGACCCAACGCTTCGTTCCAGGCGGGGAGCTGCACCGAGCGAGCCCGAGCATCCTTCGACAGCGTGACCGCGAGCATTTCGAGCACGATGCGCTGGACGTTGTTCTCCGGCTGTGCTTCGGTCAAACCGAGTGAGTTCACCTGGACGCCGTAGCGGAACCGAAGCGCCTTTTCGTCGGTGACTCCATATCGCTCCCGACCGATGTCCGCCCACATCTCCGTCATCGCACGCAGCTTGCAGATCTCCTCGACGAAGCGGATCCCAGCGTTCACGAAGAACGAGATCGACCCGAACACCTGCGAGAACTTCTCGTCGCTGACCTGTCCGCTGTCGCGGACCGCATCGAGCACGCCGATCGCTGTCGAGAACGAGTAGGCGATCTCCTGCACGGGCGTCGCCCCCACTTCTTGCAGGTGGTACGAGCACACGTTCATGGGGTTCCACTTCGGCGCGTGTTCGGCACACCAGGCGACCATGTCGACGATCAGTCGGCGCGACTCGACAGGCGGGAAGATGTACGTACCTCGCGACAGGTACTCCTTGACGATGTCGTTCTGTGTCGTTCCGCGCAGCTCCGTCGACGGCGTGCCCTGCTCCTCCGCGTTCGCCACGTACAGCGCCAAGAGCCAGGCCGCCGTTGCGTTGATGGTCATCGACGTGTTCATCTGGCCGGGCGGGATCTGATCGAGCAGCGTGCGCATGTGGCCGATGTGCGCCACCGGCACGCCGACCTTGCCGACTTCGCCCCGCGACATGATGTCGTCCGCGTCGTAACCGGTCTGGGTCGGGAGGTCGAAGGCGATCGACAGGCCGGTTTGGCCCTTGGCAAGGTTGGTGCGGTACAGCTCGTTCGACGCCGCCGCGGTCGAGTGTCCGGAGTACGTCCGCATCATCCACGGGCGGTCACGAGTTCGAGGTGCCGCGTCAGTGCCGGTGCTGCTCATCGACAAAGTCTTGCCGTCCGAGGCCGCCGCTCCAAACGGCGATCGTCGATCGACGCGATTCTCGACGAAACTGCTCAAGTCGAGTGGCTGTGGGACCGAATCAATGAGTGTCCCGCAAGCGGGGCATGAAGACCACAAGATCTCCCGACGGATGCCCGGCACCCTCCTCCCTGGGCCGGACGTCCGATCGGGGAAGGTTTCCCTTGGCGGGAACCAACGTCGGCCGGATGGCGGATCCGGCCGACGAAGGACGTGAAGGAGCAGCGAGCAATCGCTGCTCCTTCAGTCGTTTTCGTGCTCGCCGCCGACCGCTGTGCGCAGTAGGCGGAGGTAGTCCGGCCTCGGCATCTCGACGACGCCGAGCGACGCGAGGTGTGGCGTCGACCACTGCACGTCGAGGAGTTGGACGCCGGTGTCGCGGAGCCACGACACCAGCGAGACGAGTGCGACCTTCGACGCATCGGTCGCTCGGTGGAACATCGCCTCGCCGGCGAAGAAGCCGTCGATTCGGAGGCCGTACAAGCCGCCGACGAGTTCGTCGCCGTCCCAGGCTTCCACCGAATGCGCCCATCCGAGGTCGAACATCGTCGAGTAGGCCCCGACGAACTCCTGCGTGATCCATCGGCCGTCGCGCTCCGGCTCGGCGCATGCTGCGATGACCGACTCGAACGCCTCGTTCATCGTGGTGTGGTATCTCCGAGTACTTCGTCGAAGCGACTTGGACACCTTGAGTTGGTCGAGTGGGAGCACGCCACGGGGATCGGGTGAGTACCACGCCAATTTGCTTCGCCGCTTGCCCGGATCGATCGGCATCGGGAAGAGCCCGCCTCGATAGGCCGCGAGCAGCGTGGCCGGTTCGAGGTCTGCGCCGAGCGCGACCAGGTCGTCGCCGGGTCGTGTTTCGGCAGGGTCGGGCATCGAGAACCGACTCTCTCCGGGATGTACAACCGGCCGACCCGAGCCCACGTACTCACCTGATCAGACCTTGCGGGCTGTGTCCAGTCTTATTGACTCTCCTAGGACAATTTTGATCAATTCGGCCACGTTGAGTGGTCCCACACCCTGTTGGGCGTTTTTTCGGAGCGTGTGGCTCAGTATGCGAGAAATCCGCGGCCGGACTTGCGGCCGAGTTGGCCGGCGGCGACCTTTCGCTTGAGTGTCGTGGCTGCCACGAAGTTGGGGTCGCCGAACTCGGCGTGCAGCGCATCGAGAATCGCAAGGGACGTATCGAGCCCGACGAGGTCGAGCAACGCGAACGGGCCCATGGGGAAGTTGCAGCCGCCCCGCATCGCGATGTCGATGTCCTCGATCGATGCAGTGCCGTGTTCCCACATCTTGATGGCGTTGTTCAGGTAGGGGAACAAGAGGGCGTTGACGATGAATCCGGCGCGATCGACGACTTCGACGGCGTCCTTGCCGCAGGACGTCGAAAAGGCGATGGCCTCGCCGATGGTCTCGTCGGATGCGGTGATGGGGCGAACGACCTCAACCAGCTTCATCATCGGCGCAGGGTTGAAGAAGTGGATGCCGCACACGGCTTCCGGTCGCTTCGTCGCCATGGCGATTTCGACGATCGGTAGCGTCGACGTGTTCGTGGCGAGGATCGCCCCGTGCTTCACGATGTCATCCAGGTCAGCGAACAGCGCCTTCTTGATGTCGAGGTCCTCGACCACCGACTCGACGACGAGGTCGCAGTCGGCAAGCGCGGCGAGTTCGGAGGTCGCGGTGACCCGTCCCAAGATCGCGTTTCGTTCGTCGAGGTCCAGCCGTCCCTTGTCGACCTGGCGATCGAGGCCCTTGGCGAGCTTCGCAATCGCAGCGTCGGCGCCGTCCTGAGTGCGTGAGCGCAAGATCACCGTGCGGCCGGAACGCGCCGCGACCTCGACGAGACCTGCTCCCATGATCCCCGATCCGATGATGCCGACCGTCTTGATTCTGGTTGAGGAATCCGTCATGCCAACACGCTAGTTACCGGTCGGTAGCTTTGTGAAAACTCGGACGTTGGCGACGCAGTCGACTCGCCGACCCGCGGCGGGGTTCAGCGACCTGGCCGCCGGGTCGTAACCTGAGGCGCTCGCTCCATGTTCCTGCTGCTCATCTTCCACCTGCTGATCGGCGGCCTGATTCTCATCTCGGGCGATCGGCTCGGCCGACGTGCGTTTGGCGTCGCAGCAGCTGCACCGGTGGCAACCGTCGTGTGGGCGTTGTCCCGGTGGGGGCGTGTCGTGGGCACGCCGTCGAGCGAGGGGGAGGCCGATGCGCAGCGTGCGGGCGAGCCGGTGTTCGAGACGGTCGAATGGATCTCGGGGCTCGACCTCGACCTGCACCTTCGCTTCGACGCGTTCGCGCTCGTGATGACGTTGCTCGTCTCCGGTATCGGTGCGCTCGTCTGCATCTATGCGATCGGTTACTTCTCGCACATCGCGCCAGGTCAGACACGGCTCGCCGGACTCATGACGCTGTTCGCCGCAGCGATGCTCGGTGTCGTCTGGGCCGATCACCTGATCGCGCTGTTCGTGGCGTGGGAGCTGACCTCGATCACCAGCTACCTCCTGATCGGCAACGATGACCGCACGGCCAAGGCCCGAGCGGCCGCGCTCCAGGCGATCTTCATCACCGGAGCTGGCGGGCTTGCCCTCTTGGTCGGGCTGATCATCGTCGGACAGAGCGCAGGGACCTACCGGCTCTCCCGGATGATCGAACAGCCTCCGTCGGGCGGTGCGCTCTCGGCGGGCATCGTGTGCGTACTGCTCGGTGCCTTCACCAAGTCGGCGCAAGCACCGTTCGGCAGCTGGCTCCCGGGAGCCATGGTCGCTCCGACGCCCGTAAGCGCCTACCTCCACTCGGCCACGATGGTGAAGGCGGGCGTCTACCTCGTGGCACGTCTCGCTCCCATCCTGGCAACGTCGGGGCAGTGGCGAGTGCTGGTGCTCGTCGTCGGTGCAACCACGATGCTGATCGGCGGGCTGAGGGCCATGCGCCAACGCGATCTGAAGCTGCTGCTCGCGTACGGCACCGTCAGCCAACTGGGATTCCTCATGCTGCTGCTCGGCACGGGGGAGTACAAGATCGCGCAGGCGGGCATCGTGTTGTTGTTGGCGCACGGCGCATTCAAGGCGACGTTGTTCATGCTCGTCGGCATCATCGACCATCAGGTCGGGACCCGCCACATCCGTGAACTGCACGGCTTCGGAGCTGGCTGGATGCCGGTCAAGGTCATGGCGGTCGTCGGAGCTGCGTCCATGGCCGGCCTGCCACCGTTGTTGGGTTTCGTTGCCAAGGAGAAGGCGATCGACACCTATCTCGAGTACGGAGAATTCACCGGGTCGACCGTTGTGCTCGTCGTCATCGTCCTCGGTTCGATCCTGACGTTCGCGTACTCCGCTCGCTTCGTGCTCGGTGTCCTCGGCGTCCACGGGCGTGACGATCATGAACCGGTCAGTCGATCTGCGCAGCCGCCCGCCGCAGTGTTCATCGGACCGGCATACGTGCTCACCGCGGTCACCGTGGTCGTCGGTCTGGCACCGGTGATCATCAGTGATCTGTCCAAGTCGGCGCTCCTCGGACTCGACCCGAGTGCGTCGCCCTCGGTGGTGAAGCTCTGGGCCGGGTTCAACACCGCGTTCGTCCTGTCGCTCGTGATCATCGGGACCGGCACGGTGCTCGCGGTCCTCCGTCGCCCGGTCGCCGACATCCAGACGGCGCTCTCCCGTCCGCTTCGCTCGTTGCCGTCATCGGACGATGCGTACCGTGCGACCATCGGCGCCATCGACGCCGTGGCGCGGCGAGTCACGCGCACGGTGCAGACCGGTTCGTTGCCGACGTACCTGCTCGTGATTCTGGGAACCGTGGTGTTGCTGCCGGTCATCCCGATGATCGGCGAGCTGGACGAGTTGCCGCGGTGGGTGGAGAACCCGGCGCACATTCCGATCGTTGCGATCATCATCGGGTCGGCAGTGGGCGCGGCGCTCGTGCGACGGCGTATCGCCGCGGTCGTCATGCTCGGAGCAGTCGGCTTCGCCATGGCGGGGCTCTACGAGGTGCAGGGGGCACCGGACCTGGCACTGACACAGTTCGCGATCGAAACCCTCGGGACCGTGCTGTTCGTCCTGGTGCTGCGCTTCCTTCCGTCGCGGTTCGTCGACCTGTCGCCAGCCGTGGTCCGTCCGCTCAGACTCACCGTCTCGCTCCTCGTGGGTGCTGCGATCTTCGTCTTCGCGATCGTCTCGACGAACGCTCGGACCGACGTCGCCGAGGAATCGATCTCCGTCGAGATGATCGAGCGATCCAAGCCTGACGGCGAGGGCAGCAATGTGGTGAACGTCATCCTCGTCGACTTCCGCGGCGTGGACACGATGGGCGAGATCACCGTCTTGCTCGTCGCTGCAATCGGAGCGGTGTCGCTTGCCCGCGGGCATCGGTTCCGGCGCGACGACGGCGTCGACGCCGACGCTCAGGACGCGGGTCCCGAGCCGGATCGCTCCGACCGAGAGGTCAACGCGTGAGGCGCTCACTCATCGTTGCGGTGTCCGTGCGGTTGTTGTACCCGTCGATCATGGTGCTCTCGCTGTACTTCCTGTTCGCAGGACACAACCAGCCGGGCGGCGGTTTCGTCGGCGGGCTGGCTGCTTCGGGCGCCATCTCGCTGCGCTATGTCAACGGCGGGGTCCAAGCCGTACGCAGGTCGTTCCGGCTCCAGCCGTGGACGATTCTCGGGTCCGGCTTGGCGCTCTCCGTCGGCACGGCGATCTTTCCGATGCTGCTCGGCGGAGCAATCCTGGAACACGGCACGCTCAAGCTGCACCCTCCGTTGCTCGGCGAGGTCAAGGCGACGTCCGCGTTGCCGTTCGACATCGGTGTCTACGCGCTCGTGATCGGCCTCGCCCTCATGATCTTCGAAGCATTCGGCGACGACCTCGACGACGAACTCGAGATGATCGAGCCGCCGACGACCCCTGCGACATCGATCCGCGAGGAGTATCGACCGCTGAGCCAACACGTACCTGCCAGCATGTGGCTCGACGACGACGAGGCCGATGACAGCGACGAGAGCGGACCCGACGGGCGCCGCAATCCCGGAGCGGTCGACGCATGAGTGTGCTGCTCGCGTTCACCGCCGCGGTCCTGTTCGCGCTCGGAACCTGGCTGTTGCTGCAGCGCCGCTTGACCCGGATCGTGATCGGTCTCGGCTTGATCGGCCACGGCACGAACATCTTGTTGCTCACGTCGGGTGGGGGAGGCGGTTTGCCGCCCGTGATCGGCGAGGGAGACAAAGCCGACTTCGCCGACCCGCTGCCGCAAGCGTTGGCGCTCACCGCGATCGTGATCACGTTCGGCGTCATGGCGTTTCTGCTCGCGATGGCATACCGCAGTTGGCAACTCACTCACGATGATGTGGTCGCCGACGACCTGGAAGATCGCATGATCGAGCGGCGTCGAGGCAAGGACGAACTCGACGACGCCGACGATGCGAACCTCGAGAACGCCTCGGACTCATCGGGAGACGATCGATGAGCAGCGCGCTCGTCCCGCTTCCCATCGTGCTGCCGCTGCTGGCAGCAGCGCTCACCGTGGTGTTCGGTCGGTTTCGAGTCGCTCAGCGGATCACCGCGC
The DNA here is from genome assembly GCA_938044705.1 of uncultured Ilumatobacter sp. Lineage (GTDB taxonomy): Bacteria > Actinomycetota > Acidimicrobiia > Acidimicrobiales > Ilumatobacteraceae > Ilumatobacter_A. The sequence continues at coordinate 29,718 of CALIOL010000264.1, read as the reverse complement.
TCGCAGCACTCGGTGCGAACGTCGGCATCTCGATTGCGCTGCTCGTCCGCGCCGACGACGTTGGCGTGGTCACCATGGATGCGGGAGGTTGGGCTGCCCCACTCGGCATCACGTACGTCGTCGATCGGCTCTCGGCGATCATGCTCGTGACGTCGTCGTTGATGTTGCTCGTCGTGCTGATCTATGCGATCGGCCAGCAGGGTGTGAAGGGCATCCACGTCGGTTTCGACCCGATCTATCTGGTGCTCGCAGCCGGGGTCTCCGCCAGCTTCATCACGGGGGACATGTTCAACCTGTTCGTCGCGTTCGAGATGATGCTCGCAGCCAGCTACGTGTTGCTCACCCTGGGCGGCAGGTCCGATCAGATCAGAGCGGGCATGACCTACGTCGTGATCAGCTTGGCGGCGTCCGCGTTGTTCATCACTGCGCTCGCGCTGCTCTATTCGGCCACCGGTACGGTCAACATGGCTGACCTGGCCGAGCGAATCCCGCAGCTCAGCGATGGCGTGCGCACCGGCTTTTCGCTCCTGTTGATCTTGGTCTTCGGGATCAAGGCGGGGCTCTTTCCACTCTTCTTCTGGCTTCCCGACAGTTATCCGACAGCGCCGGGACCGGTGACGGCGATCTTCGCGGGCCTGCTCACCAAGGTCGGTGTCTACGCGATCATCCGCACGCAGACGTTGCTCTTCCCGCCGGAGTCGCAGCAGGGGACCGCGTTGCTGGTGATCGGTGGTCTCACGATGGTCGTGGGCGTGCTCGGCGCACTCGCACAAGACGACCTCAAGCGACTGCTGTCGTTCCACATCGTCGGCCAAATCGGCTACATGATCTTCGGACTCGGGCTGTTCACCGTCGCAGGTGTCAGCGCCGTCGTCTTCTACATCGTCCAGACGATCCTGGTGAAGACCAACCTGTTCCTCGTCGCGGGCCTCGTCGACCGCCACACCGGTTCGAGTCGCGTGTCTGTCGTCGGTGGCATCGTGCGGAGCGCGCCCGTGATCGCCGTCTTCTTCGCAGTGCCTGCGCTCTCGCTCGCCGGGCTGCCTCCATCGTCGGGCTTCGCCGGCAAGTTCGCGCTGCTCGATGCAGGTGTGGAGGCACAGCAATGGTGGATCGTCGCAGTTGCGTTGCTCGTGAGCTTGCTCACCCTCTTTTCCATGACGAAGATCTGGGCGGGGGCGTTCTGGGGCGAACCGGAGTCCGGCGACCGAGCGGTGATCGCTCCCGAAGGAAGCGAACCGCGACCGTCGAGAGGCGGGCCACCACTGATGGTGGCCGCGACAGGAATCACGGTGGCGTTGTCGATCGCGTACGTCGTGTTCGCCGGCCCGATCTACGGTCTGGCGGAACGTGCTGGGACGGACCTCATGAATCCGAGCGTCTACATCGACGCAGTCTTCGGGAGTGATCGATGAGCATGAAGAGCTGGAAGATGGCACGCGCCGCGCTGCATATCCCCACCACGATGGCCTGGCTCACCGTGCTCTGGGTGCTGCTCTGGGGGCAGGTCACCGTCGCCAACGTGGTCGGTGGGCTCGCGGTGTCGACCGGGGTGGTGCTGTTCGCCCGGTTGGACTCGGCCTCACTTCGCCCAACCCACTTTCGACCGTGGTGGGTGTTTCGGTATGTGTGCACGCTCGCGTGGCAACTGTTGGTCTCGAACATCCGCCTTGCGTACGAGATTCTGACGCCAGGTGATGGGACGTACACCGGCATCATCGCCGTGCCCATTCGGGGTGGCTCCGACGCCGTCGTCAATCTCGTGGCGAACTCGATCACGCTGACACCCGGCACGATGACGATCGACGTGAAGCGGCACGAGGTCGAGGCTGGGGTTCCGGTCGACGAGATGCAGGCGGGAGCGACGCTGTACGTGCACGGCATGTACACCAAAGACGTCGAGGCCGTTCGGCACGACGTCCTCGAGCTCGAAGCACTCGCACTGCATGCATTCGGTACGCACGAGGACTATGACCGAGCTCTCGCCGACGTCGTCGCTCACGAGGGCAAGTTGATCACCGAACATCCGGGGGCAGACCAATGAACACCGCTGCGCTCGTGATCACCGCCGTCGCCGCTGTGTTGTTCGTCGCTCGGATGCTGCGTGGGCCGGCCCTCGCTGACCGCGTGATCTCCGTCGACGGATTCGTCTCCACCATCGTTGTCGGTGTGACCATCGCGTCCGCCCGTCCGGATGGAGGCATCGTGGAGGGCACGGTGCTCGTGGTCGCGCTGGGCGGTTTCGTCGGTACGGCGATTCTCGCTCGGTTCATCGAACGGCGGGGGAGCTGATGGGAGCGGTCCTCGATGCGGTGGGCGGCGTGGCACTCATTGCCGGAGCGCTGTTCGCGCTCCTCGCCGGTATCGGTATCCACAAGTTCACCGATCCGTATTCGCGTATGCATGCGGCGGCAAAGAGCCCGACCCTCGGGCTGGTTCTGGTCGCGATCGGTGCCGGATTGCGAATCCGCACGTTCGAAGCCGGCGCCACCTTGCTGCTGGTGGTGATTCTTCAGCTGCTGACGTCGCCGGTCGGCACGCATCTCGCGGGGCGGGCGGTACACCTGCGGGTCAAGGTCCCGATGGACGGACCAGACGAGCTCGCTCGCGACGAAGCCCTCGAGGCCGAGGAGACCTGAGTTCAGTCTGCGAGCGACGCGATGAGGTCGCCGACGGTGTGATCCGCTTCGAGCGGATGACGCAGATGGACATCGGTGTTGAGTTGGTACCGATTTCTGCGACCGACTCGCTCGGTGGTGACGTACCCGTTCTCCTCGAGGTCGTGGAGGATCCTGACGACCGCACCAGGGGTGATGCCGACGACGTGTGCGATGTCGCGCTGTCGCAGGTCAGGATCTCGGCTGATCGCCACCAGTACGTGTGCGTGATTGGTGAGAAAGGTCCATCCGGGGACGACGAGTTGCGGGTCAGACAACATTCGGCCCCCAGTATATGTGAATCATCGGGTGCATTCCAGAATAGCTATCGCTCGGTCAGGCTCGATCGGCGGAACGGGCCGGGCCCGACCTGCGTCGATCGTTCATCAGGACGCGAGTCGTCAATGCGAGGATCGGGGCGAGCGCGGCGAGCGCCACGATTCCGACGATCGACGCACTGGACTCTCCGAGACCGTCGAGCACGAGGAACGCTGTGTAGCCGCCGTAGAGCCCGACGAACGCAATGCCTTCCCACCTGGTGATCGCTGAGCTGGTCACAGCGATCGGGATGCACAGCAAGGCTGCGCCGATCATGATCGGCATGTCGAGTCGAATGAGCTCATCCGCAACAGGAATGTCCGAGTGGGTGACGCTCACGACACCGAGGACGAACAGCAGGTTGAAGACGTTGGAGCCGATCGCGTTTCCGACGGCGATGTCGCTGCGGCCCTTCACGGCGGCGATGACCGACGTGGCGATCTCGGGGGCAGAGGTTCCGACTGCCAACACGGTGAGGCCGACGACGAGCTCGGGGACGCCCAGCGACAGCGCGATGTCCTCCGCTGCCTTGACCACGAATTGTGCCGAGATAGCGACACCGACGACACCGATCGCGAACAACCCGACCGCGCGCACGGTCTGAGCTGCGGCCGGTCGTGCGGCCGGTACCTCGGCGACCGCGGCATCCGGTGCTTCTGTTGAGTTCCGTTGCGTCACGATCATGGACGTGACGAAGGCGACGAGGCCGACCAGCAGGATCATTCCGTCTCGTCGTTCGATCGTTCCGTCTGCGGCGAGCGCAAACGTGCCGATCGATGCGACAACCATGAAGGGCAGCTCGATTCGGCGGGTTCGGCGTGCCACGGGAATCGCTCCGAACGCCGCGACCACGCCGACGACGAGCAACAGGTTCGCGATGTTCGACCCGACGAGGCTGCCAAGCGCCAGACCCGGATCGCCTGCATCGGCGGCACGCCACACCACCGCGAGTTCTGGTGCGCTCGTGCCCGCAGCGACGATGGTCAGTCCGACGACGAGCGGCGGCAGACCGATGCGGAGTCCGATGGTGCTCGCACTCGAGACGAGTGCTGAGCCGGTCGCGACCAGGCCTGCAAGCCCGCCGAGGAGTGTGAGAAGTGCGATCGTCATCCGGAAGAGTTCGTCGGCGAGAATCCACTCACCAGTAACATTGAAGAGAGCTTTTCGAGGATACAAGTCAAGGTGCCGGATAGCCTATGACCAATGCTCCTCTGGGTTGTGCTCGGCGCTCATCTCGCCGGCATCGGGCTCATCATGTTTGCCGGAGGAACACAGCGACGCCTCGACGCGCGAGCGGTTTTCGTGGTCGCCGCGCTCCCTGCGCTGTTCGCCACCGGGGCGAGCATACGAGGGCTGAGTCAGGACACGGCGACCACCTCGCGGGTCGCTTGGGTCGAAGGACTCGACCTCGTGTTGGCGCTGCGTCTCGACGCGTTGTCGGCACTGCTGGGGCTGATCGTTGCGGGCATCGGCGTGCTGGTCTTCGTGTATTCGGCCGGCTATTTCACTGAGTCGTCGGCCGGTCTCGCTCGCTTCGCCGCGACGCTGTCGGGCTTCTCGGCGTCGATGATCGGTTTGGTCTGGTCGGATTCGATCTGGACACTCTTCGTGTTCTGGGAGCTGACCTCGATCACGTCGTTCCTCTTGGTCGGGCACAAACACGTCGACGAGGCCGTGCAGCGATCCGCTCGTCGCGCGTTGTTGATCACCGCCTCAGGCGGTCTCGCACTGCTCGCAGGTCTGTTGCTCATCGCCGATGGCGACACCGGTATCGCACTGCGTGACCTGGAACCGACAACGGGCACTGCGGCCACGGTCGCCGCCGCGCTGGTCTTGATCGCCGCCGCGACCAAGTCCGCCCAAATCCCGTTTCACGTGTGGCTCCCCGGGGCAATGGCGGCACCGACTCCGGTCAGCGCCTATCTCCACTCGGCCACGATGGTCAAAGCGGGAGTCATCGCTGTCGCTCTGTTCGGTCCGATCTTCAAGGACACCGACGTGTGGCAGCCGCTCGGCATCGCGTTCGGCCTCGGGTCGATGATCTGGGGCGCGATCGGTGCGTTGCGCCACGTCGACGCCAAGTTGATCCTGGCGTGGGGCACCATCTCGCAGCTCGGCTTGATGATCGCCGTCCTGGCGACCGGATCGGCGAAAGCGACGTTTGCGGGAATCTCGATCCTCGTCGCCCACGCGATCTTCAAAGCTGCGTTGTTCATGGTCGTCGGCGAGATCGACGTCCGTACCGGCACGCGCGATGTGAGAAAGCTCGGTGGGCTGCGCACATCGATGCCCGTCGCGTTCTGGGTGTGCGTGGTGTCGGGAGCCTCGATGGCGGGCATTCCACCGCTCCTCGGTTTCCCGGCCAAGGAGGCGGCGCTCGAAGCCGCGCTCGGCGTCGACGGTTGGCAGCGGGTGGTTCTGCTGGTCGGAGTCGTCGGCGGCTCGGTCCTCACCGTTGCTTACACGACCCGCTTCGTCCTCACCGTCTTCGGGCCGTCGGACTCGGGTGAGGTGACGGACGTGGCACCGCGCCGGCTGCCGATCACAGCGGTCACCACGCTGCTCGCAGCCGCTTCGATCGTGGGGTTCGTCGCGCTCGACTGGGTCGGCGATGGAGTTCGCAGTGCCGCTGTACTGCTCAACCCGGGTTCCGAGGTGTACTCGCTGATCCGTTGGCCTGGGCTGAAGACAGCGTTCGTGCTCTCCATGGTCATCATTGCTGCTGGCATTCCGCTCGGCTGGTTCCTCTCCCGGCGCACTGACGACATCCCGCGTCCGCTCGGAGCCGACGGCGCCGACCGCCTGGTCGACGAGGTGCTCAGCGGTGCCCGCCGCATCACCGGGCGGGTACAGCATGGATCGTTGCCCGTGTACTTGATGACCGCAGTGGTGGTGGCGTCCGCAGCATCTGTTCCGTTCATCGCGGCGATCGATGTCGACGCGCTTCGATGGACCGACGGTGCTGTGGTTCCTGCGCTCGGTGTCCTGATCGTCGCCGGTGCCATCGGGACCGTTCGTATCCCCGGGCGTCTCGGCGCCGCACTCGGTCTCGGCTCGGTCGGCTTCGGCATGGCCGGAGTCTTCGTTGCACAAGGGGCGCCCGACCTCGCGCTCACGCAGCTCTTGGTCGAGACCGTCGTCGTCGTGGCGTTCGTGATCGGGCTCGGCCGGTTGAGCGCGAACTTCCCACCCGTCGGCTACGTGTGGCGGACGTTGCGCATGGTCGTTGCGACCGGGTTGGGTGCAGCTGTTTCCATCGGTCTCGCGGGGGCTGCCTCGAAACCGTCGGGCAGTGCGCCGGTCAGCGACTTCGTCGACGAGGCAGCCGCCACCGGAGGCGGGAACAACGTGGTCAACGTGATCCTGACCGACGTGCGTGCGCTCGACACGTTCGGCGAAGTCGTCGTACTCGTGGCTGTTGCGGTCGGGATCGTTGCGCTCGCGCAGTCCGGCCGAGCCGGAGCAGGCGACGACACCGACCTGGACCCAGAGGGAGCGGACCCCGAGGGCACCCCGGCGCGATCGGTCGACGAGGTCGCGTCGTGATCGCCGATCGTTCCATCGTCGTGCAGGACGGGATCCGTCTCGCGAGTCCTCTTGCGATCATCGTCGCCACGATGCTCTTCTTCGGTGGGCACAACCAGCCCGGAGGCGGCTTCGCTGGCGGGCTCGTGCTCGGTGCAGTCGTCGCGCTCCGCAGCGCCACAGGTTTGAGCGTGCCGCTTCATCCGGTGCGGATGATGGCGCTCGGTGGTGTGATCATCGGAGGCGTTGCGTTGGGGCCACTCGTCGTCGGCGATGTCGTCCTGGACCAGTACATCTGGGAGACCACGCTGCCGGTGCTCGGCAAGGTCAAGGCCGGAACTGCCCTGATCTTCGACGCCGGCGTCGTGCTGGTCGTGCTCGGACTCATCGTCGCGATGCTCGATGCACTCGCTCAAGGCGGAGAGCACCGAACGACCTTGCGTCTCGACGCCGAGGGCGATCGGGAGGCCGACCAGTGAGTGGCGTCTTGATCCTCGTCGTCGGTGCCCTGACCGCGATCGGTACCTACCTGGTGACATCACGCGCGCTGAGTCGAATCGTGCTCGGGTTTGCGCTGCTCGGTCACGCCGCGGTGCTCGCACTCGTCACCGCGGGCGGACGTGCGGGCGATCCGCCGCTCGCCGATCGGCTCGAGACGAGCGCGGATGCCGCCGACCCGCTCCCGCAAGCGCTCTCGCTCACTGCGATCGTCATCTCGTTCGGCCTCACGCTCTTCCTGCTCGCGCTCGCTGGGCGCCAGCGTCAATTGAGCGGAGACGACCTCGTCGAGGACGACATCGAAGATCGCCGGATCGCTGAACACACCGAGGCCGAACAGTGAGTGTGCTCGTCGGCCTCGCCGTCATCGTGCCGTTGCTCGCCGCGATGGTCTCCCTCGGCGTTCGCCGCCATGCCTTCCTGCGAGACACGGTCGTGCTCGGCTCGCTCGTCGGCGTGACGGTGATGTCCGCAGTGCTCCTCATCCAGGTCGAAGCGAATGGAAGCCTGGTCGTCCGTGTCGGCGGGTGGCTCCCGCAGCTCGGGATCGTGCTCGTCGCAGACATGTTCGCGGTGCTGGTGCTCTCCGTCGCGATGGTCACCATCACGCTCGTCGAAGCATTCTCGATCGGTCAACGTCGGAGCACCGCCGGAGCCGACCCGACGGTTGCAGCGCCCATGTTGATGGTGCTCACCGCCGGGGTCGCGCTGTCGGTGCTGACCGGCGACCTGTTCACGCTCTTCGTCGCGTTCGAGCTGATGCTCGTCGCCAGCTATGTGCTCCTCACGCACAAGGGGCAGGCCGGCCAAGTCCGGTCAGGCATGACCTACGTGGTGATCAACCTCTTTGCCTCGACGCTCTTCCTGTTCGGTGTGGCGTTCGTGTACTCGGCGACCGGCACGGTCAACCTCGCGCTGCTCGTCGAGCGGATTCCCGAACTCCAGACCGAAGTGCGGTGGGGAATCGGTCTGTGGTTCCTCGTCGTGTTCGGGACCAAGGCCGCGATGTTTCCGCTGTTCTCGTGGCTGCCCGATAGCTATCCCACCGCCCCCACGACGATCACCGCGGTCTTTGCCGGTCTCCTGACCAAGATCGGCGTCTACGTGATGATCCGGTTCCACACGCTGATGTCGATGGACGACCTCGGGACGGTGATCCTGGTGATCGCTGGCTTCACGATGATCGTCGGCGTGCTGGGAGCACTTGCACAAGATGACATGAAGCGAATCCTGTCGTTCCACATCGTGAGCCAGATCGGCTACATGCTGATGGGGTTGGGCCTGTTCTCGGTGGCGGGCGTCGCGGGTGCGATCATCTTCGTGGTCCACCAGATCCCGGTGAAGACGGTGCTGTTCCTCGTGGGTGCAATGGTCGAGACCGATCGCCGTTCTTCGGCGCTGAGCAAGCTCGGCGGTCTCGTCTCGTCGCGGCCGTGGCTCGCTGTGGCGTTCGCCTTGCCGGCGCTCAGCTTGGCCGGACTTCCTCCGTTCTCTGGCTTCGTGGCAAAACTCGCGCTGATCGATGCCGGTGTCGAGGCTGGCACGGTTGCGATCGTCGTGGTCGGTCTCGTCGGGAGCGCGCTCACGCTGCTGTCGATGGTGAAGATCTGGGCCGGCGTCTTCTGGGGGCCGCAGAACGCTCCTGCGTTCCACGCGCCGGAGTCAGAAGAGTGGGCGCCGCGATCGGCGACGGCTCGCGGTTGGTCGACGATGTCGTTGGCGACGGGAGCAGCGGTCGCGCTGACGTTGGCCATCGCACTGTTCGCCGGTCCGCTGTGGGACATGAGTGAGCGTGCTGCGACCGAGCTCCTCGATGGTGAGGTCTACGTGACCGACGTGCTCGGGAGCGAACGATGACCGCTGAGTCGCGCGTCGTGCGAGATCGGAGCCGACTCATTTCGGTGCGCCGGGTCGCCGTCATCGTCGCGTTGACGGCGGCGTGGTGTGCGCTCTGGCGGAGCGCCAGCGCGGCGAACGTGCTCAGCGGGTTGGTGGTGTCGAGCGTGGCGTCGGGGGCGGGTGTGAATGCCGCAAGCGGTGTTCGGCTGCTGCCACTGCTTCGACTCTTCTGGGTCGTCAGCGTCGACCTCGCGGTGTCGACCGCGGTCGTCGTGCGTGAAGTGCTGACCCCCACCGACTACACCGACGAGGCGATCATCGCCGTGCCGATCCCGGTCTCGGCTCGACGTCATCTGCTGTTTCTGTACATCGCGATCACCGTCACGCCTGGCACGGCTGTCGTCGCCGGAGACGACGACCGGGAAGACGGCACGGCGCTCATCTACCTCCATGTGCTGCACGACGACCGGCGAGACGACGTCGTCGAGCACGTGGAACTGCTGGTGTCGCTCGTGACTCGCGCGTTCCCGTCGGCGATGACCGCCGAGCAGACCGAGGTGGTGTCGTGATCTCCCTCGCATACGCCGGCCTGATCTTCGCTGCGATGGCAGCGATCTACCGACTCGTGATCGGCCCGACCATGGCGGATCGAGTCATTGCGCTCGACCTGCTCCTCGTCTCGCTGATGACGGGGATCGTCGTCGACGCGATCGCGACGGGCAACACCGCCTTGCTCAACTTGCTCGTGGTGATTGCGATCATCGGATTCACTGCCACGGTCGCTGTCGCCCGGTTCATGGAGCGCTCGCAATGACCGTTCGAGAGCTCATCGCGTGGCTGTTCGTGCTCGCGGGCGTTGCCGTGGTCGTCCTCGCCGCGATCGGCCTGTTCAAGCTCAAGACGCCCTACGCCCGCATCCATGCGGCCGGCAAGGCGAGTCCGGTGGCATTCCTCATCGCGTCGGTGGGAGCATCGATCGAACTCGGCTGGGCGACCGGCGCAATCCTGCTGGTCGCGAGCGCGGCGTTGGTGATGACCTTGCCGCTTGGCGTGCACCTGCTGTTCCGGGCGCTCCACAGCACGCAGACGGACGATCCTCCGGTCGACGAGCTGCGAGAGGGACACGGGTCACGTCCCCTGTGACGGATCAACCTCCGTCAGTTCAACCTGCGTTCACGATGGGCTGGTTACGTTGCCGGCATGACGAGCACCATCGTGTCGAACGAATCGAGCAGCGTCGTCGGGTCAGCTGACCTGTCGATCGTCGACGACCCCGGTCGCCTCGTGGCGCTCGATGGCGTTCACAACTTCCGAGACCTCGGCGGCTACGCGATGAGCGATGGCCGATCGATTGGATGGGGCCGCCTCTTTCGGGCGGACGGCTTGTACCGCCTGACTCACGAAGACCTCGAGCTGATCGATGCGATCGGCATCCGCACGGTGATCGATCTGCGGTCCGCAGGTGAGGTCGAGCAGTACGGCACGTTTCCGTTCGAGCGGCACCCGGTCGCGTTCCACTCACTCCCGATCATGGATGCAACCTGGCGCAACGCGGAGCTGCCTGACTTCGACGAGTCCGAACAGGGCGAGGTGGACTTCCTCACCTGGGCATATCGCGACATGCTCGCTTCCGGTTCGGATCGATTCGCCCAGGCCATCATGCAACTGGCGATTCCTTCAGCGGCGCCGGCTGTCTTCCACTGCGCTGCTGGCAAGGACCGAACGGGAGTGCTCGCGGCGCTCGTGTTGGGCGGCCTCGGCGTCGACCATGCCCTAATCGTTGCTGACTACGGCTTGACGCGTGCCGGAATGGCGCGCATGCGTGCCTGGGTCGAAACCAATCATCCGGAGATGGCGGCGCGAATGAGCGAGACGCCGTCGTTCATGCTGGCCGCACATCCACAGGCGATGGCGAACGTGCTCGATGGGCTGGTTGCCGAACACGGATCGATTCGGGACTTCCTCGCCACGATCGGTGTCGGCGAAGCCGTACTCGACGCTCTCGCCGAGTCACTCGCCGGCTGAGCGTCAGCTCTGGGTGATCTCGACCGAGAGAATTCTCAGCTCGGCGCTGGGCACGCCACTTCCGTCGAGTGAGCCTTGAGCGTTCATTTCGCTGACCACGCCGAGGTCGACTGACGGAACCTGGCCGAACAGGCTGTACAGCGGCGGGAGCGCCGCTCCGCTGGCCCCGGTGATGATGAAGAACTGGCTGCCGTTGGTGTTCGGTCCGCTGTTCGCCATCGCGATCGAGCCGACTTCGTACTGTCCTGCGGCGGGCAATTCGTCCGGGAAGGAGTAGCCGGGACCGCCCGTGCCGGTGGCTGTGGGGTCCCCGCACTGGACGACGAACTCCTGGATGATCCGGTGGCACACCGTGTCGTCGAAGTAGTTGTTGCGTGCGAGGTACACGAAGCTGTTCACGGTCGTCGGTGCTGCCGACTGATCGAGGTCGATGGTGATGGTTCCGGCGCTGGTGATCACGCTGGCGGTGTACGTCGCATCCGCGTCGAGGCACATGGGCGGGGCGGCGTCGAAGGACCGGGTGGCTTCGTCGGTGTCCGGCAGGTCCGCACAGTCCGCGCCGATGGGTGGAAGACCGGACGCTGCCGCGTCCGCCGCCGGCTCCGCATCATCTTCGATGGCGGTCTCAGTTGGCTCGTCCGTCGCCTCATCTGTCGGCTCGGTTTCGGCGATCGACTCGGCCGCTTCTGAGACGACTGCGTCCTCGGCGTCACCGCATGCTGCCGCAACGAGGCCGAGCGCGAGGATGCCTGCGGCCAGGCGGGTGTGCTTGCGGGTGGTGGCGCTCATCTCAGCCGTCGTCGCTCTCGGTCGTGTCGTCAGACAGCACTTCGGTGGTGACGACGACGTCGTCGGGCACGACGGGGTCGTCGTCGTCGGAGTCCAAGAAGAACCGACCAGCGACCGCCACGATGACGAAGACGGCGATGATGGCGCCGCCGATCAGGAGCGACAGGCGCAACGTGCGCTTCTTGGCCTGCTCCCGCACCGCTTCTTGCTCGCGGCGGGCCTTGTTGGCTTTCTGGCGTTCTCGTTTTGCGGTTCCCACAGTGGAGAGACGATACCGGGACGACACGACTCGAACCGGTCACGTCGTCGCGGGTCAACGGAACGAACGGGCGCTGGGTAGATTGGAGCGGTGGCCAAGGTTCGTCTGTTCGCATCGGCACGCGATGCTGCCGGTACGGGAACCGACGTGATCGAAGCCGCTACGGTCGCCGACGTGCTACAGGTGGCGCGAGATCGATACAGCGAGCGGTTTGCGGACGTGCTGACGACTTGCAGCATCTGGGTCAACGGTGAAGATGCGGGGCTCGACACAGCGGTCGGCCCCGAAGACGAGGTCGCGGTGCTGCCGCCGGTCTCAGGAGGAGCGACATGAGCGACGAAACCAACCCGAGCGAGACCACCGACCCGACGACGCTCTCGCTCGACGAGCTGCGTTCGTTGCGTGCCGAGTTGCAGCGTCGAGACGATGTCGTCTCGTACGCACGGCGTGTCGCCCAGGCCCGATTCGACCTCGTGTCGAGTGAGTTGAGCCGACGAAGCTCTGATGGTGAGGTCAGCGACGAGGTCACCGACGTTCTGTCTCAACACCTCACCGGTGGGCCCGCCCGCCCGCCTCGCCCGGCCGAGGATCTCAGCGACGATGAGTTGTCGATCGAGTTGGATGCGATCTGTCGGGAGTACCACTTCGGCCGCATGGAAGACCTCGACGAAGTGGAACTCGGCGAGCTCGCAGCTGCGATCCAGGCGTTCGAAGTCCGGGTGTCGCAAGATCGACGCGCTCGCTTCGACCGGTTGGATGCGCTGAGTGCCGAGCTCGTCCGTCGCTACCGTGACGGCGAAGCCGACGTCGACACCTTGCTCGACGACTGAACAGGCGTCTCCGACACCGATGAGCGAACGGCTCTCAGCTGACGCGACCCCTGCGAGACCGCGACGAGTCGCGGTGATCTCGCTCCACACGTCGCCGTTGCTGCAGCCCGGCTCGGGTGACAGCGGGGGGATGAACGTCTACGTCAGAGAGTTGATGTCGGCGCTCTCGCAGTCGGGTGTGGAATGTGTGACGTTCACGCGAGCCGATCGCGAAGGGCTCGCGCCGGAAGTCTTCGTGGAGCCGAATCATCGCGTGGTGCACATCGAAGCTGGCCCTCACCACCTGCCGAAAGAAGCGCTGGCAGACATCTCCGACCAGTTCTGTGCCGGAGTGATGCGATGGTTCGACGACAACGGCGCTCCTGACGTGATCCATGGCAACTACTGGCTAAGCGGCGTGGTCGGGCACCACCTCAAGCATGTGCTCGACGTTCCGTTCGTGTCGACGTTCCACACGCTTGCCAGGGTCAAGGCCGAGGGCGGGGATCCCGAACCCGAGTGGCGCGATCGCGCTGAGGCGGAGATCATTCGTGGGTCGGACGCGATCTGCGTCAGCTGCGTCGAAGAGGAAGAGCAGTTCCGCCGCCTCTACGGTGACCCGAACGGTCGGATCGAGATCATCGCTCCCGGCGTCGAGCATGCGTTCTTCACCCCGGGCGATCAAGGGGGAGCCCGGCACGCGTTGGGCATCGACAAGCAGGTTCCGCTGATCGTGTTCGTGGGCCGCATCCAGCCGCTCAAGGGTCCCGACGTTGCCATTCAGGCGCTGGCAGGCCTTCACGAGTTGGGTCACGGAGACGCTCGTCTCCTCATCGTCGGCGGAGCCTCGGGCCGCAACGGCGGCGTCGAAGAGGACCGAGCCCACGACCTCGTCGACGAACTCGACCTGCACGACTACGTCGATTTCGTCGCGCCGCAGCCGCACCACATCCTGTCGACCTATTACCGCGCCGCCGACATCGTCGTCGTCCCGAGCCGCTCCGAGAGCTTCGGGTTGGTCGCGCTCGAGGCTGCTGCATGCGGAACCCCGGTCGTCGCGAGTGCGGTCGGCGGGCTGTTGAGCCTTGTCGACGACGGCGAGACCGGCAGGCTGATCGATGGCCGCAATCCTGCCGACTACGCCGCGGCCATGGCGGAAATACTGAGCGATGACGAGCTGCGCGCCTCGATGGGCAAGGCCGGAGTGGTTCGCGCCGGCGACTACACGTGGCGCGCCGCAGCGCAACGACTCAGTGGCCTGTACGAGGATCTCGTGCACGGCGACCTGGTGAGCTGTGAGAACCCGAACCCCGATCTGATCTCGGAGCCCGCTGCGACGATCGAGGTCGCTGATGCGTGACGGATCGCAGGATGGCCACGAGTCCGCAGCGGACGCGATGAACGCAGAGGAACTCGCCGTGCTGGAACGACGCATCGACGAGTGGGTGGGCGAACTCGATGCCGAGTACGACCACATCGTCGCGATCGACCGGTCCGACGACGGCGCACTGCGGTGGTTCGTTCGCATGCGCGGTGAGGAAAAGGAATTCACGACCGTGTGGTTGACCCTCGGCCAGCGGACGTTGCGCTACGAGACCTACGTGATGCCTGCGCCAGAGGAGAACGAACGCGAGCTGTTCGAGCACCTGCTGCGTCGCAACGAGCGGCTCGTCGGCGCGCACTTCTCGATCGGCGTCGAAGACGCGGTGTTCTTACGCGGCGAGCTGTCGAGCTCGGTCGTCGAAAAGTCCGACATCGACCGGATCCTCGGAACGCTGTACGCCACCGTCGAGCAGGCATTCTCGTCGCTGTTGAAGATCGGTTTCGCGAGCCGATTCGCGAACGACGCCTGAATCGCTGGAGACGGCTGACGCCCGGTGTCCTCGCCGTTTCCTGTTTCGGCGCCCGACCACCCACTGAGAAGGTGCCCGGGTGGGTGCATCTCGGGGGAGTCGGTCCTCTCGCACCCGCCCGGGCCCCGCGTCGTGGGGTCGCCGGACAAGTACGGTCTCGACGATGAGCGTCGATGTGGTGATGATCGGTGGCGGCAACATGGGTGCCGCGCTGCTGGGCGGAATGATCGGCTCCGGGCTGTTTCTTCCTGAGTCGTTGGCGGTCGTGGAGCGTCTCGATACGCGACGTGGCGAACTCGCTGCGATGTTCCCCGGCGTGCTGGTGAGCGAGGAGGTCCCACAGGCTGGTGCCGCCGTGATCGCCGTCAAGCCGAACGATGTGCCCGATGCGGTGACGGCCGCCGTCGAGCGGGGCGCCACGCGTGTCCTGTCGATCGCCGCCGGGGTCACACTCGCGAGGCTCGAGGCTGCGGCGGGCGAGGGCGTCGCGGTCGTGAGGGCGATGCCGAACACGCCGGCCCTGGTCGGCAGGGGAGCCTCGGCGATTGCCGGGGGAGCCGGCGCGGTTGCGGCCGACCTCGATTGGGCGACGGAGGTGCTTGGCTCCGTCGGGATCGTCGAGCGTCTCGACGAATCGCTGTTGGACGTGTTCACCGGAGTCGCAGGGTCGGGTCCCGCCTACGTGTTCCTGCTCGCCGAGGCACTCACCGCTGCCGCGGTCGCCGAAGGGCTCGAGCCAGAGGTTGCCGAGCGCGTCGTCGCGCAGTTGCTGCTCGGCTCGGCGACGCTGCTCGACCGCGATCGCGATGCAACGCAGCTCCGCGTGAACGTCACGTCGCCGGGTGGGACCACGGCCGCGGGACTCGCTCGGTTCGAAGCAGCGGGCTTCGAGACGATCGTTGCCGACGTCGTTCGCGCAGCAACGGAACGCAGTCGCGAACTCGGCTGAGTAGCCGGACGCTCACTGTCCGACCACCTTCTTGACAGCAAGCGAAACATTTGGCGGTGTTACACGCATGTTTTTCGATTGTGCCCCTTTTCACATCGCGGATCGCCCCCTATCCTCACGACCGTGGAGACGCGTTCGAGCGTTCGCTGTTGACAGTGATCGAACGAACAGCGCCGGCAGGGCTGGTGCCTTCGGGGGGTTGGCACCAGCCCTCGCCGCGTCTCGGGGGCGGTTCTGACGATCCGAGATAGTTTCGGAGGTCCCATGGGACGCCGGTACGACACCATCTCTTTCTTGTCCGACTACGGAACCGACGACGAGTTCGTCGGCGTGGTCAAGTCGGTGATCCGGGACCTCGCTCCGCACGTCAGCGTCATCGACCTCACACACGGCATCGCTCCGTTCGACGTACGCGCCGGGTCACTCGCGCTGGCTCGATCGATCAGCTACGTCGCGTCGGGTGTGATCGTCGCCGTCGTCGACCCGGGAGTGGGAACGGATCGGCGGGGAATCGCCATCGAGGTCGCAGGCGGCGAAGGCGTGCTCGTCGGACCGGACAACGGAGTGCTCGCTCCGGCGGTCGCGATGGCGGGTGGAGCTGGCAGGGCAGTCTCGCTGACCAACGCCGACTATCAGCTCGAGGCGCCGGGCGCCACGTTCGATGGGCGGGACATCTTTGCTCCGGCTGCCGCGCACCTGTGTAACGGCGTCGACCTTCTGGAACTGGGCGACGCTGTGGAGGCTGACGTTCTGTTCCCCGGAATGGTTCCTCTCCCTCAAGTCGATGAATCGACCGCAATCGCCCAAGCGCTCTGGACCGATCGCTTCGGCAACGTGCAACTCAACGTCGGTCCGGACGACATTCCCTCGACGTTCGGAGACACCCTGGAGATCAGGATCAGTGCTCCGAGTCATGCGACAGGAGGCACGACGCGGGTCGCCCGGCGGGTCACCTCGTTTGCCGACGTCGACACTGGCGCTGTCGGTCTCGTGACCGACTCGAACGGCATGTTGGCGGTGGTGATGAACCAGCGCTCAGCCGCCGAGGAGCTCGGTATCGACGATGGAGATCAGGTCGTCATCAGTCCGCTCGACGACGATGCCGCTTCGGTCGCCGAGATCCCTGTGGTGAGCGTCGACCTCACAAGCCGTTAGCGTCTCGGATCGATGCGCCCCGCTGTCACGCTCACTCTCGGCCTCCTGCTCGCTGCGATCCTGATCGCCGGCATCGTCTCCCTGCTCCGGCTCTGATCATGAACCTCGCCCGAGTCATCGAAGGTCACGATCCCGACGCTGTTGCGTTGATCAGTCGCGGACGCCCCACGACCTTCGCCGCCCTGTACGAGCAGATCGAGCGTCTGCGGGGTGGCCTCGCGTCGATCGGCGTCGGCGACGGAGATCGGATCGCCATCCTCTGCAGCAACTCGCGCCACTTCGTCGTCACGTACTTCGCAACTCTCGGCTTGGGAGCGGTTGCGGTTCCGTTGAATCCGCTGAGCCCGGCGCCGGAGCTGGAGGCGGAGATCTCGAACGTCTCGGCGAAGGTGGTCGTGATCGAGAAGGTGAGCACGGCGACCTGGAACAACGTCGATCGTTCCAAGGTCCCGTCCGTGAGCACCGTCGTCAGCTGTGACCCTGCCAGCGGACCCGAAGGAGCGATCCCGATCGGGGAGTTGCTCGCAGCGGCCCCCGTCGACATCGTGGACGTGGATGAAGAGCATCTTGCGACGTTGATCTTCACGAGCGGCACCGCCGGGCATCCACGTGCGGCGATGCTCACCCACGGCAACCTCGCTGCCAACCTCGCGCAGAGCCTCACGACCGGCGACCACGTCGTCGGTGGGGACGTCGTGTACACCGTGCTGCCGCTCTTCCACATCTTCGGGCTCAATGTCGCCATGACGATGGGGTTGTCCGTCGGAGCCACGGTGCTGCTCGTCCAGCGGTTCGATCCGGCGACCGCGATCGAGACCATCGCGGAACGCGGCGTCACGGTGCTCCCGGGTTCGCCGTCGATGTGGTCGGCGTTCGCGTACTTCGACCAGTTGGAGGGAAGCGAGTTCGCGACGGTTCGGCTCGCGCTGTCCGGCGCTTCGCGACTTCCCATCGCGACCGCACAACTCATGCGCGACCGGTTCGGTGTCGAGATTCGAGAGGGATACGGGCTCACCGAGGCGGCACCGATCGTGACGTCCTCGGCCGGTGGCGATGTGCGTTTCGGATCCGTCGGTCGAGTGCTCGACGGCGTACACGTCCGCCTCGTCAACGACGACGGTGACATCCCCGCTGGCGACGTCGGTGAGATCTGGGTCAAGGGCCCGAACGTGTTCGCCGGGTACTTCCGAGATGCCGATGCCACCGATGCGGTGCTCACCGAAGACGGGTGGCTCAAGACCGGCGACATGGCCACCGTCGACGACGACGGGTTCTTGTGGCTCGTCGACCGCGCCAAGGACCTCGTCATCGTGTCAGGCTTCAACGTGTACCCGGCCGAGGTCGAAGACGTGCTCAACACGCACCCCGATGTTGCTGAAGCCGGGGTAGTCGGCGTGCCGCACCCGCACACCGGCGAGGCGGTGAAGGCGTTCGTGGTTGCCGCTGACGGTTCGGACGTCGATGAGGAGTCGCTGGTCGAGTACTGCCTCGATCACGTTGCTCGGTACAAGTGCCCGAACAAGATCATGTTCGTCGACGAACTGCCGCGCAATGTCACCGGCAAGCTGGTTCGACGCCAGCTCCCCATCTGAGACATCCGTTACAGCGAGCGAAAAGCGCGTGCACGGCTTTGTGAAAGTGTGCACAAGCGCCTTATGTTGGAGTCGTGGCTGGCCAGCGGACTCGACGACGGATCCCCGAAGCAACGGTGGCGCGTTTGCCCGTGTACCTCCAGTTGCTCTCCGAACAGTTCGAAGCAGGAATCACGAACATCTCGTCTGAAGAGCTCGCGACGCTCGGTGGGGTGAACGCGGCCAAGGTTCGCAAAGACCTGTCGTACCTGGGCAGCTATGGAACGCGCGGTGTCGGCTACGACGTCGAGTTCCTCGTGTTCCAGATCAAACGCGAGCTCGGGCTCACTCATGAATGGCATGTCGTGATCGTCGGCGCCGGCAACTTGGGCCAGGCGCTCTCGGGGTACGGAGGTTTCGGAGAACGCGGCTTCCCGGTCGGGGGCATCGTCGATGTCGCCGAGGACAAGATCGGTAGCGTGATCGGTGGAGTTCGAGTCCGTCACATCGACGAGCTCGCGCAGATCGTCCAGTCGCGTGACATTGCGATCGGTGTGATCGCGACACCCGGTCCTGCGGCGCAAGATGCGGCCGATGCGTTGGTCGCCGCCGGTGTCACCAGCGTGTTGAACTTCGCTCCCGCAATCGTGAATACGCCTCACGGAATCAGCGTTCGCAAAGTCGATCTCGCCGTCGAACTCCAGATTCTCAGCTACCACGAGCAGCGTCGAGCCAATGCCCGCCAGGCAACCAAATTGCAGGCTGTCCCCGGTCCACGCGGCCGAGGAGCCTCGGCGTAGGCTGGTCGACAGATGTCTTTGCTCGTCGTCGGCGTGAACCACCGCAGCGGTCCGCTGCCTCTGCTCGAACGTCTGACCATCGCGCCCGCCGAGCTGGCCAAGCAGGTGGCTGGTCTTGCGGTGCGAGACAACATTCGAGAAGCGGTCGTGCTGTCGACGTGCAATCGCACCGAGGTGTACGTCATCGCAGAGCGGTTCCACGGGGCGTACTCAGACGTTCGAGATTTCCTGTGCGAACTCGGTGAGCTCGACGTCGACGAGTTGAGCCCGCACCTGTTCAGCCAGCACGAGTCGGCTGCTGTCCATCACCTGTTCGAAGTGGCGGCGGGTTTGGATTCCGCGGTGATCGGCGAAGGAGAGATCCTCGGTCAGATCCGAACCGCCTGGGAGATCGCTCGCGAAGAGTCGGCCGCACGAGCCGGTCTCAACCTTCTCATGAGAACTGCGGTGGAAACGGGCAAGCGTGCCCGCACCGAGACCGCCATCGGGCGTGGCACGGCGTCGGTGAGCCATGCAGCAGTCGAGATGCTCGCGGACGTCGTCGGCGACCTCGAAGGGAAGCACGTCGCAGTCATCGGCGCTGGGTCGATGGGCGAAGGTGTCGCTGTTGCCTTGCACAAGGCGGGCGGGGCCGACATCTGTGTCGTCAACCGATCCCCGGAACGGGGTGCGGCATTGGCTCAGCGGGTCGGTGCCACCACGGTCGGGTTCGATCGTCTCGATGCAGCGCTCGCCTCGGCCGACGTGGTCGTTGCCTCGACCGGATCCGGTGAACCCGTCATCACGACCGAGGTGCTCGCCCGAGCGCGAGCCCACTCCGACCGGCCGCTCCACATCATCGACATCGCTGTTCCGCGCGATGTCGAGCCGGCAGTGGCCGACCTCGACGGTGTCGATGTCCTCGATCTCGATGACCTTCGCGACTGGGCAGACCGCGGGCGTGCAAAGCGGGCCAAGGAAGCCGACCTCGTTCGCGGCATCGTGGCCGAAGAGGTCGAGAACTACGGCGTCGAACAGACCGCACGCCAAGCAGCGCCCCTCGTTGCGTCGATGCACCAGGCGGCCGAAGCTGTCCGGGTTGCTGAGATCGAGCGGTTCGCAAGCCGGCTCGCACAGCTGTCCGATGCAGATCGCTCGGCCGTCGAGGCGCTCACGAAGGGGATCGTCTCGAAGTTGCTTCACGAGCCGTCGATTCGCCTGAAGAGCGATGCCGGCACGCCGCAGGGCGACCGCAACGCGGCTGCGGTGCGCGACCTGTTCGACCTCGGTTGACCGATCGCATCGGGACCACAGGCTTCATGACCGAATCGTCTGCGCTTCGCCTTGCGACCCGAGGGTCTCGACAGGCCATGGCGCAATCCACCGCCGTTGCGTCGCTCATCGAGGCGGAAACGGGTCGCAACGTCGATCTGGTCGAGATCAGCACGATCGGCGATCGGACGCAAGGCGACAACGTTCCGCTGCACTCCATCGGTGGCCAAGGGGTGTTCGTGAAAGAGGTCCAGCGGGCGGTGCTCGATGGGCGCGCCGACCTCGCGGTGCATTCCGCAAAGGACCTGCCGTCCGACACCGCTGAGGGACTCGTCCTTGCGGCGTTCACCGAGCGACGCTCGTCCAACGATGTCTTGATCGGCGCCACACTCGACGGTCTGGCCCACGGTGCGACCGTCGCATCAGGTTCGGTGCGACGACGCGCCCAACTCTCCTCGGTCCGCCCCGACCTCGAATTCGTCGAGTTGCGCGGCAACATCGACAGCCGCATCTCCAAAGTGCCCGAAGGCGGAGCAATCGTCATGGCGCTTGCGGCGCTGGAGATTCTCGACATGACCGATCGCGTCGACCAGGTACTCGACATCGAGGCGTTCGTTCCCGCGGTCGGCCAGGGCTGTGTCGCGGTCGAATGCCGCGATGGAGACGCCGACACGCACGCTGCGCTCACAGCGATCGACCACCTCGAAACCCGCTACCAGGTCGAGGTCGAACGAGCGTTTCTCGGGGAGCTCGGCAGTGGGTGTTCGCTGCCGGTGGCCGGGCACGTGATCGACAATCGACTGCATGTGTTCCTTGCCGACCCGGACCGCGGCGCGTACGTCGCGGATGTGATCGAACTCCCGGACACACGAGCTCCGAACCTCGGTGCTCGCCTCGACCTCGCTCGCCAGGCTGCCCGCGATCTGCAGGACCGGTTGGGGTGAGCACAGCCCTCGCAGGGTGCACGGTCGTCGTCACTCGCGAGCATCGAGGCGAGCTCGGTCGACTGCTAGCTGCCGCGGGCGCCGTCGTCGAGCACGTGCCGCTCATCGAGATCGCAGCGGTCGACGCAGCGCAGCGCGATCGGCTCGAGCGAGCGATCTGTGACGAGCCGGACTGGCTCGTCGTGACGTCTGCCGCTGGTGCGGATCGTGTCGGTGCCGTGTCTCGATATCCGGCCATCGGTCTCGCAGCGGTGGGCACCGCCACGGCATCGCGACTTGCTGAAGTCGCTGAGCGTCCTGTTGACGTGTTGCCGGACCGTCAAATCGCGTCGAGCCTCGTCGATGCATTCGTGAAGCGCGTCGAGCCGGCTCAGCGTGTTGTGCTCGCTCAGGCCGATCTGGCTGGCGACGAGCTCGCCCGAGGGCTCGAAGCGGCAGGTCACAGTGTCGACGTACACGTCGCCTACCGGACGCTCGTGCGTGTGCCGTCTGATGAAGACCGGCGACGCGTCGAGCGAGCCGATGCGGTGGTGTTCGCCAGTGGGTCGTCGGCTCGGGCCTGGGCCGACGCATTGGGCGATGACGCCAGCGCTGCGCTGCCGCCGATTGTCGCGGTCATCGGTCCCACAACGCGCGCTGCTGCTGAGAAATCGGGCCTCAAGATCACCAACGAGGCTGCCGAACACTCTCTTGCAGGCATTGTCGAGGAACTCGTGAACGCTTGGCGCAATCGCGTCGGCTGATGACGTTCGTCACCAATTCCTGGCAGACTTTCCGCCGAGCTGTCGGCAGAACGGGTGTAACAACCCCGTTGTGTCGTCGAATGAAAGAGAAGACGTTGAACAAAAGGAGCCTCGTGGTCGAATCCCGCCGCATCGGACGCAAGAAGCGTCGGACGCTGGCCGGTTCGAGCGCGCTGCTGGCAGGTCTGGTCATGTCGACCAGTGGTGCCGGCGTCGGGGCGCTTCCTGATGTTCAACTCGCACAGGTCGAACCGGTCGACGTGGTCGATGCGCACACCAGCGTCGGAGATGCTGCTGGGGCGAGCCCGTCGGTCTCTGGTGACGGTCGGTTCGTCGTGTTCCATGGCGCTCCGCTCGATGAAGACGACACCCGGTCCGCAACCGTGTTTCTCACCGACCGAGAGACCGGCATCACCACCGAGCTCAGCCCGGTCCCGAGTGCGCTGCGCAGCGGCAACACGATGTTCCCGGTCATTTCCGGTGACGGGTGCAGCGTCGTGGCCGTGACCGAGATGGCGCTGGATGTCTTCCGTGACGATGACACCGGTGCCCGTTGGGACATCTACCGTTCCACCCTGCCGCACTGCGAGGGCAGCGTGGGCAACTGGGAGCTGGTGTCGAGCCGCCCCGGTTCTGGCGGCATCGCTCGCGATGACGTCGTGCTCGCTGCACCGACCACGTCGCGCAGTGGCACCCTCGTCGCCTACACACATCCCGCTGACCACCTCTTCGAACCCGACGAGATCACGACGATCTCCCTCGTCGACGTCGCGGTCCCGATCGACGCTGCGGGTCGTTCCCGGTTCGTCGCCGGTTCTCCCGCAGACTCGCCGACCGACACCTTCGTCCACATCGGACTCGACCAACCTTCGCTGTCCGCTGACGGTCTGAGCCTTGCGTACCGCTCCGACGCCACGTCGTCCGACGCCGTGCCAGGTTGGGCACCGGGCCTCGTCGACGGTGGCCCTGCCATTACGCAGGTGTTCGCTTGGGACATCGATCAGCCGGATCCGTTCCTCGCTGTCGAGATGATCAGCCGCCGCCCAGACGGGTCTCCTTCTGCTGGAGCCGGCGAACCTGACCTGTCCCGTAAGGGCATGGACGTCGCGTTCACGTCGAGCGACCCACTGCTCGCCGAGGCCACCTACCCCGACTGCACTGGCGGATGCCCGACCCAAGTGTTCTTCGCTGACAGGGACCCGAACAACGATGGCCAGATCGGTCCCGATGAGGAGACCGCGATCTCGCTCATCAGCGCCCGAAACGACACCGATCCCGCCGTTGCCGGGTATGGCCCGTCCTCGCAGCCGTCGGTGTCCGCTGATGGCCAGCTCGTTGCCTTCGTGACCAAGGCGCCGAACCTGCAGTTGATCGAAGTTCCGGCACTCGGAAGCGGGGACGATGGTGACCTCTTGCTCGCCGAAGTCCGCAATGGTCGACTCTCCCGTCTGACCACCGGCAACGACGGCGTCGTTCCGACCCAGGGCGTGCACGCTCATCCCGACGTCAGCGACACCGGTCGAACCGTGGTGTTCGACTCCGCTGCGGCTCGTGATCTCATCGGTCCCGATGCGGTGCCCGGTCGCCAGATCATCGCCCGTGCATCGGACCCTCTGCTCTCGCTGCCGGACGCTGACCTGGGCACGACCCTCGTCGGACTCCGAAGTGACGAGTGGCGGATCAACGTCATCAACGATGGGCCGTCGTCGTTCCAGCCGACGATCGTCACCGTCGACAGCTCACAGTTCGAGATCAACGAAGACACCACGACCTGCTTGCTCGCGGCCACGGTCCCGGCCGGCGGCAGTTGCCAGGTGACGCTGTCGTACACGCCGAGTGGCCTGGGTTCGTCGAGCGCGACGGTCACGGTTGCCGAAGAGGGATTCGACGCAGTGTCGGTCTCCTCGAACGTGTTCGGTGAGGGTGGGAACCCGGCACTTCGGATCGAGCCGGCAAGCGCCGATCTCGGCACGGTGGTCGTTGGCGAGTCGAGCATCGAGTTCGTGTTCGATCTGTCGAACATCTCGTTCTCTCCGACCGAGATCACGTCGTTCGAGATCACCGGTGCACACGCCTCTGAGTTCGAGTTCACCAGCAACAACTGTGCGTTCCGCCCGCTGAACCCCCGTGCGTTCTGTGGCATCGGTGTGACCTTCACGCCGACAGACGCAGGCCGTCGGACCGCGCTGGTCGAGCTGACGACGAGAGACGATCAGTACACCACGATGATCCTCGCCGGCGACGGCGAATTCGCTCCGGTGCTCGACATCGCGACTGCGTCGGTCGATGCCGGTCGGGATTTCGTCGCCACCGGTGCTCAGTACCCGCCGAACACGGAAGTCACCATCGTGTTCGGTGACGGGCCGAACTCGTCGATCACTGCGACCACCGATGAACTCGGCAACTTCGCAGTGACCGTCCCAGTCAGCCCGAATGAGCGCGGTGGCGATCGCACCGTCGTCGTCCAGTCGGCGTCCGGCGCGGCTGCGAGCGCTCCGGTCGAAGTGATCGAAGACGATCAGGCGGTTGTCGGCTTGCCGGGCTTCGGCCTCGGCTGACGCTGACGTTCGCTGATCAGATCTCGTCGATCTCGATCCGTAGACCCTGCAGGTTGACTGCGTTGAAGCACGTGCCGATGGCGGGGTCGCCGACGGTGTCGCATCGAACTTGGAACGTCACGTTGTCTTCGGGTTGAAGACGAATCGGCGTCAGACTCGGTTCGAAGAGTTGGCCGCGGATGTTCGCCAATGACCACACGTAGGTTTCCTGGCCGTTGATGAGCAAAGCAGCGCGCCCCGTGTCGTTGTTCGCGTTCTCGATTCTCACTTCCGTGAGGTCGTAGAGGATCCCTTCGGGGACGGTGAACACGTTCTGAGTGGTTTCGAGCGCCGTCGGCGTGACGTCGAGACGCAAGAAGTCGGGTTCGCCCTCGTCTGGTGAGGACCCTTGCCCGTCGCCGTCGTCGGATCCGTCGACCACGGTCGTGACCGGCGACTCGACGTTGCTCTCTGCAGCGATCTCGTCGACTGCAGCGTCGAATTGAGCGAGCCGTTCATCGACCCGGTCAGCTGCTGCATCACGAATCTCGGGGCGGACCACACCGAACCAGGCTCCGACGGCAGCCCCGACGAGCGCCGCGACGGCGAGGGCTTTGCCCACGGTCGCCATCGCCAGCGTCGGGGGCTGGACCAGCGACAGCGAGGTGGCTGTCGGCTCATGGCCGGGTTGCTCGGCCTCGACCTCGAAGTTGAGTGTCCGGGTCGCTCGGCGGAAGAGGCTGCGCTTCGCTTTCGCTTTCAGTCTGACGAGGCTTGCTCCACCCGGCGCAACTCCGACGGCCGGTGGGTCGAAGCTGCCGTCCACGCGTTCGGACGGGTCGATGAGACGCACGCGACAACTGGCGAGACCGTTGCCGTGGTTCTCCACCATGAACTCGTACGTCGCTCGCCGACGTGCGCGAATGACCGGCTGCAGTGGGGTGATTCGCCGATCATCGAACGACTCGACACCGAGTGTGGTCTCCGCCACGATCGTGTCATCCGGGCTGCTGGTCGGGATGATGCGAACACCGGTGACGGTGGGGCCCGCGGTCGTGGACGGGAGCTTCGGTGCCGAGATGGTCACATCGACGACATCGAGCGACCCTCCGAACAGTGTGAGGTTGCCGCGATCGACCGATACCCAATCCGCGGTGAGCCCACTTGGGACGATGGTGTAGCTCTCCGTCGATTCGCTCAGATTCTGGATCGACAGTTGCAACGAAGTCGACGAGCCAGGCTCGATCTCGACCTCATCGTTGGAGAACCATGCTTGGACAGACACGTGCCGAAACTACTCGGCGCCCAGGCTCGCGGCCCGGCAATCGGCCCCTCGGGCGACCGTCTCTCGCGCGTTGGCAAGGTCCGCCCACCCGCTCGGCCTGCTCGCCCGGCCCCGACCCTCACTGCTTCCGGCGTCTCCCTGTCTGGGCCCCGCCCCGGTCACCTGCCCCTCTCCCTGCTCCCGCCTCCCTGCCCCCTTGCTCCAGGCCCCGCGTCCCGTGTCACCTCCCCGGCAGCGTCCACCCCGCCACCTTTCCGACAATGTGGAGAGATGTGAACGCGTGCCGCAACGATCGCTCCACATTCTGAGTAGGTGCGTAGGTGAGTGGGTGAGCGGGTGAGCGCAAGGGAGGCGGGGAGCGCGGCCGGGGAGGTCGTTCGCAAGGAAGTTGTGGAAGCGGCTCCGCCGTAGGCTCAGGGAGGTGAGGACACCGATCGACCGCCCACGACGACTTCGCCGCTCGGAGGCGATGAGATCGCTGGTCTCCGAGGTGCACGTGCGAGTCGATGACCTGATCGCTCCGCTGTTCGTTCGCGAAGGGATCGATGAGCCTCAACCGATCGAATCGCTGCCCGGCGTGATGCAGCACACGCTCGAATCGCTCGGGACCGAAGTGCGCGAGCTCAAGGCACTCGGTGTCAAAGCGGTGATCCTGTTCGGGGTGCCTGCGGTGAAGGACGCCGAGGGGAGCGGAGCATTCGACCCGGATGGCATCGTCCAGGTCGCCCTGCGCCAGCTCGTTGCCGAGCACGGAGAGAGCATCGTGCTGATGGCGGATCTCTGCGTCGACGAGTACACCGATCACGGACACTGCGGGATCGTGCACGAAGGCGCCGACGGCCGCATGGTCGTCGACAACGACGCCACACTCGAGATCTATGCGAAGGCGGCACTCGCTCAAGCCGAAGCGGGGGCGCACGTCGTCGCACCGAGCGGCATGATGGACGGACAGGTCGCCGTGATCCGCGAGACCCTCGATGACGCAGGCTTCAGCGAGGTCGCGATCCTTGCGTATGCCGCGAAGTACGCGAGTGCCCTGTACGGACCGTTCCGGGATGCCGTCGACGTCACGATCGCCGACGGCGGAGATCGTCAGGGCTACCAGCAAGATCATCGCAACGCTCGCGAAGCGATTCGCGAAGTCGAACTCGACCTCGCCGAGGGCGCCGACATGGTGATGGTCAAGCCTGCGCTCGCCTACCTCGACGTCATCAGCGACGTCGCCTCGCGGGTCGACGTGCCGCTTGCGGCGTATCACGTCAGCGGCGAGTACGCGATGATCCACGCTGCCGGAGAGCGAGGGTGGATCGACACCGATGCCGTTGCGTTGGAACACCTCACGGCGATCAAGCGCGCCGGCGCGAACATCATCCTCACCTACTTCACCCGCTGGTTCGCAGAACAAGCTGCCCGCTGAGTCAGCGCTGTGCTTGGCGCAGCGCTGCCGCCCGAATGGAGATCCCGATGGCCGAAATGACCGACTCAATGATTCCCCTCTGCGACGCCGAAGCGTGCTCGGCCGCCGGGTGCTCGCCGACCGTGTGCGTCGGCGCAGGCGTTCCCAGCAACCACACGATGTTCGAGCGGTCGAAGGCCGCGATTCCGGGTGGCGTGAACTCCTCGATTCGCGCCTTTCGCAGCGTGGGCGGCGAGCCGTATGTGGTGGCAAGCGCTGACGGTGCAACGATCACCGATGTCGAAGGCACCACGTACTTCGATCTCGTCCAGAGCTATGGCGCCGTGATCCTCGGCCATGCACATCCGGCGATCACCGCGGCCGTGACGACGGCGGCGATGGACGGTACGT
Source organism: uncultured Ilumatobacter sp. (assembly GCA_938044705.1). Lineage (GTDB taxonomy): Bacteria > Actinomycetota > Acidimicrobiia > Acidimicrobiales > Ilumatobacteraceae > Ilumatobacter_A. The sequence goes on along the minus strand of CALIOL010000264.1, from coordinate 2,104 downwards.
CATACGGTGCGCCCACGCCGCGCGAGATGAAACTGGCCGAGGAGATCTCGGCTCGCGTGCCGAGCTGTGAACGAGTCCGCCTGATGAACTCAGGTACCGAAGCGACGAGCACGGCGATTCGCCTCGCACGCGGCGTGACCGGCCGCGACCGGATCGTCACGTTCGCCGGCAACTTCCATGGAGCAACCGACGCGCTGCTCGTCGCAGGCGGCAGCGGCATCGCAACGCTCGGATTGCCTGGAACCGCAGGTGTGCCGAGCGCGTCGGTCGCTGAGACCATGGTGGCGCCGTACAACGTCGTGCCCGAGTTGACCGACGAGGTCGCTGCGGTGATCGTCGAGCCGGTCGCTGCCAACATGGGCGTTGTCGCCCCCGTGCCCGGATTCCTCGAAGGACTGCGCGCCGAGTGCGACCGCGTCGGCGCACTGCTGATCTTCGACGAGGTCATCACCGGATTCCGGCTGTCGCCCGGCGGCGCCCAGGAGAAGTACGACATCGTTCCGGACATCACGTGCTTCGGCAAGGTGATCGGCGGCGGATTGCCCATTGGTTCGATCGGCGGTCGAGCGGACATCATGGAGAATCTCTCGCCACTCGGCGCGGTGTTTCACGCGGGCACGCTCTCCGGCAATCCGCTTGCGACCGCAGCTGGGCTGGCCGCGCTCGACAATCTGACCGGTGACGTCTACATCGAGTTGCTCGCCCGGGCTCGTCACATGGCCGCGCTGTTGCGAGACGCCTGCGCCTCGGCAGGCTTCGCCGCCCGATTCCCGGTCGTGGGCACGCTCATCGGCATGGTCTGTGGCGAGGATGCTGCGAATCCGGTGCAGAATTTCGACGACGCCAAGACCACCGACGAGGCCGCGTACGCACGCTTCTTCCAGGCAATGCTCGCCGAAGGGGTCGCGATGGCCCCGGGCGCGTACGAAGCGATCTTCGTCGGTCTCGCTCACACCGACGAGGTGATCGATCGCATCGCCGAGGCTGCGTCACGCGCAGCGCGGTCAGCGGTCGCCTGACACGGAGCGCGACGCATGCGGGCGTGAGCGTCACACGGTGGTGCCACCGGCGAGTGCCGCGCACTGGGTACCGTGAGCCGGGTGAGACAGGTGTTGACGTTGCGATTCCTGGCTGCGGTCGCGGCGTTGGCGTTGCTTGCCCTCGGTGTCGACACGGTCTTTGCGAGCGGCGGTCAGCAAGGAACGCTCGCCGTCGCCGGCCCGTCGAATCGCGACGAGGACGGCAACGTCATCAAGCGCCGCATCGATGTCATCTCGTCCGTCGATCGGATCGAACGATCTGACGACTTCGAGGTCGGCCCCGACGGCCGCACCGTCGGCGTCCTCGATGCCGTGCTCGACGCCGACGGTCTTCGGGTGATGCGCATCGCACCGGGGACGCCGGGCGAAGTCTCGTGCGGAACGCTGGTGCTTCCGAACCGTTGTGTGGTGCTCGCAGACGTTCTCGGCGACGCGGTGGTGTGGTTTGCGATTCTGCCGAAGGCGCCTCGTGAGACCGTCGAGCTTCCACCGATCGTCGATCTCCAGGACGGCTACGCCGTGTTCGAGAACGGGTGGGAGATCCCCTACCCGCCGGTCATCGAGCGAGACACCGACGGGGCGGGTGCAACGTGTGCGGGGGAGGACATCCCGTCGTTCAGTGACTTCCTCCGACGCTTCGGTCCGAACAGCACGACCATCGTCGACCTTGTGCGCCAAGAGGTCGTCCAGGTCCAATGCGGCGAGGAATACGTCGCGCCGGCCGTCACCGAACCGTACGAGGGTGAGTTCGACGCGACCTTCATCCCGGCGGTCTCGACCACGGTGCCAGCCATCGACCCCGACGTCGAAGCCCCGGACTCCTGACCGACTCCCGTCCGCTCGGCCCGATCGAGCCTCGGGTGTAGGTTCGGTCATGTGGAAGCTCGGCTCGGCCTGCACGACGAGCTCAGTGCCTGGTTTGCTGATGGAACTGACGCCGAGTTGGCAGATCTCCTCGGTCAGGTCCAGCCGCATCCGGGGTGGGGCATGAGCCGAACGCTCGACGTCGCCGGCCACCGGGTGTTCGCCAAGACGATTCCGGTCACCGACCTCGAACTTGCGGA
>CALIOL010000263.1 GCA_938044705.1 uncultured Ilumatobacter sp. | reverse complement strand
CGACGCTCCGAACGCGTCGAGCGTGAACATGACGGGTGGGCGCACGGTCGCGAACTCGTTGCTCGTTCGAGTCGGCGACAGCGGACGCGTGTGCGTGTATTCGTCGACCGCCTCGCATCTCGTGGTCGATGTCAGCGGCTTCGGCAATGGGGAGTCGCCCGTCGCCCTCAGCCCGGTCCGCCTCGTCGAGACTCGAACGTCGTCGATCCCGACGATCGACGGCGAGTTCACCGGCGACGGATCGCTGCGCGCCGGCGAGATCTACCGATTCGCTGCGACCGGTCGCGCAGGAGTGCCAACGAACGCGGATGCGGTCGCGCTCAACGTCGCAGCAGTTCGTCCCGGAGCGGCTGGCTTTCTCACCGTGTTCCCGTGTCCTGCCGGAAACGCGACGGCGACCGATGCGCCGACTGCGTCGAACCTCAACTTCGTCGCTGGGGAGAACGCAGCGAACTCGGTGATGACCAGCGTTGGCAACGGCGGCGACGTCTGCGTGCTCGCGTCAGCCGAAACGCACCTGGTGATCGACGTCAACGGCTACGTACCGTCGGGTGGGGATCCTCGCCCGTTCCCTCCGATCCGTCTGCTCGAGACCCGATCTGGGGCTGGCTCCACCACCATCGACGGTCGCAACGTCGGTGTCGGCGAACTTCAGGCCGGCTCGATCACGCCGCTGACGGTCGCCGGACGCGACGTCATCGAGGACGACGCCGCTGCGATCATCCTCAACGTCACGGCGATCTCTCCGCGAGCACCAGGCTTCCTGACCGTCTTCCCATGCCCGACCGGGCAAGTGAGCGCGAGCGACGTGCCGGTTGCCTCGAACGTCAACTTCTCCGCCGGCCAGACCGTGGCGAACGCGGCGTTCGTCGCGTCGGGCGCTGGCGGCCAGGTCTGCATCTTCACCTCCGCCGCAACCCACCTCGCGATCGACGCGAGCGCTGCTGCACCAGCGCCGACTTCGCCCGTTGGTGACCCCGTTTCGCCCACGCCGACGACGACCGCCGACCCGCCGATCAACCCGGCACCCACCACGGTGCCGTCGCCGCCGCCCACGCCTGGTTCGCAGCCGCCGACGACCGGCCCGCACGCGTTCTCCGCGAGGGTGCGAGGCGAGCCGGTCCGTTGGGATCCGTGCTCGACGATCACCTACAAGCTCGATGCGTCACGTGGGACGCAGAGCGACATCGATCAACTGAACGCTGCGATCGCTCGCGTCGAGCAGGCAACCGGTCTCGACTTCGTGTCGAGAGGGTCGTACGACGCCACGTATTCACCCTCGAGCGCTCGCTCGCCGAGCCCGAGTTTCCCCTCCGGCGCCGAGGTCGGGCTCACGCTCACCGACGATGACGTCGCCACCGATTTCGCGAACGGACTGCTCGGCTACGCCATCATCAACTGGTCCGGGGGCAACGGTGAGATCGTCCGCGGCACGGTGACGCTCGATGCCACGCCAGGTTCGGGTGTCGACAAGGAACTGGTCTGGATGCACGAGCTCGCGCACCTCGTCGGCCTCGGCCACATCACCGCTGCCGGTCAACTCATGCAGCCGCGCTACGACCGCACGCTCGACGACTTCGGCGACGGCGACCGCGAAGGTCTTTGGCGGCTCGGCGCCTCGCAGCCGTGCCTGCTGACCGATCTCACCGTCGCCGACCTCAACACGACGTTCCACGCTGCAGGCGGAGCCGGTCAAGAAGACTGACCACCCATCCGGGTGAAGCCGTTGCGGACAGAACGGGCGTTCCCTTCGCTCGGTAGTCTCGAATCATCGCTCATCACCCTGTACTCGACGCGTTCTCGCCGGCGGTCAGCGAGTGGTTCGCGTCATCGTTCCCGTCGCCGACGCCACCGCAGATCCAGGGCTGGCCGCACATCGCAAACGGCGAGCACACGCTGATCTGTGCACCGACCGGCTCGGGCAAGACCCTCACGTCGTTCCTCGCCTCGATCGACCGGCTCACCACCACGCCTCGCCCCGAGGAACGTTCGCATCGCAACCGGGTGCTGTACATCTCGCCGCTGCGGGCGCTTGCGTTCGACATCGAGAAGAACCTCCGCGCCCCGTTGAAGGGAATCGAGTTCGCAGCCGAACGTCTCGGTGAAAAGTTCGTCGCCCCCGAGGTGGGAATGCGCACAGGCGACACCCCGTCGAACGATCGCCAGAAGCTGATCCGACGTCCGCCCGACTTGTTGATCACCACGCCCGAGTCGTTGTATCTCATGCTCACCTCGAAAGCTGCTGAGACCTTGGTGGGTGTCGAGACGGTCATCATCGACGAGATCCACGCGATGGCCACCACCAAACGTGGCGCGCATCTTGCGTTGACGTTGGAGCGATTGGAGATGGTGACCGAGAAGCCGTTCCAACGGATCGGGTTGTCGGCCACGCAGCGCCCACTCGAAGAGATCGCCGAGTTCCTCGGTGGCTACGAGACCGCTGGTACAGACGGCCAGCCCGGCACGTTGCGGCCCGTGAAGATCATCGACGCGGGAATCAAGAAGCAACTCGAGGTCGAAGTCGTCATTCCGATCGAGGACATGAGCGACCTGGGCCGACCCGTCAACGAGTCCAACGCCGGTTTCGGCACGGCCGGCTCGGGTACCGGCGATTCACGGACCTCGATCTGGCCGTCGATCTATCCCGAGATCCTGAAGCGAATCCTGGCGAACCGCTCGACGATCATCTTCTGCAACGCTCGGCGTGCAGCGGAGCGCCTCGCCGCGAAGTTGAACGAATTGGCGGTCGACGAAGGCGTGCCCGGGATCGTCGACCCGGAGACCGGCGCGATGACCGAGGAGCTCGTGAAGGCGCACCACGGTTCGCTTGCCCGTGAGCAACGGGTGGTGATCGAAGATCAGTTGAAGCGCGGCGAGCTTCGAGCGATCGTCGCGACCTCGTCACTCGAACTCGGCATCGACATGGGGGCGGTCGATCTCGTCATCCAGGTCGAGTCGCCCGGTGCGGTCTCTCGCGGAATGCAGCGAATCGGGCGAGCGGGTCACCAGGTCGGAGAACCGTCACGAGGATCGATCTTCCCGAAGCACCGTGGCGACCTGCTCGAAGCGGCTGTCGTGACGCGACGCATGGTCGACGGTGAGATCGAGTCGAGTCGGTTCCTCCGGAACCCGCTCGACGTGCTCGCGCAACAGATCGTGGCGCACGCTGCGGCGGTGGAGGAGTGCTCGGTCGAGGAGGTCACCTCGATGGTCCGGCGATGCGCGAACTTCGCCGAGATCTCCGACGAGCTGTTGAACAACGTGCTCGATCTGTTGTCGGGGAGATACCCGAGCGA
>CALIOL010000262.1 GCA_938044705.1 uncultured Ilumatobacter sp. | reverse complement strand
GCACCTCGGGCACCACGTCGTGTGCGGTGACATCGATCAGCGCAAGGTCGATCTCTTGAACAACGGGCACATCCCGATCGTCGAGGACGGGCTCGAGGACATCGTCAACGAGGCGCGAGCGGCGGGTCTCCTCGAGTTCGTGCTCGGATCTGAGGCGGCGGCCGCCGACGCTGACATCGTCTTCTTGTGCGTGCCGACGCCGCAAGGCGAGGACGGCAGCGCCGACCTCTCCTACATCGAACAGGCTGCCCGCGAGATCGCTCCGATCCTCAAGCCGGGCGCTGTCGTGGTCAACAAGTCGACCGTGCCCGTCGGCTCCACGATCGCCGTCGAGCGAGTCCTGCAGCGCGACGACGTGTCGGTGGTGTCGAACCCTGAGTTCCTGCGTGAAGGCACCGCAGTTCGCGATTTCTTGACTCCCGATCGCGTCGTCGTCGGCGCCGCGAATCGTGCCGCGGCCGACAAGGTCGCCCAGCTGTATGCAGGCATCGAGACCCCGGTCATCATCACCGACCCGGCGTCGGCTGAGACGATCAAGTACGCCGCAAATGGCTTCCTCGCAATGAAGATCAGCTTCGTCAATGCCGTTGCGGCGATGTGTGAGCATGTCGGCGCCGATGTTGCTGCGGTGGTCGACGGCATCGGTTCAGACACTCGGATCGGCAATCGGTTCCTCAACCCCGGACCAGGTTGGGGTGGTTCGTGTTTCCCGAAGGACAGCCGAGCGCTCGTCAAGATCGCGGAAGACCACGGCTACAACTTCTCGATGATGAAGGGCGTCATCGAGGTCAATGACGAGCAGCGCAAGCGGATGATCGACAAGATCGCGAAGGCGGTCGGCCGTCACCAGTCCGATCTCAGCGGTGTACGCATCGGCGGTATGGGGCTGACGTTCAAGGCAGGAACCGACGACCTTCGCGAGTCGCCTGCGATCGCGATCATCGACGAACTCCGCAAGGTCGGAGCCGAAGTCAAGGCGTTCGACCCCACGACCTGCGGTGAGCTCTCACCGCACCAGGCTGCGACACTCGACGGCGTCGAGTTGACCAGCGAACTGTTGGAGATTGCCGACGGGGTCGATGTGATCTGCGTCTTCACCGAATGGCCCGAGTTCGCAAACGTCGACCTGGACGTCTTGGCCTCCCGTGTTGGCAAGGGCACCACGGTGGTCGACACCCGCAACCTGTTCGACCCCGATGTCGTGAAAGACGCCGGGTTGCGTTACGACGGCGTGGGCCGGAGCTGAGGTTGATCTGATGCGTATCGTTCTCGCCGGCGGCGCCGGTTTCCTCGGATCTCATCTGAGCGACCTCATCATCTCGCGTGGCGACAGCGTCGTCTGCGTCGACAACTACATCACCGGCAGGCAGGCCAATGTCGCGCACCTGCTCGGCCATGAGTCCTTCGAGCTGCTCGAGGCGGACATCTGCGGGGATTTCTCGGTCGATGGCGACGTCGACGCCGTGATGAACCTCGCGAGTCCCGCATCGCCGAAGGACTACTACGAGTTCCCCATCGAGACGCTCGACGTCGGGAGCATCGGGACGCGCAACCTGCTCGAACTCGCGAAGGCAAACGACGCAACGTTCTTCATGGCGTCGACGAGCGAGGTCTACGGCGACCCATCCGTCCACCCGCAAACCGAGGACTACTGGGGCAATGTCAACCCGATCGGTGAGCGAAGCATGTACGACGAGGCCAAGCGCTTTTCCGAAGCGCTGACCTTCGCGTACCACCGCAAGCACGACGTTGCCGTCCGTGTCGTTCGCATCTTCAACACCTACGGCCCGCGGATGCAACCCACCGACGGTCGTGTCGTCTCGAACTTCATCACGCAGGCGCTACGCGGCCAGGCGCTCACGATCTACGGAGACGGTCTCCAGACGCGCAGCTTCTGCTTCGTCGAAGACGAGGTGCGCGGGTTTCTGGCACTGCTGGACAGCGACGAGACCGGTCCGATCAACATCGGTAACCCCGGTGAATTCACGATGCTGGAGCTCGCGGAGCTGGTGAATGAGCTCACCGGTAACGCTGCGGGCATCATCTACGAGCCGTTGCCGTCCGATGACCCAAAGCAACGCCAGCCCGACATCACCCAGGCCCGCGAGAAGCTCGGCTGGGAGCCGACGATCGACCTGCGCACCGGGCTCGAGCGGACGATTCCGCACTTTGCCGAGGTCCTCGGACTCTGACCCTGACGGGTCAGCACGCTCAGGAGTCGTCTGATCGAACGCGATTCGGCTGAGGCGTCGTCGGTCAGGCGTTCATGCGCTTGGAGCGAGCGATCCGCTCGGACACTTCGCTGACGACGAGTCCGAGACCGGCGGCCACGAGTGCGACCTTCCAGCCTCCGACGACCCAACCGACGACCAGTGCAGCGAGAACGACCGCGAACCAGAACATGTTGCTGGAGCTGACGGAGAGTTGGCGAGCGCGGGGCATGTCTCTTCATCGGCGGATCTCGCGCGAACTGAAGTCGGAGATGCTGCGCACGGCTTAGAGTTGACGATCGTGTGGCGCGATCGAGTGAGAGACCTTCTCTCGCAACCTCGCAATCTCGATCTTCGCACCGACGAGTTTCGCGATCTCGTGCGTCGTTCGCGCGAAGTCGTCCTTCTCGCGGCGGTCACCGGAGCGGTCACCGGGGTGTTCGTCCGCTACTTCGAATTCATCGTGGCAGAGCTCGCCTTTGACACGTTGCTCCACAGCGATTGGCGTTGGGGCCTGATCGTGCCGACGCTTGGCCTGGTTGCTTCCGCCTTGATCTTGAAGAGTGTTGGGGCCGGGGCGTCGCCAGCCACGTCAGACGAGTACCTGCGCAGCTTCCATGACTCCGAGTACCCACTTCGGTGGCGCGCGTTCGTCGGAAGAATGGCCGCCGCATTCACGACGCTCGGGTCCGGCGGGGCGATGGGCCTGGAAGGCCCGTCCATGTATGGCGGCTCGGCACTCGGAGCGATGATTCAGCGCCGTCTGCCTGCGTCGTTCCGGGGTGCTGACTACCGCACACTGCTCGTCGCTGGAGCCGCAGCCGGCGTCGCCGCGATCTTCAAAGCTCCGGCGACGGGTGCGATCTTCGCGCTGGAGGTGCCGTTCCGCGATCAGATGGCTCGACGAATGCTGCTTCCCGCCCTGGTGGCCAGCGCGTCTGGGTATCTCACGTTCGCTGCGCTGAGTAGCACCGCCCCGATCTTCACGTTTCCCGCAGGCGAGCGGACCGTGTCGCTGTTTGAGTACGTCGACCTCTTCGGCGCTGTGCTGATCGGTGTGTTCTGTGCGATCGGTGCTCGCGTCTTCTCGTGGGTGATGCGCAAGGCGAAGGCGTTCACGCTCCGACCGCTGACGTCACGGCTCGCCGTCGCCGGCGTGGCGCTGACGTCGTTGTACTTCATCTCACGAGTCATCACCGCCGAAGGGTGGAACCCGGCCGACGGCGAGAGTCTCACGTTGGGTTCGGGCTACGAGGTCTTCGCATGGTTGTTCGAACCCCAGGCGCTCTGGGTGCTGGTCACCGTGTTCTTCCTGCGGATGTTCGCGACGGCGGCGACCCTTGCGGGCGGTGGGGTCGGTGGTGTCTTCATTCCACTCGTGGTCGGCGGAGCGCTCGTCGGTCGCGTCGTCGGGGAGGTGTTCAACACGGTGGACCCGGCCCTCTACGTCTTGCTCGGTATCGCCGCATTCCTGGGCGCCGGCTACCGCGTTCCGCTCGCCGCCGTGATGTTCGTCGCCGAGACGACAGGACAGCCGGGCTTCATTGTGCCCGCACTGTTTGCTGCTGTCGCCGCTGACCTGGTGATGGGTGAGGTGTCGATCACGACCTTCCAGCGGTCTCCGACCTCCTCGAGCGCCTGACCCACTCCCGGGTGGCGCCGTGATCGCTGTTTCGGGTCGTCGTGGCTCGTGTCGGTAGTTTCGGGAGATGACCGACGTCGATGTGGTAACCGAGCTACAGGGCACGATCGTCGAGGTGACCGTCGAGCCAGGATCCGCCGTTCGCGAAGGTGCACTCGTCGCATTGATCGAGTCGATGAAGATGCACCACGAGATCGTCGCGCCCGCTGACGGCGTGGTGTCTGCGATCGCGGTCGAGGTCGGCGCGACGCTGATGATCGGCGACCGAGTGATGACGCTCGGCCCGGCCATGGTCACCGCCGCAGCTGACGGCGAACTGCCGCCTCCGGTCGGTTCGCCTGGCCAGGAACCTGCGTTGACCGCTCCTCAGGGCCTCGAGCGACCGGATCTGGCTGAGGTGGTCGCTCGCCATGCGGCGGGCAGTGATGAACAGCGGCCCGAAGCGGTCACCAAACGTCACGGCAAAGGAAAGCGGACGGCGCGCGAGAACGTTGCGGATCTCGTCGACAGCGGCAGCTTCGTCGAGTATGGCCCGACGGTCGTTGCTGCGCAGCGCAAGCGTCGCGAGCTGACCGACCTGATTGCCAACACGCCGGGCGATGGTCTCGTCGGTGGCGTCGGCGACGTCAACGGCGAGCTCTTCGACCCGAACCGCTCGAAGACCGTCGTGATGTCGTACGACTACACCGTGCTGGCCGGCACGCAGGGGTTTCAGAATCATCGCAAGAAGGACCGGCTGATCGAGGTCGCCGAGCAGTTGCGAACGCCGATCGTGTTCTTCACCGAGGGCGGTGGCGGGCGACCGGGCGATACCGATGCGCCCGGCGTCAGCGGACTCGACTGCCTCGCATTCTGGTGGTTCGCTGAACTGTCTGGAACGGTGCCGATCGTCGGAATCGCATCGGGATACTGCTTTGCCGGGAACGCGGCGATTCTCGGCTGTTGCGACGTCGTGATCGCCACCGAGGACTCGAACATCGGCATGGGAGGCCCCGCAATGATCGAGGGCGGTGGATTGGGAGTCTTCTCACCCAAGGACGTCGGTCCGATCGACGTCCAGCGCTCGAACGGCGTCATCGACATCGTCGTTGCCGACGAAGCCGAAGCGGTCGCCGTTGCCAAGCAGTACCTGAGCTACTTCCAGGGTTCCACCGATGAGTGGGTCGCTCCCGACCAGACCAAGCTGCGCGATGTGGTCCCGCTCGACCGACTCCGGGCCTATGACATCCGCGACGCGATCACCGGGATGTTCGACGAAGGCTCTGTCCTGGAGCTTCGGCGGGAGTTCGGGGCTGGGATGGTGACGTCGCTCGCTCGAATCGAAGGGCGCCCGGTCGGCGTGCTGGCGAACAACCCGAAGCACCTCGGTGGGGCGATCGACAGCGACGGTTCGGACAAGGCCGCTCGCTTCATGCAGCTCTGTGATGCTCATGGATTGCCGTTGATCACCCTGTGCGACACGCCGGGAATGATGGTCGGTCCCGACATCGAAGAGACCGCGCTCGTCCGGCACTGCTCGCGACTGTTCGTCACCGGAGCGAACCTGAGCGTGCCGACCATCACCGTCGTGACGCGCAAGGCGTACGGCCTTGGTGCGCAAGCGATGATGGGTGGCTCGACGAAGGCGCCGTTGGCCTGTCTTGCGTGGCCCACGGGGGAGTTCGGCGGCATGGGTCTCGAGGGTGCCGTTCGCCTCGGGTATCGCAAGGAACTCGAAGCGGTCACCGATGACGCCGAGCGCGAAGCGTTGTTCCAGCAGATGGTGGACCGCATGTACGAGCACGGAAAAGCGGTCAGCGTGGCGAGCTATTTCGAGATCGATGACGCGATCGACCCGGCGGACACTCGGCGTTGGATCAGCACCCTGCTGACCGCAGCGCCACCCACGGCGGCGGGCAGCCGTTCGAACATCGACACGTGGTGAGGGCCGCCGACCCCGGCCGGTGATCAGGTGCGGCGGTCGGGTGTGCGGCGTCGGTCCGGGAGGCCGCGGCGTTCGCGGTCCTTCACGGTTCCGGTGTCGGCGTCCCAGGTCGCATTGACGACGAACAGCCAGTCGCTGTGGTAGCGCCCGGGACCATCTTGCTGTTGCGTGCCGGTGCCGACGGTGACCGTCAGCGCGGGGTCGTCGGCGATGCAGCCGAAGGCGTTCGTCGCGTGCGCCTGCGCGGCATCGAGCACCGTTGCAGGTGTGGCTGTGGTGATCGTGAACTCGATCCCGATCAGCCGAGCTGTCTGAGCGGGGACTCGGCACCGACGACACTTCGGGCCAGCGAGGTCGATGGAGTCGATGACCGCAGCCCTGTCGGCTTCGGTGAGGCAGCTTCCGGGGGTACCAATCGGCAGATGCCGAGACTTCCCGCCGCCCTTGATCTGGGTGTACTCCGTCATTGCCTCATCATGGCATCGACACAGTCACAAGTGGTGGGTCTTGGGGGAAGCTTGAAGGTCAGCAGCCGGCGGTCAGCACCGGGGTGACCGCTGAGCCGTTGTAGGTGTTCACGGTGACGGCACCGCTGTCGCCAACGAAGGACTGGACGACGACTTCGAATCGTCCATCGCCGTTGAGGTCGACGACCGCGAGGGTTCGGAACGTGTCGGCAGGCGTCGTGGTCGTCTCTCCGGGCTCGTCGCCTTCGAGCACGGTCGTCGGCGTCACCGTCGCCTCGACGCTGCGCGCCAGGGTGATGGATTCGCCGCTGTTCGCATCGACGAGCAAGAGGGCCGAGAAGCCGTCGCCGTCGAAGGCAACGAGCGCTTCGGTGTCGCCGTCGCCGTCGAGGTCGGCCACGACGAGTTGCTCGATCGCTCCTGTAGATGTGTCGATTCCGAAGTCGTCGAACGCTGCTTGGCCTGCTTCGACGTAGCTCGCAACGTTGGCCTCGACGAGCGCAACCGGGCGCGGCTGCGTCGACCAGTCCGCAGGGAACGCGATCGACTGATAGTTGGCGGCTCCCGCCGGAGGACTTGCTGTCGGGGTCAGCACCGGGCCGAGGCGTCCATCGGCGGCGCAGGCGGCACCGAAGCCCTCGATCGAACTGGGTCGCGGCTCGATGTCGAGTTCGTGGGCGACCAGGTCGTCGCCGGCGGCGGCGGCCGGCTCCCGCAGGTCTTGGTTTTCGTCTCGGTCGGTCTCCCAGGCGCTGCCCGTCCATCGGCCCAGGTACAGCCAGCCGGCGCTGTTGCCTCCGAGGAAGTACTCCGTGGAAACCGTGGTGGGGTCGCCCGTCGCCGCGATCGTGGTGGTGGGAGCCGTGGTGGTTTCCGGCACGGTGGTGGTGGTCTCGGCGACCGTGGTCTCTGGAGCGGTCGTGGTCTCGGGGACGCTGGTGGTGGATTCGACCGCTGGCGCAACCGTGGTGGTCGTTGCGGCGAATGCCGTCGTGGCCGGGACGACGTCGGCTTGCTCGGTGCACGCCGCCGTGGCGAGCGCGATGAAGGTCAGGAGCGCGAGGTTCCGACTCGAGGTGAGCATGGTCTTAGTCTGCCCTGTCGAGGTTTGGGTGAGACCCCAACCTGGACATCAGCCCAGATCCGGCCAACGGCGGGCGCGACGTCGACGGATGCCTGCGGTGCTGAGGCGGCGTTTCTCGCCGAGCTGCCACTGCTTGCGCCAGCCGCTGTGTTCGGGACCCGAGAGCTTCGGGCTTCGGCCCTGTCCGGCGTTGAGCGAGGCGGTCCACCAGTCGGTGAGGGTTTCGTCGCCGAGTCGGGTGACGGCTGCTTCGATCCGGTCGTTGAAGCGTCGAGTGTTCTCGCCGTCGTGGGCGGTGAGCGGCGTGCCGAACAGGACGGTCGTTCGTCCGGCGGAGAGCTTCGTGGCGCCCTTGCCGAAGATCTCGCCAGTGCCGTCGAGGTGTACGGGGATGATCGGAGCGCCGGTGCGCATCGAGAGGTACGCCGCGCCGCCCTTGAAGTCTTGGCCCCAGCCATCCGGTGAGCGGCCACCCTCGGGGTAGATGATCAAGCTGTTTCCGTCGGCGATCACGTCCCGCAGCCGGTCGAAGGTGGCTCGGCTGGTGGCGTCGCGGTCGATCGGGATCGCGTTCAGCGCGAGGGCGGACAGCGATGCCTTCCACTTGGCGTCGAAGAAGTAGTCGGCTGCCGCTGCCACCACGAGCTCTTTGCGCCAGGGAGCGGGGATCGATCGGATCATGACCCCGGTGTCGATGTGGCTGTGGTGGTTCGGCGCAAAAATGACCGGTGCCGGAGTGTCATCGTCGGTGCGGAGCAGGTCGGTGAGGCGGTCGAGTCCGGTGACCGTCGGGCTTGCAACGGTTCGCACGGCGAGGCGCATCGGGCCTTCGATGATGACGCCGCGCATCGCTCGCGCGATGGGTCGGCGAGCCCACTCGGTGTCGTAGGCGTCGCCGAGTTCGCTGGGCTTTCGCGGCACGACGACGCTCTTGGGAGCGGACGGCTTGCGATATGGGAACCCGTACTTGGCGAGTGGCTTGGCGGCGCTCCGGACGGCCCCTTCGACGGTGCCGGCGGCGCGCTGCGCGATCTTGATGGACGTGCCGGAACCGTCGGGGCGCTGGGCCCGACGGATGTACTGGCGAGTGGTGCGACCAGGCATCGGGTGCTGCCTACTTCACGTCGGCGACGAGCACGCCGGGCACGTGCAGGTGGCTGATGGTGGGGGAGCGGCCGACGGTGTCCGAGGCGATCTCGAGGGCGTCGTTCATCGTCGACGCGGGAGTGAAGCCCAGCCTGCGAACTGCCGAGGCGTAGCCGCCGACGATGATGACCTTGCCGGCGTGCTGCTGGCCGTGTGCGCCCCAGTACCAGGCATAGAAGGGGTGCACGCCGTGATACGCGTAGCTGGTGCGGTAGAGGTGGCGGTACCAGTCGTCCTCGGCGTACTTCTTCTCCCACTTGGTCGACATGACTGCCGGGTCCGTGGTGTCGGCGAGTACCTCGTCGAAGAAGTCGATGTAGCTCGGGTGGTGAACGGGGTGGAACTCCTCGTAGGTCGGGTGCGTCATGATCACGACGCCGCCTTCCTTCACGAGCGGCTTGCCCCGATACATGTTGAAGAGGTACCCGAGTCCCATGCACATCACGAGGATCGGGTTCATGATCGACTCGGGGTTGTAGGGGCTGATGAACGGGATGCCCATCGTCAAGATGTCGGTCTGTCCCTCGACCTCGACGATGTGCTGCTTATAGACGTTCTCGAGCGTCTGCTCGTGGACGGTCTCGGTGAAGCCGGCCTGGACGCTCGTGGTGCGGTAGGGCGCTTCGATGCCGTGGAAGATCTTGCGCTTCTGGCGGTTCGGAAGCTTGTTGAGGCTCTTGCTCGACGCGAGGAACAGCCCGCGGTCCTTGGCGGTCCATTCCCACTCGCGCTTGGCGAGGAACTCGAAGGGCTTCGGAAACGCTTCGGTGTTGATGGTGGTCTCGACCTGGAACACCTTGGGGCCGGAATCGCGCAGCAGCTTGCCCATCCGCCAGATGCTCTTGTGGAGCGCGGAGTGGTGGCGGTCCATCAGGCTGCGGGTGTTCTGCAGGCTGGCAGGGTTGTGGTGCTCGGAGAGGCACTTGTAGCTGGCGAGGCC
>CALIOL010000261.1 GCA_938044705.1 uncultured Ilumatobacter sp. | reverse complement strand
TGCCGGCCAAGCCGGTCGTGTCGACGGACGTGACCGTCGCCGGACCGTTGCCCTGATCGGTGTCGTTGTCGAGGAGGCCGCCACTCGCGCCCTGGGTGAGCGTGGCATCCTCATCGGTGCCATACGTGTCGTCGACCGCAGTCGGCAGCGCATCGATGTCGATGCTCGCCGTCGCAGTCGAAGTGTCGCCGTTCGCGTCGGTGATCGTGTACGTGAAGCTGGTGACGCCGGTTGCGCCAGCGTTGGGGACGAAGGTGAAGCTGCCGTCCGCGCCGAAGACCGAGATGGTGCCGGCCAAGCCGGTGGTGTCGACCGAGGTGACCGTGGCGGGGCTGTCGCCTTGATCGTCGTCGATCAGGAGTCCGCTGGATGCGGGCACGACGAGCGTGACGTCTTCGGTCGCTGAATAGCTGTCGTTCTCCGCGATCGGGACGTCGTCGATGGTGATCGTGACGGTTGTGGACGACGTGTCGCCGTTGCCGTCGGTGATCTCGTAGTCGAACGTATCGATGCCGGAGTAGCCCGCCGGAGGTTCGTACGTGAACGTGCCGTTGGGGTTCACGTTGACCGTGCCGCCCTCGGTCGACGTTGCGTCGAACGAGGTGACCGTTGCCGTCGGCGTGCCCTCGGTGTCGTTGTCGAGGAGGCCGTTCGCAACGACGGTGATGGCGATGTCTTGATCCTGGTCGGTGGCGTAGCCGTCTGCCGTTGCGACCGGGACGAGATCGATGGCGTTGGTGTCGGTGGCTGAATTCGGACCGGTACCGATTTCCGTGACTCCCGCCGGTGCGGCGACCGTTGCGGTGTTCACGAGGTTGCCGGTTGCGGAGGCCGAGACGTCGACGACGACGGTGTAGGTCACCGAACCGGACGGGCCGAGGTCTGCAGTAGTCGACATCGGCAGCGTTCCGTTCGCGTCACCGCAGGAGCCGCCCGCGGAGTTCGCACAGGTCCAGGTGCCGCTCGTGGCTCCGACCGGCAAGGCGTCGGTGATGGCTGCGTTGGTCACCGCAGAGGGGCCGGCGTTCGACACCACGATCGTGTAGGTCGTCGACGCGCCCTGGTCTGTGACCGTGGCACCGTCGGTCTTCGTGATGGAGAGGTCGGCCTGTGGCGTGGCAACGGAGTCGCCGTCATCGCTGTTGTCGTCCGGGGTGATCTCGGGGATGCCGCTCGGCGGCGTCGCTGTGGCGGTGTTCGCGAGCGTGCCCGTGAACGCAGCGTCGAGGTCACCGGTGATCGTGTAGGTCGCTACCCCTCCAATGGTGAGGTTTGCTGTCGTCGAGAGGTCGCCAGTACCGCTTGCGGCTGCGCAGCTCGAACCTGCCGTCGCCGAACAGCTCCAGCTGACACCGGAGAGAGCAGCCGGGACGTCGTCGATGACGCCGACCGGCGCAGTGCCGCTGGTGGGGAACGGGCCGTTGTTCGTCACGGTGACCGTGTAGGTGACCGCAGCTCCGGGCACGACGTTGGCCGGGGAGACGTCCTTGGTCACCTCGAGATCGATGCACTGCGATCCGGAGTTCACGCCGGGCGACCCCGTGATCGGTGTCGTGGCCCACGTGCCGTCGAGGCCCGGCTCTGCGCCATAGTCCGTGTTGGATGCGGTGTGAATACCGTTGTCGCCGCCGTCGACTTCCACCGTTGGCAGGGTCTCCGACGTGATGACGGCACCGCCGCCACCGCCGCCACCAGGCCCGTGGAGTGCCGGGTGCGTTTCATCGCCACCGCGGCCGCCTCGAGCGCTGATGGTCAGATTCGATTGCCCGCTTGCCGCACCGGTTTCCGACGTGACCACGACGACCGAACCGCCGGCACCAGCGCCACCGGATCCGTCCTGACCGCTTGACTGGCCGTCGAGTCCGTCTGCGGTGATCGTTCCCGAGCCGGTGAGTGCGCCCGCTCGAATGAGCACGATGCCACCACCGGGTCCACCGGACGAGTCGTTCACTCCGTTGTTGTCGGACCCGGCTCCGCCGCCACCGCCCAGCACGACGCGATCGACGGCGGCGGACACGGCCGCGCCGCCGACGCCACCGATCTCGAGAGCCGAGCTCCACGTGTTTCCGCCTCGGCCACCGATGCCGCCGTTGCCTCCACCGCCACCACCGGAGTTTTGGTTGTTGCCGTTTGCGCCGTCCGTCCCGCCGCCACCTGCGTTGCCGGGAGCACCGCGAGCAAAATCGCCGTCCGGGTACCCGTCACCGACCGAGTCGGGGTCGCCGGTGGTCCACACCGGTGTACCGGCGATGCCTTCGGCCTTCTGGCCGTTCTTGGGGTTCGAGGTCTGCGTCACGTAATCGGTGTTCGATCCGATCGAACCGCCGCCGCGCACGCGCTGCAGACCTGGACGGAAGCCAAGGCCGGACACGTCGATGTCGGCCCCACTCAGATCGAGGGTCGCCGCAACGTCCAGAGCGACGACACCGCCGGTCTGGCCGTCCCAGGCAGCGGCAGTCGGAGGCGCGCCGGCCGACAGCGCAGCGCTGGAGTACTGCGGCACCAGGATGACCTGGTAGCGGTACTGCCCAGATGTCGACGTGGCGTCGGCATTCGTGTACGTGTTGATCAGCCCGCCATTCGCACCGGTGCCCGAGAGGCCGATTGTCGACCCCGCAACCGAGGCGACCGTTGCGTACTCGTACTGGCCGGCGGGGAGGCCGCCGCCCGTCGCTCCCCGACCCGTTCCGTCTCCAGCGCCGTAGTTGCTGTCGTTGGACGAGTCGATCGTCGCCCCTTGCATCTGGATGACGAGCACGAGGCTGCCGACTTCGAGCGAGTCGCCAGCACCGGTGCCCGCGCCCACGTCCAACGTCGTGTCGGACTCGCCTGCGAGCAAGCTCCCCGTGACGCCGGCGAAGTAGGTGTTAACGACACCGGATGCGGTGGTCGACCCGGTGACGGGTGGCGCCGCACAGCTCGGCGAGGCGAATGCCGGTGCGGATTCAAGCGCCCCCGTTGCGACCAAGGTCGTGACCACCAGCGCCAGTGCGACGGCGATCCGACGAAGGGCGCGCGCCAACGATGCGATCCGCCGTTCGCTGCGCGAAGCCGAGATGTCGTCACATGGCACGACGTTTTCATCGGAGCATTTGACAAGAACTGAAGACGAAGCGTCTGGTTTTCAGAAGGTTCGGCAACCCTCGATCAACAGTTGATGCTTCAAATCCACCCACCCTCAACCTCTGGTCGACACTCAGGTCTGATGGGATCGCGTCTACTCCGGCAACGGAGTGTCCGGGTCACGTGCATAGAGCGCCCAGAAGTCGTTCGCTTCCACCAGGTCGAATGCTGGGCTCACAACCGCCCAGTCCTCGGCGGGAAACGACGTCGGCCCCGCCCCCGGAATCGGGAGCACGATGAACTCGACACGCTCGGCTCGATCCGGGATCCTCGGCCCGTCGACGATCCCGTTGGGTCCGTACAGCACCGACCGGAACGGCACGGGGAACTGGTAGATCTCGGTGCGATGAGCGATGTGTGGAGTGATGCGATAGTGCGCGGCGACCACCGCGTCCTCCGGAACCAGCTCGATGATCTCGCGGGCCGAGTTCGCCCACGGATTGTTCGGCTGCCCGTAGAAGAGCGGTGTGCGACCCCACGGCACGGGTGCCCACAGGAACGAGGTGAGCAGTGCGGCCACGCCGACCAGGCCGACAGCTACTGAACGGACCGGAACCGTGATCGAGTTCACGACGAACTCGTCACGCATCGCAGCGATCGCACAGACCGTGCCGATACTCAGCGCCGGCACTGCGACGAGGCCGTAGTGGAAGTCGATCTGGTACTGGTACCAGAAGGTGCTGAGAATGTTCGTGAACAGCACGAGCGCGCTGATCGCTGCGACCCACGGCTTACGAAAGAACAGCCACGCGAATGGAGCCGTCATCTGCACGAGGTACCACGGACGGTTGTCGGCGGTGAGATGATCCCAGACCGCCTTCGGGTCGGTGAAGGTCTTGGCAACCACCCGCAGCGCAGCGCCGATGGTCGAGTCGTCCTGCTCGCTGAACGGAAAGCGCCAGGTATTCCGTGTCGGCACGCCGATCAGGCCACGCATCACGACGAACATCGCGAACGCCATGAAGGCAATGCAGCCTGCGACGGTGGCGAGACCGATGCGACGATCGCGCTTGACAGCGACCCAGATGCCGAGCGGCACGAGCACCAAGGACGCATCCTCCTTGACCGAGAGCGCGAGCAACAAGAACACCAGGTACGTCTTCCACCTGCGGTCGAGTGCCGCCCACAGCGCGCCGCCGACGAACACACCGAGGAACGCGTCGGGGTGAAAGTTCTCCAGGTTGGTGTGCCCGACTGCAGGGTGCAGCAGATACGCGGCCGCTGGGACGAGCGCGAGCCATTCGCTGCGCAGACGCGTGCGCCCGACCAAGAACACCGGCAGTGCCCCGGCACCGATCGCTGCTGATTGCGCGAAGAAGAGCACGCCAGCGGACGGCCACAGCCAATAGAACGGAACGAGGAACACCAAGATGAACGACGTGTGATCGCCGAACAGATTTCGGCCCATCAGCGTGACGAACGGTGTCTCGCCTCGAGAAAGCAGCCAGACGCCTTGGTCGTACAACGCCGAATCGTACGAAGCGGTCCCGAGGGCGTGATGAATGTTGAGCGACCGTTGCGTGAAGTAGGTCGTGTACAGCACGACGAGGCCGATGATCACCACTTGCGGCGTGGTGATCTGGTGCCACCACGGTGCCCGAGGCACGGCGGATTCGGAGTGCTCCTCCTCCCCCTCCGGTGCGCGCTCGAGCACAGACATGTGCCCATTGTGGCCGAGAATCAGTCGCGGAGGTCGGCAACCAACGCGGCGAGCACGCCGTTGACGAAACGGCTGCTGTCATCGGTCGAGAACTGTTTGACCAGCCTCACCGACTCGTCCAACACGACAGCGGTTGGCACGTCGGGGCGTTCTGCGAGTTCGAACGCACCGATCCGCAACACGTTGAGATCGATCACCGGCATCCGAGCGAGCGTCCACCCGGTGGAACGCTCGTCGATCGCTGCGTCGAGTCGGTCGCGATGCTCCGCGACCCCGCGCACCAGTGTCTGCGTCAGCTCGTCGGGCTCGAGCACCTGGAGTTCGAGTGCTTCGACGGGTGTGATGCCCTTCGATTCTGCCTCGTACAGCAGGTACAGCGCCCGTTCTCTGCCTTCGGACCGTTCGTCCGGGCGGGGAATCTGCGCCATCAGACGCGAGTCATGTAGTCGCCGGTGCGCGTGTCGACGCGCACCTTTTCACCGATTTCGATGAAGAGTGGGACCTTGATCTCCTTGCCGGTTTCGAGCGTTGCCGGCTTGGTGCCACCGCTCGAACGGTCGCCTTGCAGACCTGGCTCGGTGTTGGCGATGGTCAGCTCGACCGATGCGGGGATCTCGACGCCGATGATCTCACCGTTGTAGAACGCGATCTGAGCGATCATCTGCTCGATGAGATAGTCCTTTGCGTCTCCGAGTGCGACTTCGGCGACGTTGGTCTGGTCGTAGGTCTTGGTGTTCATGAACACGTAGTCGGTGCCGTCGTGGTACAGGTACTGCATGTCTTCGCGTTGAACGATCGCCTGCTCGACCTTGATCCCAGCGTTGAACGTCTTGTCGATCACGGCGCCGGTGCGCACGTTGCGGATCTTCGATCGGACGAAGGCTCCGCCCTTGCCGGGCTTGACGTGTTGGAACTCGACCACCTGGAACAGGTTGCTGTCGAGTTCGAGCGTGATGCCGTTCTTCAAGTCGTTCACGGAGATCTGGGGCATGTCAGTTCAACTCTCGTTTCGGTGAGTGCGTCAGCACTCGGTGGCCGGTCCCATTGACCGAATCGGTGACGAGCACCAGATCCTCGATCCGGAAGCCGCCGAACCCTCCACGATAGAGGCCGGGCTCGACCGTCACCACCATTCCCGCCTCGAGCGTCACATCGCTCGACTGGTTGTGAAATGGCAATTCGTGAATGTCGAGGCCGACTCCATGACCAGTCCCGTGGATGTACTCATCGAGACGACCAGCATCCTCGAACACGTCGCGGCACGCTCGGTCGACCGCCTTCGACGACGCGCCACTGCTCACCACCGCCAGACCGGCCGCTTGCGACGACCGCACCAACTCATAGACCTCACGCTGTTCGGGACTCGCCGTTCCGACGACCCAGGAGCGCGTCATGTCCGAGTGGTAGCCGTCCACCAACGCCCCGACATCGATGATGATGGTGTCACCTTCGCTGATGACCCGCCGCGCCGCACCGTGGTGCGGGCGGGCGCCGTGCTCGGGGCCTGCCGCAACGATCGTCGGATAACTCCGATCATCGGCACCGTGGAGCACCATCCGGTACTCGAGTTCGGCGCGTACCTCGAGTTCGGTGACGCCGCTGCCGAGCATCGGCTCGACCTCGGCGAGCGCCGTGTCTGCGATCGCTGCTGCTCGTTCGATCCGCTCGATCTCGGCAGCGTCCTTCACGCGGCGCATCGTCCGAATCGGCGACGCATCAAATACGTCGATTCCCCGTGCGGCCAGCCCGACCCGGAGTTGATGGTCCGAGACGTCGGTGTCGATCAGCACTCGAGCGCCGTCCAATGTGCGAATCATCTGACCGTCGAGAGCGGCGCGTTCCTGCTCGACGATCACCGTTGCACCCGTGCCGTGCGTCTCGGCAACCGCCTTGTCGCCATACCGCCCGTCCGTTCCGACGAACAGCTCGCCGGAACGCACCACCGCCCAGCCATGCGACGTGACGAACCCCGTGAGCCAACGGAGATCGGCGAGATCGGTGACGAGGAGCGCCCGGTCACCAACTTGTTCAGCGACGCGCTGGACCCGCAACGCGTGGTCGATCGGCGTCAGCGTCGAGGAGCTCACGCCAAGAATCGCTGGAGGGCGGCCCGAACCGGTACTTCATCGACGCCCGTCACGACCTCGACGCCATCGTCTCCGTCGACGATGAAGGTGAGGCCTTCGAGCGCCTTCTTGTCTCGGTGCATCAGCGACACGAGCGTGTCGGCGTCGAGACCGTCGGGTGGACGAGTCATCAGGTCGTACTCGCCCGCAACGACCTCGACGTGTTGCTGCACCCTGGCGTCGTCGATTCTGCCCATCTCTCTGCCCAACTCGGCGGCGTAGATGAGCCCGATCGCGACAGCTTCGCCGTGAGCCAAGTCGTGGTCGGTGGCGATCTCCAGCGCATGCGCCAGGGTGTGCCCGTAGTTGAGGAGCGCCCGACGCCCACCCTCGCGCTCGTCGGATGCCACCACCTCGGCCTTGATCTCGACACAACGTGCGATTCGTTCCTCGAGTTCCATCGCCAGCAGGTCATCGCCGGTCAGAAAGTGATACTTCGCCATCTCACCCAGCCCGCAGCGCATCTCGCGAGGTGGCAGAGTTGCCAGCGCATCGAGGTCACACACGACGCCCGACGGCTGCCAGAACGCACCGACGAGGTTCTTACCTTCGGGCAGGTTGACCCCGGTCTTGCCACCGATGGCCGCGTCCACCATGCCCAACAACGAGGTCGACACGTGCACGACAGGAATGCCACGGTGCCACGACGCAGCCGCGAAACCGGCGACGTCGGTGACCATGCCACCGCCGACCCCGATCACGATGTCGTTGCGAGTGAGCCCCATGCCGGCGAACCCGCTCATCAGTGACTCGATCGTCGACAACGTCTTGGCCTGCTCCCCCACTCCGATCTCGAACACTCGGACCTCGTGGTCCGGGAGGTACGCGCCAAGTTCACGGAACTGCACCGGGATACCGGGCTGGGTGACCACGGCGACTCGCCGCGCCGACGAGGGAACGAGGTCCACCAGCTCGGCAATCGCACCGTTGCCGACGACCACCTCATAGGAACGATCTGGAAGCGGGACCGTCACCCGGCGCATCGCAGCACCGCCCCGGCGACGTCATTGATCGACCGGTTGTCGACCGACACGATGGCATCAGCCACCTCTTGGTAGAGATCGCAGCGCTTTTCGTACATCTTCCTGAGCGTTCCTTCCGGATCCTCGTCGAGCAGTGGGCGGTGCATTCCGGCCTTCACGCGTTCGAGTAGCAGCTCGACGTCTGCGAGGAGCCACACGACGTGTGCTCCGGCGCCTTTGAGCACGGCTCGGTTGTCTTCGCTGAGCACGACGCCGCCCGCTGCGGCGATGATCGACGGCTCCGACGCAGCAACCGCTTCGCTCAGCACCTCGGTCTCGAGTTCCCGAAAGGCGGGTTCACCATCGGCTGCCCAGATCTCACGAACCGTTCGGCCGGTTCGCGCTTCGATCATCTCGTCGCTGTCGAGCAGCTCTCGACCAAGCTTGCGCGCCAGCGCTCGACCGACCGACGACTTGCCTGCGCCCATCATCCCGACCAGCACGATGTGACTGTCGGTGCAGGTGTTCACAACGTCGCAGCGAAGTTCTCGGCATTTCGAACAAACTCGTCGACCGAGTCGCCGCCGAACTTGCGCTGGGCTTCGCCCGCCAGCGTGAGTGCGACCATCGTCTCGGCAACCACGCCCATGGCTGGCACCGCCGTGACGTCGGTGCGCTCCTTGAACGACACGCCCGACTCCTTGGTTGCCGTGTCGACGGTTTCCAGGGTCGGCTTGTTCAAGGTCGCAAGCGGCTTCATCGCCGCTCGCACCACCAAGAGTTCACCGGTGGTCATGCCGCCCTCCGTGCCTCCGGCCAACGTGCTTCCCCGACGGTAGGCCGAGTTCTCGGAGTCCCACGAGATCGGGTCGTGTGCGGAACTCCCGCGCCGGCCCGCGACCTCGAAACCGTCGCCGATCTCCACCGCCTTGATTGCCTGAATGCTCATCAGCCCCTGAGCCAGCATCCCGTCGATCTTGCGATCCCAGTGGACGTGCGAGCCGAGGCCGACCGGCACGCCGAAGCCCAGCACCTCGACGACACCGCCCAGCGAGTCGCCTTCCTTCGCACACGCCTTGATCTCGGTGATCATGTCCTCGCTCGTGGCCAGGTCGAAGCATCGGACCTGATTGTCATCGACCCGATCCAGCTCATCTAGGGTCGGCCGCGCCGCAGTCGCGGGAACGCGAACGTGACCCATCTGGATGACGTGCGACAGGATCTCGACGCCGAGCGGCTTGAGCAGCTGCTTGGCGACCGCACCTGCTGCGACACGAGCAGCGGTCTCGCGTGCGCTTGCTCGCTCGAGGACGTCGCGCGCATCGGTGAAGCCGTACTTCTGCATCCCCGTGAGGTCAGCGTGACCAGGGCGAACCTGTGTCAGCGGCGCCTTGGTCGCCCCGGGTGCCGGGTCCATTTCTTCGTGCCACTTGTCGCTACGGAACCACTCCGAGTTCTTGATCTCGATGGCGACAGGCGAACCGAGGGTTCGACCGTGACGAACCCCGCCGATCAGCGTCAACTCGTCGGCTTCGAACCGTTGACGCGGGCCACGGCCGTAGCCCAGGCGACGCCGACCCATCTCCGCTTGGATCTGCTCGACCGTGATCTCGAGGCCCGCAGGGAGGCCTTCGATCGTCACGACAAGAGCTTGGCCGTGCGATTCGCCGGCGGTCAGGTACCTGAGCATCCCTGCAAGGCTACCGAGCGCTGGGAGCGCCATACTGTGCAGATGTTCCGTAGATGGGCCATGGCCCTCTCGGCTGCCGCCGCATTCGTCGTCGTGTCGACTGCGTCCGCTGCCACCTTGCCCTCTTCGATCGGCGAGCGTGCAACGGTCGATGCTCCCGCGGTACGCACCCCTGCACCGACGTCGACGACTCCCCCGATCGCCGACGGCAGCGCGCTGCTGCTGAGCGACTCGGCTTGGCTGGGCATGCACTTCTACGCCGGAGTCGACCAGGTGCAGGGATTCGAGCACACCTTGTCACTCAAGTCGTGCAGGCGCCGGGTGGCGACCTCGTGCACCAACTACGACGGGTACATCCCGATCACGCTGTACCAGGAAGTGGACGAGCGCGGACCTGGGTACTCCACCCTGATCGTGGCAACGGGATACAACGACTCCGACAACCAATTCGTCGAAGACGTCGACGCGATCGTGAACCTCGCTCGATCGCACGGCTACGAACGGATCGTCTGGCTCACACTCAGGCCAAACGTCACCTACGTCTCGCCAGGTGATGCGGGCTTCGCCGAGGTGTTCGAACGAAGCAACACGACACTTCGTCAGATCGCAGCTGACGGAACGTATCCGGAGCTCGAGATCGCTGACTGGGGCGCCTATGCCCGGGACCAGCCCGAGTGGTTTGCAGACGACGGCATCCATCTGCGTCGCCTCGGTGGCTACGCAGCCGGGGACTACATCTCGAGGAAGATGGCGTTCCTCGATTCGCGGGCCTGTCCCCAACCGTCGTTCGCCGGGGTGGAGCCGCTCGATCCGTGCCCGGACCCTGACGAGCACGGGCCGGTGATCGACCTCGAATCGATCTATCCGACTGACATGCGGGATCCGGATTCGTTCTTCACACTTGCCTTCGTCGGTTCGGGTTCGTGGCCTGATGCGCCCTGGTGGGAGCTGTAAGGCGCCCCGCTTGTCAGGCCCGGGCGGCGAGGGCCTGCAACGCTGCCGCCCGCATCGACGCGGTGTCGATGACCGCGTCGTCACCCAGCCAGATGCGCTGCTGGAGCGCAGCCTGGTGCACGAGCATGCCCAAGCCGTCGACGGTGCGTGCGCCGCGCGCTTCCGCAGCCGCCATCCATCGAGTCTCCAGCGGGTGGTAGACCAAGTCCGCGACCACCTGCTCGGGCCGAAGCAGGTCGGGGTCGCACGGGAGCGCGACATCATCGCCCATTCCCACACTGGTCGCATTGACCACGATGTCCGCACGGGTGATGTCGCTCACGATGCCCGGCGATGCCACGGGAGCCAGCGCCGCCGCAGCCTCGGCACGGTCGGCGGTTCGATTCAGCACCGTGATGTCCGTCGCTCCGGATCGAGCCAGCGCATCGATCACCGACCGAGCCGCTCCCCCGGCACCGATGACTGCCACCTTTGCCTCCTCGACGAGAACGCCGGACTCAGCGAGTGACGCGACAAAGCCGGCGCCATCGGTCGATGAACCGACCAGACGGTCACCGTCCCAACTCACCGTGTTCACCGAGTGCAACGCCCACGCAGCAGGGTCGAGTTGATCGACAGCGTCCGCAACCGCTTCTTTGTGCGGCATCGTGACGGACAACCCGCCGATGCCGAGGGTCCGCATCGCCGACAAGGCCTCGGCTGCCGAGCCCGGAGCGACCTCGAGGGCTGCGTAGGTCCAGTCGACTCCCGCAGCATCGAACGCAGCCTGGTGTATGGCCGGTGACAAGCTGTGAGCGACCGGCGAGCCGATCACCGCCGCCAATCGGGTCACTCGACGAAGCCGTCTGCGGCGGCCTGGTCGACGTTCGCCTGGTGTTGCTCACCGGTCGCAGCGAACGTGTGCGAGCCGTCTTCGCCCGTGCGCACGTAGAAGAAGTAGAAGCACTGATCGGGTTGCGGGAGATCCCGACAGATCGGGTCGCCGGGCGGCGGGTTCGGCGAAGGGTTCAGGGCGGCCTGGATCGACGCGCGGCCCGGGTTGGCGATCGGGGTCTTCGGGAGGCCCGGCAGCAGATACGTGTTCCAATCGCTCGGGATCTGGCGGAGTTCGGAGAACGGAGTGTCCGGGTCGATGCCGAGTTGATTGCGGCCGTAGAGCACCGCAGCGTCGATCTGCAGTTCGAACGGATCGTCGGGGTTATTCGCGGAGACGAACAGTCGATTGTGGATCACTCGGGAGATCTTCGGGCGGTCCTCGGCGGTTTGTGCTTCGCGTTCGATCATCGACGCGATGATCAAGATCTCGTAGGGCGTGCGACCGAGCGCAGCGGCCTTGTCGACCATGTCTTCCTGATTGCCGACGCGCTCCATCAGGGCGATCATTCGCTCGATGAGCTGGCCTTCGCTGTCCGCGTTGGACACCTCGTAGGTGTCCGGGAACAGGAGACCCTCGAGCGATGTGACGCCGCCTTCGGGCTCCCACAGCGAGACGTACTCCTCTTCGGCAGCGAGCGCGAATCCATCCGCACTCAACGTCTCGAACTCGGTGCCGACGCGGCGGCCCATCTGAGCGAGCGTGAAACCTTCGGGGAAGGTGACGCTGCGCGAGGTCTGAGCCGGGGGCACGCCCAGGCGGCCCATGACATTGCCGACGTGGTCATTCGGCCGCAGCTCGTAGAAGCCGGGCACGATCTCGAACTCCTCGTCGTCATCGGTCTTGTTCTCGACGTACTGCACGAACACGCTCGCGTCGGCAACGAAGCCTTCTTCTTCGAGGCGCTCGGACAAGGACTCGAGGGTTTCACCCTCGGCTACCGTGAAGCCCTGAACCGGCCCTGGGTCACCAGGCGGGTTGAGTCGCTCGAGGTACCACCAGCCGACGGCACCCGCGATCATGATCATCACGATCGTCACGCACATCATGCCGTAGACGGCCCACTTGAGCGGACGCGTCTGGCGACGCAACCGCTCCACCGTGCCGGTTCGATCGGAGTTGTCCCACGGATCGGTCGGCCAGTCGATGGCCGGGCGATCGTCGGCGTCGACCTCGGCCTCCGGCAACAGTGGATCGAGTTGGGTCACGGCTTCACGCTAGTTGGCCAGGTGTTGCGACGGTGGTCAAGCCATGCTTGGAGGATCACCGCCGCTGCAGCCTTGTCGACGACCTTGCGACGCTGCTTTGCATCGAGGCCGGCTTCCATCATGTGTCGCTCGGCGGTGACCGTGGTGAAGCGCTCGTCGTACATCTCGACCGGGACGCCCACCGTTTGCTCCAGCTGCTTGGCTTCCTTCACCGCGGACTTGGCCGCGGGACCATGCGTGCCGTCGAGCGACAAGGGAAGCCCGACGACAACGACCTCACACTCTTCGAGCTTCACCAGCTTCGCGATCTCGTTGTGGTCGTGCCGTCGGCTCTTCGAGCGATGCACGGTGGTCAACGCTGAGGCAATGGTGCCGGAGAGGTCGGACACAGCGATCCCGATCCGCTTGGAACCGAGATCGATACCGAGCGCACGGACGCCCGGGATGCGCACGTCAGCGCCCGACGTCACGAGAAGTTTGGAATCGCGGCCGCCGCGATGCTCAACGCTTCGGGAATGCCCGACGGGTCCTTGCCGCCGGCCTGGGCGATGTCACCCTTGCCGCCGCCTCCCCCGCCAACGGCCTTCGCTGCGTCCTTGAGGAGGAGCGATGCCGGGTTCTTGCTGTCCTTGGGAACCGCTGCGATGAGTGCGACGCCTCCCGTCGGGGTCTCGCCGGCGATCACGACGGTGTGCACCTCCGGTTGATTCCTCACGGCGATGGCGAGTTCGCGAAGTTCGCCGGGATCCAGCTGGTCGACCTGCGTCACCACGACGCCGTCGTTGGCGATCTGTGCGAGCTCGGTGGCGCGCCCCATCGCCAATTGGCTGCGGAGCCCCTTGATCTCGGCCTGCAACGACTTGATCTCGTCGAGCTTGCGTTGAACACCCTCGGCCAGTTCCTCGGTGCTCGTACCGACGAGACCGGCCAGGTCGGCAATGAGCGCCTCATCGCGCTGCAAGAGCGCAACCGAGCCGGCGCCGGTGAAGGCTTCGATGCGTCGCAGATTCGATCCGATCGAGGCTTCGCTGACGACCTTGACGACGCCGATATCGCCGGTGGAGCGCACGTGGGTGCCACCACACAGCTCGATCGTGTCGCCGGCTTCGAGGACGCGCACGATGTCGCCGTACTTGTCGCCGAAGAAGGCAATCGCTCCGAGCGCCTCGGCTTCGTCTTTGGTGGTCTCGAACGAACGCGTGGCGCTGCTCGCCAGTGTTTGAGCGTTTGCGATCGCTTCGATCTCGGCGATCTGCTCCGGAGTCACGGCTTCATAGTGGGAGAAGTCGAAGCGCAGCCGGTCCGGTCCGACCCATGATCCGGCCTGCTTCACGTGGTCGCCGAGCACCTTGCGCAGGGCGTCGTGCAGCAAGTGTGTTCCCGTGTGGTTGCGGCGAATCTTCTCCCGACGATCCACGTCGATCGCCGCTTGCGCGGTCTGACCGGCAGTCACGGTTCCCTCCGTGATTCGGGCGGTGTGACGTCGCAGGTTCGGGATCGCGAACGTGCAGTCGAGGACCTCAGCGGTCCCGGTGTCGGTCGTGATGGTCCCCGTGTCGCCGATCTGCCCGCCCGACTCGGCGTAGAACGGCGTTCGGTCGAGGAAGATCTCCACGACGCCTTCGTCACCTGATTCGAGCACCGCGAGGACGCGAGCTTCAGCCGCATCGTCGGTGTATCCGAGGAATTCGGTGGTGCCGAACTGCGCCGACACTTCGCGGTATTGATCGAGTGTGGCGTCGTCGACGGCACCCTTCGCTGCAGCCTTCGCTCGCGTGCGCTGCTCGTCCATCTCGCTGTTGAACCCGTCGAGGTCGACGGCGATCTCTCGCTCTGAAGCGATCTCCTGGGTGAGTTCGAGCGGGAACCCGTAGGTGTCGTGAAGCAGGAAGGTCGTCGACCCGCTCAACTCGTTCGGGTTGTCGGCGAGTTCGGTGTCGAGAATCGACAACCCGTTCTTCAGCGTGTGGCGGAAGCTCTCTTCTTCGCGGGTGATCACGTTCGTGATGAAGTCCTGATTCTTGACCAGGTCCGGGTACGCGTTCCCCATCACGGAGATCGCTGTTTCCGTCAGCGATGGCATCACGAGCTTGTCGGTGCCGAGCATGTACGCGAAGCGAACCGCACGCCGGATGATCCTCCGCAGCACGTAGCCGCGAGCTTCGTTGGAGGGGAACACGCCGTCGTTGACGAGCATCGCTCCGGAGCGAGCGTGTTCCGCGAGGACGCGCAGGCCGAAGCTGTCGCGGTCGTCGTAGTCACCGACCTTGTAGGTCTTGCCGGTGAGCGACTGGGCCTGATCGATCAGCGGCATCATGAGGTCGGTCTCCCACACGGAGTCCACGCCCTGCATCAACGCAAGGATGCGTTCGAGGCCGGCGCCCGTGTCGATCGACGGCTTCGGCAACGGGGTGCGCGATCCGTCGGACGCCTGGTTGAACTGCATGAAAACCAGGTTCCAGAACTCCATGAACCGGTCGCCGAACGGGTCGCCGATCGGACCGCCGTCGGGACCGAACGCAGCGCCGCGGTCGATATGCAGCTCGCTGCATGGCCCGCACGGGCCTGTATCGCCCATCTGCCAGTAGTTGTCCTTGTCGCCGAGGCGCTGGATGCGCTCCATGGGCAAGCCGACCTCTTCGTGCCAGATCGCTTCGGCTTCGTCGTCCGAATCGTGGACGGTGGCCCAGATGCGGTCTCCGTCGATGCCCCACACTTCCGTGGCGAGTTCCCACGACCACGCGATCGCATCGGATTTGAAGTAGTCGCCGAAACTGAAGTTGCCGAGCATCTCGAAGAAGACCAGGTGACGCTTCGTGCGCCCGACGTCGTCGAGGTCGTTGTGTTTGCCGCCCGCACGCGCACACTTCTGCGATGCCGTGGCCCGCTCGTACGGCGCCGGCTCGTCGCCCGTGAAGTACGACTTGAACGGCACCATGCCCGCGACGTTGAACATCACGGTTGGGTCGTGCGGAATGAGGCTCGCCGAAGGAACCACATGGTGGCCCTTCTCCGCGAAGAACCCCGTGAAGGAGTCACGGAGTTGGTCGGCAGACATCGTCATAAGAGAGGTGATGCTATCCAGGCGCCGCGGCCGCTGAATGGTGAGTACTTGCACTGCTGTGGTCCTCGGTGGTCGCTGTGCGTGTTTGCACGACATCGGCGATGATCTCGTCGAGCGCATCAGCAGCCGTGGTGAGCGATGCGATCGTCGCCCCGATCTTCGTTCGCTCGGCCTCGAGGCTCTCGAGCAGATGGGATGTGCGCTCGCTGGCTGGGGCGTCGAAGCAGGGAAGTAGATCGGAGATTCGCTCGGTGCTGAGGCCGGCGGCGAGCAGGTCCCGGATCTGCTGAATGCGCTGGATCGCATCGTCCTCGAAGATGCGTTGGCCCGAGCTGCTTCGCCCTGGACGCAGCAAACCTCGTTCTTCGTAGTAGCGCAGGAGTCTCGGGCTCACTCCGCTCGCACATGCAACTTCACCAATTCGCATCGCTTCCACATTTCAGCTTGCCCCTCACACCGATGTGAGGGTTTACCGTCAACCTATGTCCTCAACTCGGAGCACCGTCCACCAACTGCGGGTCGTCGTCGAAGCCGACGACTTCGAAGCAGCACTCAGCATGTACCGCGACGTGCTCGGCCTCGAGGAACTCGCTGCATTCGAAGGTGACGGAGACGCCCGCGTCGTGATTCTGGAAGCCGGTCGAGCCACGCTGGAACTGGCAAACCCGTCCCAGGTCGACATGATCGACCGCGTCGAGGTCGGCCGTCGCGTTTCACCTCACATCCGCCTTGCATTCGAAGTGGATGACGCCGCTGCCTCCACAGATCACCTCGTTGCACACGGAGCGACGCTGATCGCCGCTCCGACCCAAACGCCGTGGCGTTCAACGAACAGTCGTCTGGACGGACCGGGCGGGCTCCAACTGACGCTCTTCACCGAGGCCGACTCCCAGTCGGGCTGACTGTCGCTACTGCCCCACACACGATCCCGTCGACACCGCAGCAAGAAACCACGGGAGGCGCCGGGTTCGGTGTCGCTACTGTTTTGCAATGGACCTTCTCGAACGAGAGGTTGAACTCCGAACGCTCCACGATGCGATCGAGCGGGCTCGCCACGGGGAGGGCTCCGTCGTGCTCGTGTCAGGAGAGGCCGGCATCGGCAAGACCAGGCTGATGCGAGAATTCGTCGATCGGGCTGGCGAGCAGATTCGGCCGGCACTGGGTGGCTGCGACGACCTCATCACCCTGCGTGCGCTCGGACCATTCCGAGACATCGCTCGCGATTTCGATCACATCGTGCCGATCGACGACCCGACCGATCGAGACGCTGTCATCGAGTCTGTTGTCCAAGCAATCCGCTCGAGCGAGGTACCGGTTGCGATCATCATCGACGACGCCCAGTGGGCTGACGATGCCTCGCTCGACGTCATCAGATATCTCGGCCGGCGGATGCACGGCCTCGGTGGCATCCTTGCGCTGACCTACCGGGAAGACGGCCGCCACGAGGATGGACCGCTCGGCACGTTGCTCGGGTCCCTCGCCACCGGCCACACGGAGCGAATCGCGCTCACGGGCCTCTCCGACTCGACGGTGCGGCGCGTTGCTGCCGACCGTCAACTCGACCCCGGCCAGCTCGTGACATTGGTGGGAGGCAACCCGTTCTTCTTGTCGGAGGTCCTCTCCGTCCCCGATGGCACGATTCCACGCACCGTCCGCGACGCAGTCATCGCACGCCACCGTCTCCTCAGCCGCCAAACCCAACGAAGCGTCGAGCTGATCGCAATCTCTCCCAACGCCGTGGAGACCGCGGCGTTGTCAATGGCCGGAATCGGCTCCGACGAACTCGACGAAGCTGAGCGTGCCGGCCTGTTGAGCCCGGAAACCGGGCGGGTCGGCTTCAAGCACGAACTCGCTCGTCGCGCGGTCGTCGATGGCCTCACCGCAACGAGTCGCCAGCAGCTGAACCGTCAGCTGCTCACCGTCCTCGACGCTGCGGGCACCGACCCATCGCGGCTCGTTCACCACGCCGTTCACGCCCACGACGACGCGTCGGTCATCCGCCACGCGCCGCTCGCTGCCGAGCAAGCCGCCCGCTCCGGCGCCCACAGTGAAGTCGTCGAGTTCTGCGAGCTGGCACTCTCGTACGAGTCGCTGCTGGCCGACGGCGCCCGCGGGCAACTCCACGCATTGGCGGCAGCGTCGTCCTACATCTTGAATCGATTCGAGGCCGGAGTCGTCCACGCCGATGCTGCGGTCCGCCTGGCGGGTGGCGACCAGGCGGCAGGCCGCGCGCTCGTATCGGCCGCCCGGATGCGCCTCATGCTCGGCGACCCGGAGCGGGCACTCGCCGACGCCGAAGAGGCGATCACGAGACTGGAGCCGTCCGGACGAACGCACGACCTGGCGCTCGCTCACATCGTGCTTGGTCGACATGGTGCGACTCAGGGCAACTACGAAGCTGCGCTCCCCCACTGCGAAACCGCTGTCGACATCTCCATCGAAATCGACCGTGCAGATATTCGTGCGCTCGCTTTGAACTATCTCGGCATCTGCCGTCTCGGAATCGGCGAAACAGGTGGGCTCGCCGACCTCGAAACGGCGCTCGAGGTCGCTCGGTCGATCGACCACGGTGACTACCAGTTCCGAATCGCGAACAACCTCGGAGTGTGCCTGATGCGACAAGGCCGAGTTCGCGACGCTCGACCCCACGTCGAATTCGCAGAGTTCATCTCACGAGACCGTGATCACGAGCACGGGATCTTCCACGCTGGGACCCTTGCGAATGTCGTGCGGTTCTACCTCGGTGAGACGGCCCAGGCCGAGGAAGGATTCCGTTCGCTCCTTGCCCGCCACGACGAGGGCGTCACCATTGCAACGCTGCTCGGGTTCCTCGGACGCATCCTGATTCGCCGCGGCGACGACGAGGGCCGCGATCTCATCGCCCAGTCGTGGGAAGTCGCATCTCAGAGCCACGAGATCAACCGCATCGCCTCCGCGGGTGCGGCTCGGCTCGAACTGGCGTGGCTCGATGGTGACGAATCGTTGGTCCAGACTCTCGGCTCCGACCTCGCTCGACGGGCACAACAGGCGGGCCACGACTACCTGCGGGGAGAGGCCAGTCGATTCCTCGCCCGCGTCGGCGCAAAGACGCCAAACCTCGCAGGGATCGCTCCAGCGTTCTCGGCGGGAATCCACGGTGATCACGCCGAAGCTGCGCGGCTCTGGCAGGCAGCGGGCCACGTCCACGACCGAGCGCTCGAACTCGTCGAGCAGCCGGACGCCGACGACTGGGCTCTTGGTCTCACGCTGCTCGATGAGCTCGGCGAGACGGCGACCGGGGCGCGATGCCGACAGCTCCTTCGTGATCGCGGGGTGGCTCACGTGCCCCGAGGTCCTCGCTCCACCACATTGTCGAACCCCCTCGGACTCACCAATCGCCAAAGCGAGGTGCTCGGACTACTCACCGACGGCCTGACCAACGCCGAGATCGCAGAACGGCTCTACATCTCCGTGCGTACCGTCGACAATCACGTCGCTTCGGTGCTCATGCGGCTCGGTGTCGAGACACGTCACGAGGCTGCCGCGGTCGCTCGCTCCTGTGACGATGCGATCGAAACGAAACCGCTCGCCTCACTCGGCGGCCCTCAGTAGCGGCACGAGTACGGCGATCGCGGGTCGAGCGCGAGAGCGGCGATGCCCCGTTCGAAGATCATCTCCGGTCGTAGATGTTCGTCCGGCCCGGTCGTGCTCACTGCGGTTTCGCCGGCTTCGATCGCGCGCTCCAAGTCCTCGTAGATGAGGCACATCGTTCGCTCCACTTCGACATAGTCGACGTCGCCGTCATCATCGATCCACTTCACGGCGACTTGCTCGACCGCCTCGCGAAGGTCCGAGCTGTACTCGATCAGGGCAACGCCCTCGAAAACAAGATCCCCGAACGCTCGCTCGGCCTCACCGAGTGAGGTCGCCGGCGATCGATTCGTGATGATCTCGTCGTAGAGCTGGTCCCAGTTGCTCCGACGACGCAAGTCCTCGACGGAGCAGTTGGCCCGGAATCGCTCGAACCCTGCTCGTGTGAAATACGGGACGACCCCAACCGTCCCCGCCAAGAGCTGCAGCATGCACCCGTACGTCGTGCTCGACGCCATGTACCTGGTCGGTCCGTTGCCGAAGAACTGAGAGGTGCGTAGGGCGACACCGATCTCGGTGAAGCGCCGTACTGCCTGCTCTGCGAGGTCTCCCTCCACTGCGGCGCGCTGGGTCGGGCCAAGGCCGTAGGCGTGCATCCCAGCAAGCCCAAGCCACAGCTGTTTCCTGCCGGCGAAGTCGCCATCGGTTCGGTCGATACGCCACGACCCGAGATCTCGAAACCCTGATGCGTCACTGAGACCCGACTTGACGTAGACGTACAGACCGTCGATGTGTCGGTGAAATCGTTCGAGCGCCTCCGTGTTGCCCTCGGCCTTCAATCGGTCTCGATAGCGGCGGTAGTGATTCTCGACCAGTTGCCCGGGCCCGCACAACAACCGTGCAACCTCGTCTCGCGGCAGGCCGATCAGCTGCCAGAGGGCCTCGCCGGCCTGACCCGGGTATTCAATAGCCAACGCCCGCTGCATGTTCTTGACACACAGCCGTGCGTCGGTCGAGTTCGCCGCCAGCTCCATGAGATCGACCGGACGGTCGGTGAGCATCCGTAGGCGCTCGTGGATGTCAGTCATGCGGCGTCATCTTCTTCGTCTGGTTCAGCCACCCCGAAGACTTGGGCGAAGATCGCAGCCTTCGTCTCGTCGGCTGCTTCCACGATCTCGAGAGCTGTCGCGACCTTGCGGTTCTCGAGCACCCGTGCGGCGTTGT
>CALIOL010000260.1 GCA_938044705.1 uncultured Ilumatobacter sp. | reverse complement strand
CAACGGGCGCGACTCCAACGCACAGCGCCTCGGTGTGAAGGCATTCGACGGCGAGAAGATCACCGCCGGCTCGATCATCATCCGTCAGCGCGGCACGCGGTTCCACCCGGGCCACAACGTGAAGATCGGCAAGGACGACACGCTGTTCTCGACGATCGACGGCAGCGTCAAGTTCGGCGCTCGCAAGGGCCGCAAGGTCGTCGACGTTCTCGAACTCGACAACGCCTGATCACATAGAATTCGTTGCGAAGGCCCCGGGGTTCGCCCCGGGGCCTTCGTCGTTTTCGAGCGAGGGTGATGGGCGGCGTGCCGTCGGTCGGCCGAGCGCGTCCTCGAGGCTGCACCGAGCGCACCGAAGTGCCGCTCCATATCGCTTTGAGGGAGACATCCTGCCCGAATCGGGCGGAATGGCTCCCTCAAACTCAAGTGGGTGGGGGTGACGCCGGTGAATCGCGGCCCCGGGGCCTACAGGGCTGCTTCGAGTTGGTCGACTGCGTCGTTCAGCTCGCCCGGCAGCTTGTCGCCGAACTGAGCGAAGTGGTCACGGATCTGGGGGATTGCACCCTTCCAGCCGTCGACATCCACTGACAGGATTGCCTCGAGGTCAGCGTCGTCGATGGTGAGACCATCGAGGTCCAAGCTGTCCTTCGTGGGGAGCTTGCCGATGGCAGTGTCGATCACGTCGCCCTCGCCGTTGCAGCGTTCGAACACGAACTTCAACACCCGGCTGTTCTCGCCGAATCCGGGCCACAGGAAGCGCCCGTCCTCGTCTCGACGGAACCAGTTGACGAAGAAGATCTTCGGCAGGTTCGACACGTCGGTTCGCTCCTTCATGGACAACCAGTGAGCGAAGTAGTCGCCGTAGTTGTAGCCGCAGAACGGGAGCATCGCCATCGGGTCGAAACGAAGCTCCCCTTGGGTGCCCTCAGCGGCAGCGGTCTTCTCCGACGCCATCATCGACCCGAGGAACACGCCGTGGTCCCAGTCATTGGCTTCGGTCACCAGCGGGACTGTCGTACGGCGACGTCCGCCGAACAGGATCGCCGAGATCGGGACGCCGGCGGGGTCCTCCCACTCGGGGGCCGCGGACGGGCACTGCGACGCCGGAGCGGTGAAGCGAGCATTGGGGTGAGCCGCTGGAGTGTCCACCTCGGGGTTCCAGGGATTGCCCTTCCAGTCGGTGGCGCGAGCCGGAGCCTCGTCGGTCATCTCTTCCCACCACACGTCGCCCTGATCGGTGAGTGCTGTGTTGGTGAAGATCGAGTTGCCCCAGAGGGTCTCCATCGCGTTGTGGTTGGTCTCGTGGCTGGTGCCCGGCGCTACGCCGAAGAAACCGGCCTCCGGGTTGATCGCGTACAGCTGGCCGTCGTCGCCGAACTTCATCCAGCAGATGTCGTCGCCGATGGTCTCGGCCTTCCAGCCGGGAATCGTCGGCACGAGCATCGCGAGGTTGGTCTTTCCGCACGCCGAGGGGAACGCGCCGGCGATGTACTTCGACTCGCCCTGCGGGTTGGTCAGCTTGAGGATCAGCATGTGCTCGGCGAGCCAGCCGTCGTCGCGAGCCATCACCGAAGCGATGCGCAGCGCGAAGCACTTCTTGCCGAGCAGCGCGTTGCCGCCGTAGCCAGATCCGTACGACATGATCTCGCGGGTCTCGGGGAAGTGTACGATGTACTTGTTGTCGGCGTCACATGGCCACGGAACGTCGGTGTCGCCTTCGGCAAGCGGGGCGCCGACGGAGTGCAGGCAGGGGACCCACTGGTCGTTACCGAGCGCATCGAGTGCGCCTTGGCCCATGCGGGTCATGATGCGCATGTTCGTGGCGACGTAGGCAGAGTCGGTGAGCTGGACGCCGATGTGAGCGATGGCCGACCCGAGTGGGCCCATCGAGAAGGGAACGACGTACATCGTGCGCCCCTTCATGCAGCCGCTGTACAGGCCTTCCATCTCAGCGCGCATCTCGTCGGGGTCACGCCAGTTGTTGTTCGGGCCGGCCTCGGCTTCGGTGGGAGCGCAGATGAAGGTGCGGTCCTCGACTCGAGCGACGTCTGCGGGGTCGGAGTGCGCCCAGTAGCTGTTGGGCCGTTTTGCTTCGTCGAGCTTGGTGAACGTGCCGGCATCGACGAGTTCTTGTGCGAGTCGGTCGTACTCGTCGGCGGTGCCGTCACACCAATAGACGGCGTCCGGTTGCATGATCTGCGCCCAGTGATCGACCCAATCGTGCAGACGTTGATTGGTGGTGTTTCCGGCCATGGCGATAACTCCCCGTTGAGTTGAACCTCGTCCTCAATGGTACGAAGTGCTTCCACGGTAGACCAGCGCAGGCCTTGCGGTTCAAGGCAGAACGTGCTGCAACCGCTTGCATCAGGGAACGCCATGATGCCATCAGAAAAAGAGATGTTGGGACGGTTGGTATCGTCTTTGAAGATGTGGGTTTCGGTCAGTGACCGGGGGTGCCCATGTCCACTTCCGAACCCAAATGAAGACCGGTGGCTCGCCCCGATTCATCGAGGTCGAAGACGATCCGTTGGCCTTGCCGCAGCATGCGGAAGACGGACCCTTCGAGCGCATTCGCCGCCAACTCGTAGTCAGCGAGGTCGGTGTCGCACATGATCAGCCCGTCGCCGGTCGCTGGATCGTATGCCTTGATGACGCCTTGCATGGCTGTCAGTGTTGCAGCAATCGTCGTCGTCGGCCTCAGCCGGCTTTGACGACCTTGCCGGACTTGATGCAGCCGGTGCACACGTTCACGCGCTTGGTTCCACCGTTGATCGACGCGCGGATCCGCTGGATGTTCGGGTTCCAGCGACGCTTGGTGCGCCGGTGGGAGTGGGAGACGGACATGCCCCACGACGGGCCCTTGCCACACATTTCACACTTCGATGCCATGATCTTCTCCTGGAGCCCTTTTGCTTCGTTCTTGCGATGGTTGGTTCGTTGCCCCCTGTGGGCGGAACCGAACGGCCACCAGATGCTAGCGGGGCAATCGGGGCGTCCAACCGTGGGCGGGTCGTGTGACGGTGCCACGCCCTACACTTCCGTGCCGTGGGCACACTTGAACGGATCAACACCGAAGCGCTGCGTGACCTCGTCGCAACGTTTCGTGACGCAGTCGGAGCCCACGCCGGAGCGCTCAACCGCCTGAACGTCTACCCGGTGCCGGACGGAGACACGGGAACCAACATGGCCCGCACGCTCGAGGCGGTCGTCGCCGAGATGGAGTCCGCAGCCAGCGACGATCTCGTTGCCACCTGCGACGCCATCAGTCACGGGTCGCTCATGGGCGCCCGCGGGAACAGCGGGGTGATCCTCAGCCAGATCATGCGGGGGATCTCCTCCACGCTCAAGACCCACGACCACGGCGCTGACGGGCCTGCGTTCGCGGCGGCGCTGCAAGCAGCCTCTGCGGGTGCGTATCAGGCGGTGCTCACGCCGATCGAAGGCACGATCCTGACCGTCGTGCGTGAGAGCGCTGACGCTGCGCAAGCCGCCGCTGATTCTGGTGCTTCGCTGCTCGATGTCGCCAGTGCCGCTCGGGCTGCGGGTCAAATCTCGCTCGACAACACGCCCGAGCTGCTGCCGGTGCTGAAAGACGCCGGAGTGGTCGATGCCGGTGGTGCTGGATTCCTGCTGCTGCTCGATGCGCTGCTTCACGTGGTGGATGGCGTGCCTGTTCCAGAGCCGGAAGAGGACGACGGTTCCGGTGGGGCGGTCGCAGCCGCATTTGACACCCCTGCGGCGCCCGAGCGCGCGGGTACTCGCAAGGTTGGCGGCGCCGGTGAGGTCGACGTCGCTGATCAGCGATACGAGGTCATGTATTTCATGGATCTCGACGATGCGCAGATCGATGCGTTCAAGCGTGGCTGGGGAGCCATCGGCGACTCGATCGTCGTGGTCGGTGGCGACGGCATCTGGAACTGTCACGTCCATACGAACGACATCGGCGCAGCAGTCGAAGTCGCTCTGGATCTCGGCGGCCGCCCGAAAGAGATCCGGGTCAGCGACCTGTTCGAAGAGGTCGACGACGAGCACGCGAAGCGCGAAGCAGCGATGACTGGCGACGACGCGTCAACCGTTGCGCCACTCCCTCGTTCGGCAGCTGCCGGAGCTGGGCTCCCACCCGTCACGACCGCAGTGGTCGGTGTCTGTACGGGTGACGGGATGGTCGAGCTGTTCGCCCAGCTCGGGGTGCAGGGCGTGGTTACCGGAGGACAGACGATGAATCCGTCGACCGCGGAGTTGCTCGACACGGTCGAAGCCGTCAACGCCGATCACGTCGTGATCCTCCCGAACAACAAGAACATCATCCCGGTCGCCGAGCAGGTGAACGACCTCACGACCAAGTCGGTGGTGGTGGTGCCGACCGTTTCGATGGCCGAAGGCCTCGCTGCACTCATCGTGTACGACCCTGAGGCGTCGGGTGACGCGAACGGAGCGGACATGACCGAGGCAGCCGACTCGGTGACGACCGGTGAGGTGACGCAAGCGGTCCGCGACACGAAGGCCGATATCGGCGACATCAGCGAAGGTGACTGGATCGGCATCGTCAAGGGGGACGGCATCGTCAGCGCCGAGCCGGACCTCCTCAACGCTGTGGTGAACCTGCTGGATTCGATCGTTGGGGATGATGCCGAGTTGATCACGGTCATCACCGGTGACGGTGAAGACGCCGACGTCACCGAGGCAATCACCGGATGGCTGAGCGATCATCACGCTGCTGTGGGCGTGGAGGTCCACGTAGGTGGCCAACCCCTGTACCCGTACCTGTTCGGAGTCGAGTAGCAAGTGACTCGGGCGAGTCGTGGCTGAGCAGATCACATTGCGGGGGTTGGCTGATATCCCGGTCTCCCGTCTCAAGGGCGTCGGCCCGAAGAAGGAGGCGTCGCTCGCGAAGGTTGGGGTGACCAACCTGTTCGACCTCGTGACCACGTACCCACGCCGGTGGGTCGATCGGAGCAACGAGGCGCGGATCGCCGACCTCGTGCCGGGTGAGGAAGCCCTCGTGCTCGTCGCTGTTCGATCGGTCACCAAGCGCACCACCCGAAACCGCCGCACGATGGTGAACGTGAACGTCGGCGATGGCTCGGGTCGTATGGACGTCGTGTTCTTCAACCAGCCGTGGCGCGAACGCCAACTCAAAGAGGGCTTGCAGATCGCGCTGTTCGGCAAGGCGGATACCTATCGCGGTGGTCTGCAGATGTCGAACCCTGTCGTCGACCTGATCGGTGACCGCACCGGCCGCATCGTACCGATCTATCCGCAGAGCGAGAAGGCGCAGATCAACACCTGGGAGATGGCGGGATGGGTCGAAGAGACCCTGCGTCGGTGTGCCGAGCGAGGGATCGCCGACCCCATTCCGGCTGACGTTCTGCGATCCAACAAGATGATCGATCGCCCCACGGCGCTGGCGGGTATCCACCTGCCGGACGACATGCAGCAGAAGGAACTTGCGAGGCGACGCCTGGCCTTCGACGAGCTTCTGCGAGTGCAACTCGTCCTGGTATTGCGTAAGCGAGCGATGGAGCGCGACGAGCTGGGCATTGCTCACACCATGACCGGCAAGCTCGTCGACCGCTTCTACGAGGCGTTGCCCTACGACCTCACCGGGGCGCAGTCGCGGGCGATCGGTGAGATCGAAGCGGACTTGGCCGCACCGCATCCGATGCACCGCCTGCTCCAAGGTGACGTCGGTGCGGGCAAGACAGTCGTTGCGATCGCCTCGATGCTTGCGGGTGTCGAAGGCAAACACCAGGCGGCGCTGATGGCGCCAACGGAGGTGCTCGCAGAGCAGCACGCGACGAGCGTGCGAGCGATGCTCGACGGCGTCACCGTTCCCGACCCCGAGAACCTCTTCGGCGACCGACCGCTGCGCGTCGAACTGCTGACCAACAAGGTCACCGGCGCGCAACGCAAGGATGTGCTTGCCGGAATTGCCGACGGCTCGGTCGACATCGCGATCGGCACGCACGCCTTGATTCAGGACAAGGTCGACTTCTCGTCGCTCGGCGTGGTCGTCGTCGATGAACAGCATCGATTCGGCGTCGAGCAACGAGCTGCACTCCGCGACAAGACGATCGATGGGCGCACTCCGGACACGCTCGTGATGACGGCAACTCCCATTCCGCGCACCGCAGCGATGACGGTCTACGGCGACCTCGACGTGAGCGTGCTCGACGAGCTACCGCCGGGGCGGACGCCGATCGTCACGATGTGGGCGAACGGTCCGCTGATGGAGCAGGGCGTGTGGGCCGACATCCGTACCGAAGTGGAGGCTGGTCGCCAGGCGTATGTGGTGTGCCCGTTGGTCGGGGAGAGCGACAAGCTCGAGGTGGCCTCAGCAGAAGAAACCATCGAGCGACTCGCCTTCGGTGAGCTCGAAGGATTGCGCCTGGAACTCCTGCACGGCCAACTCCCGCCGGACGAGAAGGAAGCCGCGATGGAGCGCTTCCGCTCGGGTGAAGCCGACGTGCTGGTCGCCACCACGGTCATCGAGGTCGGCGTCGACGTTCCGAACGCGACCGTGATGGCGATCCTCGACGCGGACCGCTTCGGTATCGCACAGCTCCATCAGCTCCGAGGGCGCGTCGGTCGTGGCGAGCATGCGTCCACCTGCTGGTTGGTGACGCAGCCGAACGAGGAAGACCCGGAGGCGGGGAACCCACGCATCGAAGCGCTGGTTGCCACGACCGATGGCTTCGAACTCGCCGAGGTGGACCTCGACCTGCGCGGCGAAGGCACCCTGATGTCGACAGCTCAGAAGGGGCGAAGCGACCTCAAGCTGGCGTCATTGCGCCGTGACCGCAAGCTCGTGGAACAAGCGCGTGCGTCCGCGTTCGCGATCGTCGACAGCGACCCCGAACTGGCCGAGCATCCGTTGATCGCGGACGAACTCGACCTGATCTTCAGCGACCGCGACGAGGAGTTTCTGACCAAGGGCTGAGTCTCATCGGCGCTCGGATCGGCATCAAACCCCTCGGACTCACGCGAACTCGATTGCGACTCCGACGAAGAACACTGCGGTGCTGGCGCAGAAAGGACTGAATACGGCGTGTCTTCGACGACCTGCACACTGCCCTCGTTGACCATGCGAGTCCGCGTCAGCGGGGCGTCAGCGGTGGCGAGCTCTGCAGCCGTTGTTTCGTCGAACGGTGAGTGGTCAGTGAAGTTTGGGCTCACGCCCGCGATCGTGCCGAGTGGGGAGGAGCGTGGGCCGACGGTCGCGGCTCCGGGGCGGTGTCGACGATTCGGCAGGGTTCGATGGGGACCAGGACGGGTCGGTCGCCGGAGGAGACGTCTGCGGA
This sequence comes from uncultured Ilumatobacter sp., assembly GCA_938044705.1. GTDB lineage: Bacteria > Actinomycetota > Acidimicrobiia > Acidimicrobiales > Ilumatobacteraceae > Ilumatobacter_A. The sequence goes on along the minus strand of CALIOL010000260.1, from coordinate 36,072 downwards.
CGCGAACTGTTGTGCCGAGATGCCGATGACTGTGCCGGAGGTGAGCAGGGCGAGTCCGACGAACGAGCGATTTCGCATTCATGTCAAAAACCGTCGCGTGTCGCGTGCAGGCCATGCGTCGAATTTTGTGAGTACGTTCGGGACGGTGAGCGACACCGACCGATTTCTCTGGCTCGAAGACATCGAAGGCGACGACGCACTCGCCTGGGTCCGCGAGCGCAACGAGGTCGCGGAGTCGACACTCTTCGTCGACCCGACGTTCGAACGGGTGAGGGCCTCGACGCTCGACGTGCTGGAAGCCGATGACCGCATCGCCTACCCATCGCGCCACGGCGACGTCGTGCACAACTTCTGGACCGACGCGGAACACCGGCGCGGGCTGCTGCGTCGAACGACCTGGGCGGACTACCGCGCCGGCGACCCGGCCTGGGAAACGATCCTCGACATCGACGCGTTGTGTGAAGCCGAAGACGAATCCTGGGTCTTCCACGGCTCAGCTACTCGACGCCCCGACCGACGGCGTGCACTGATCGAACTGTCCCCAGGCGGCTCCGATGCGTCGGTGACGCGTGAGTTCGACCTCGTCGACAAGCGATTCGTGCCCGAATCTGAAGGTGGCTTCGTGCGGCCCGTCGCCAAGGGATCGCTGACATGGATCGACGACGACGCGGTGTACGTCACGAGCGACTTCGGGGATGGCAGCCTCACGCGGTCGGGCTACCCGCGTACGGTCCGACGGTGGACGCGCGGCACTCCGATCGAGGATGCAGAGATCGTGTTCGAGGGCGACGAATCCGATGTCGCCGTCGGCGTGTCCGTGTCGAAGATCCCCGGTCACGAACACCACGTGTTCGAGCGTGCTGTCGAGTTCTTCACGACTCGGACCTCGATCATGCGAGATGGAACCCCGGTAGAGGTCGACGTGCCCGACGATGCCGAGGTCGGCGTCCACGAGCGCTGGATCTTCGTATCGCCCCGATCGGACATGGCGCAGGGGGCCGAGGTCTTCGAGTCGGGTTCGCTCCTGGTGGCCGATCTCGACGGGTTCCTCGCCGGAACGTCCGAGTTGGTTGCGCTGTTCACGCCGACGAGTACGTCGGCACTGGCGGGGTACACATGCACCCGGAACCTGGTCGTCCTCAACGTGATGGATGACGTCCGCAACTCGCTGAAGGTCGCCACGCCGCCGTCGGCCACCGCGGACGCCTGGACGGTGGCACCACTGTCCGGGGCGCCCGACGTGTGGACCGTGGCGGTCAGCCCGGTCGACTCGGTCGAGTCGGACGACGTCTGGCTCAGCGGCAGCGACTTTCTCACTCCCGACACGCTGTTCACGATGTCGCTGGCTGATGGCACGCCGCCCGAGCTGCTACGGCAAGCACCGGCGAGGTTCGACGGTGACGGCATGGCGATCGAACAACACTTCGCCACGAGCGCTGACGGCACGCGCATCCCCTACTTCGTCGTCGGAGCCGCCGAGGCAATCGCAGCGACAGACGGATCTCGGCCCACGCTGTTGTCCGGCTACGGCGGGTTCGAGGTGCCACGCCTCGCTGCGTATTCGGCGGTCGTCGGCCAGTCCTGGATGGCCGACGGCGGCGTGTACGTGCTCGCGAACATCCGCGGTGGCGGCGAATACGGCCCGGCGTGGCACCGCGCTGGACTGCGCGAAAAGCGGCCTCGCGTCTACGAGGACTTCGAAGCAGTCGCCCGGGATCTGATCGATCGCGGCGTCACGTCGCCCGAGCGTCTCGGCATCTCTGGCGGGAGCAACGGCGGCTTGCTCGTCGGCAACATGTACGTGCGGACCCCTGAGTTGTTCGGAGCGGTCGTCTGCCAGGTCCCGCTGCTCGACATGCAGCGCTATCACCTCCTGCTTGCCGGGGCATCGTGGATGGCGGAGTACGGCGACCCCGACCACCCAGCCGACTGGGCGTACCTCCAGGGGTACTCGCCGTACCACCTGGTCGATCCTGAGGCCACGTACCCGCCGATCCTGCTCACCACATCAACCCGCGACGACCGCGTGCACCCCGGCCACGCCCGAAAATTGGCGGCTCGCCTCGAAGCCGCCGGCAAGGACGTCAGCTACTGGGAGAACATCGAGGGTGGCCACGGAGGTGCAGCTGACGCCGGCCAGCAGGCGACGATGCAAGCGCTGATCTTCACGTTCCTCCGCGACCGCCTCGGTCTCACGTCGTCGTGATCGAGACGCCCCGGATCTTGAGGTCGTCGGTTTCGCTGGCCCACGACCCGGACGAGGCGTAGAAGAAGTAGCTACACGTCGAGTTGTCGACCGTGGCGTTGATCGTCGTGATCGCCATGTCGTCCTGACCGCTCGCCGGTGCGGCCGTCGAGCCGCCGTTTGCCACGATTTTCACGCCGCCGTCGAGCTCTTCGCATCGCAGCTGCATCGACAGCGACGAGGCTGCCGACGTATCGGTGAAGTAGCCGATCACGGACGTGATGGTTGCGCCGTCAGGCAGCTGGACCGGTGCGGCGAGACCTGGGATCGCAGCGCCGTGAGGGTTCGATGTGATCCAGGCGCCGCCGCTGTCGACGCCGTTGTCCAAGCTCTTGAACCAGCCAAAGTTGGATTCCCACGAGTCGAACGCAGCGGTGCCGACGCTGAACGTGCCAGCGGTCGACGGACCCGGGGCGACACCGCTGTACAGGTCATCGTGGTCGTGATTGATGTAGAAGCCGTTGATGTCGATCAGCAGGTGCGTCTGGCCGGCGTTGTTGAAGACGTTGAACTTGCCGTCGTCGATCGGTGTTGTCACGGCGTTCGGTGTCGGCGGCTCCCCGGGTGCAGGGTTCAGCGACGAAGCGTCAGGTCGAGCGCCACTGGGCCAGAAGGTCAAGAACGACTGTTGCGTCGCTCCGAGCGCGGTTGCGTTCAGTGAAAGCCCGACAGCGTCCGCCGGAATCAACCCGGCGCAGTCCTCGGTCGCTGCCTGCGTGTCGTACGTGACCGTCTGTCCCGCCCCGATCTGGCCGACCTGAGGTCCGACAGGTGCCGCCGGACGGGAGTCGGCGAGTCGGCACGGAGTGATCTGCACCAGAATCGGCCGGTCTCCCGACGACACGGTGGCCGATGCCGAGTGCTGGATCGCAACACCGGTGACGGTGGCGGTGGCAACGACGGCGAGGCTGGCAAGGAATGCTCGTGATCTCATCATGGTCTCGATCGTGCGGCAGAGGCGTGATTCTGACGTGAACTGGGCGTGTCGCCGTCCGGTTCACGCCGGTCAGGAGCGGTGACACCGGGTAGGTTCGCCGGATGCGTCGTCAGGAAAAGGCAGACCGGATCGGTGAGATTCTGGACGAGCTGTATCCGAATCCGCCGGTGCCGCTGGACCACGAAAGTCCCTACCAGTTGATCGTGGCCGTTGCGCTCTCAGCACAGACGACCGACAAGAAGGTCAACGAGGTGACGCCGGGGTTGTTCGCCGTCGCCCCAACCCCGGAGAAGATGGCGGCGCTCGACCCCGACCAGATCCTCGAGCACATCCGTACTGTCGGCCTGGCGCCGACGAAGGCGAAGAACCTGTGGCTGATGGCCAACCAGATCATCGACGCCGGCGGCGAGATCATCGGCGATTGGGACTTCCTCGAGTCGCTCGCCGGAGTCGGCCACAAGACGGCGTCGGTCGTGATGGGCGGCGTGTTCGGGGTGCCAGCCTTTGCCGTCGACACGCACATCCATCGGCTCGCAGCCCGATGGGGTCTGTCCGACGGGTCGACCGTCGAGAAGACCGAGCGCGACCTCAAGGCGGTCTTTCCCGAGTCGACGTGGAGTGACCGGCACCTCCAGATCATCTACTTCGGGCGCGAGCACTGCCCAGCGAAACGCCACGATCTGGCGACGTGTCCGATCTGTGGGTGGGCCGCCACGAAGAAGCGGATCAAGCTCGAGTCCGGTCGCTGAACAGGCGACGTCGTGGAGCCAGCAGAGATCGCAGTCGTCGGCGCCGTCGTCATCGCGTTCGCTGCGGTGTCGATGCGGATCGAACGGTGGCCGCTCACGATGCCGATGGTCTTCACCGCCCTCGGACTGGTTGCGGCCACGACAGATGTGATCGACATCGATGCCGATGCCGAAGCGATCGCCCTGCTGTCCGAGATCACGCTGGCGGTCATTCTCTTTTCCGACGCCGTCCGGATCGACCTGCGCCGTCTGCGCCGGCACCTCGCGATCCCGGTCCGCTTGCTCGGAATCGGGTTGCCGCTGACGATCATCCTTGGCGCGTTCGTCAACTCGCTGCTGTTCCCCGACCTACCGCTCGCCCAAGTCGCACTCCTCGCAGCGGTGCTCGCACCGACCGATGCGGCACTCGGTTCCGCAGTCGTGGAAGACGATGGCGTTCCCGCACGAGAGCGGCTTGCGCTCAATGTCGAGTCGGGTGTCAACGACGGGATGGTCGTACCCGTGGTGGCGATCCTGACCGCATTGGTGATCGACGAGAGCCGGAGCTCGGCGCAGTGGATCGGGTTCGTGGCGCAACAGATCGGGTGGGGAGTCGGCCTCGGCGTCGTCGTTGGTGGGCTCTCGATCACCGTGTTGCGAGCTGCGAACAGCAGAGGGTGGGCCGATGCTCGGTTCGAACAACTCGCGACCTTTGCCGTGCCGATGATCGCACTGTTCGGGGCCCAGGCGCTGTCGGGGAACTCGTTCATCGCTGCGTTCGTCGCCGGGCTCACGTTCGGATCGTTCGGAGCAGCGAATGACCGAGATGTCGACGTTGCTGAATCGTCGGGACATGCGTTGTCTGAACGGCTCGACGCGTTCACCGAAGATGCTGCTCAGCTGCTCGCCATCGGTGCCTTCTTCGTGTTCGGCAACGTCTTGCTCCCCGAGGTGTGGGGCGCGATCACACTGCCCGTGGCGGTCTGTGCGGTGATGACCTTGACCGTCGGCCGGATGTTGCCCGTGTGGATCTCGCTCATCGGGACCTCCATGCCCCCGGTGTCGCGCCTCTTCGTGGGGTGGTTCGGCCCACGAGGCCTGGCATCGATCGTGTTCGGGTTGCTGCTGCTCGAAGAGATCGAATCGATCGAGGGTGCAGGGGAGCAACTGTTCGCCGTCATCGCCGTCACGGTCACCGCCTCGATCCTCCTCCACGGAGCAAGCGCGGCGCCCGGCGCTGGCGCCTACGGACGTTGGGCGCAGCGCAACGAGGACGAGATGATGCCCGAACCGGTCGACGTGGAGATTCCCAGGACGCGCTGGTCTCGCCGAGCGTCTTCCAGCTAGCTCCCGGCGCCGATCCTCACCAGTCGGGGCGGCCGTCGCTTTCGATGTCGTCGTCTTCGAGGACCAGGTCCCACCGATCGAGGCAGTCCTCGCATCGGTAGGCGACTGCGTCACCCGCCTCCCAGCTCCCGTCTTCACGTGGCTGTGTCAGCAAGAAGCACCGTCCGCCGCAGTCGATACACGTGATCTGCGGCGGGGGAGCGAACATGGGCACCATTGTGGCGTCTCGCGCCGTACAGTGCGCCGATGCGCGTGGTCTCAGGAGAACTCGGCGGTCGCAAGCTCGTGTCGCCCGAAGGCACCTCGACCCGGCCGACGACCGATCGGGTGCGCGAAGCGGTCTTCAACGCGCTCGGTTCGGCCGGCGTGATCGACGGAGCGATCGTGGCCGACCTGTTCGCTGGAACCGGCGCCGTCGGCATCGAAGCGATCTCGCGAGGTGCTGCGCACTGCACGTTCGTCGAACGAGACCGCAATGCGCTGCGTGCGCTGGAGGAGAACGTCGAAACACTCGATCTCGGTGACCGGTCGCGGATCATGCGCTCTGACGCGATTCAGGCTGCCATCACCCTCGACGTCGACATCGTGTTCGCGGATCCCCCGTACGACTTCGACGGATGGGACCAATTGCTGGCGAACCTGCGCGCCGACTTCGTCGTCGCCGAGTCCGGTCGGACGCTGCCGAATCCCGAAGGCTGGACTGCGACCCGCTCGAAGCGATACGGCCGAACATGGGTGAGCTTTCTCGAACGAGACGCCAAGTAACGTCGCGTTCCATGTCCGAGACCTCTTCGCGCACTCGGGTGATGTATCCGGGCAGCTTCGACCCCATCCACCTCGGTCACCTCGATGTGATCGAACAGGCCAACGAGCTATTCGGTGACGTCGTCGTTGCCGTCATGTACAACTTCGCCAAGGCGTCCGGCATGTTCGACGTCGACGAACGCGTCGAACTCGCACAGGCTGCGACGGCGCATCTCGACGGTGTCACGATCGAGAAGCACACGGGGTTGGCGATCCAAGCGGCCGTTGCAGCCGAAGCAGACTTCATCGTGAAAGGTCTGCGCACCCCGGGCGACTTCGAGATCGAACAGCAGATGGCGCAGATGAATCGGTCCGTGTCGGGCGTGAGCACCGTGTACCTGCCGTGTCAGCCAGAATTGGGTTTCGTGAGTAGCCGCTTCGTGCGAGAGATCGCCAACTACGGTGGCGACGTCGCCCACCTCGTCCCCGCGGCGGTGGGCGAAGCACTGAGCCGGAGGGCGGCGAGCCGTGAGCAGAACTGAGTACCGATGACCTACGACCAGCACGACGATCGACACGACCCCCGGTACGACGATCCGCGCCCCCAGGATCACTACGACGACGTTGTCGACGATGACGACTATTCGCACGCAGGTGCGGCGAGCAACTTCGTCGGTGACGCAGAAACGTTGCTGCGCAGAGCGATCGACATCGTGGCGACCGCTCCGACCATGCCGTTGTCGTCGTCGCCTCGTATCGACCGCGACGAGATCATCGAACTCCTCGAAGAGTCCCTCAACCGCTTGCCTGACGAGCTTCGCCAAGCGCGCTGGATGCTGAAGGAGCGGCAAGAGTTCGTCGCCAAGACGCGCCGCGAAGCCGACGAGCTGCTCGAAGCCGCACGCGTTCGAGCGGAACGCATGGTGCAGCGCACCGAAGTGGTTCGCGCCGCCGAACAGCGGGCGCGCCAGGTCATGGAGACCGCCGAAGGCGACTCGCGCCGCCTCAAGCACGAAACCGAGGATTTCCTCGACCAGCGTCTCGGATCGTTCGAGATCCTGCTCGACAAGCTCGGAAAGACCGTGCACGCAGGCCGTCAACGGTTGTCGATCGGCGGTGGCGAGGTCGCAGCAGCGGTTCCCGAAGACGACGACACCCACGGCTTCTTCGACCAAGAAGCTTGAGCGGCGCCAGATCGCCCGATCTCTGCGTCAGCCCTCACCGCTCGTTGCCCAGAGGCAACTCGGGTTCATGCTTCCTTGACCTCGAACGATCTGATCACCGCTCAAGAGACTTGGATTCGCAGCAGCCTTTCGACTGTTGCGCGGGCGTGAGCGTTGAGTGGCTCGGCTGATCGGTTCTCGTCGGTAGGTTGGGATCATGGAGTCAACGGGCACCCGGGAGCTGCGGATCAACGCCGTCGAGCTGTTGCGTCAGCCTGGAGCGACGAAGCCCGTCGAGGTCACCGTGTCGGGCTCGGACCTCGATGTCGAGCACGCGTCGCTGGATGGCGAAGTCGATGTGGACGTGCTGCTGACCGTGATGAACGACGGCATCGTCGTGCGCGGAGAAGTTCGCGCACCGTGGGCTGCACCGTGTCGCCGGTGTCTGCAGGACCTGACCGGGGTCGCTGTGGCCGATATCGACGAACTCTTCCAAGTCGACGTCATCGACGAAGATGCGTACCCCATCCTCGACAACCAGCTGAATCTGGCTCCGACCGCTCGTCAGGCCGCGTTGCTCGAACTCGACGACGAACGCCAGTGCTCGTCGGACTGCGCCGGTTTGTGCCCGAAGTGCGGCATCGACCGCAACACGAGCAGCTGTGACTGTGACACCGAGGTGAAGGACCATCGTTGGGCAGCGCTCGATGGACTGGTCCTGGACGACTGACACGGCTTCGTCTCGGGCTCCGTCGATCGGGTCGGGTGTCACGCTCCGTGCGCACGTGTTGGAGCGACCTCGCGACCCGATATCGTGATGCGGCCCTGACGACCGACCCAATGACCTGAGCCGTTGCGCACATTGCGCGACGCCGGCGGTCGATACAGCGAGATTGACGAGAACGAGAGCGAACGATGGCTGTCCCGAAGAAGAAGACTTCCAAGATGAAGACCCGCAGCCGTCGCGCAAGCGCGTGGCAGCTGAAGGCTCCTGCACGCAGCGTCTGCCCCAAGTGCGGCGCAGCGAAGACCCCGCACACCGTGTGTGGTTCGTGCGGTTGGTACCGCGACCGGTACGCCATCGACGTCAGCTGACCTGCGTCCATTGACGCACATGTCTGACATGTTGCCGGTTGCGATCGACGCCATGGGCGGCGATGACGCTCCTGCACCCAATCTCGGCGGCGCCCATGCCGCCGTTGCCGATGGCATTCCCGTCGTCCTGGTCGGCCCGGCCGACCTCGAGGGACGTGACGGCGCAGGCGGCACTCTCGCCTTGATCGAGGCATCCGAAGTCATCGGGATGCACGACGATCCGGCGGCGGGCGTTCGAAAGAAGAAGGACTCGACGCTCGTGCGAGCAGCCGAAGCCGTCCGCGACGGCAAAGCGAGCGCGATGATCTCAGCCGGGAACACCGGTGCCACGATGGCTGCCGCACTCCTCCGCATGGGGCGAATCAAGGGCGTCAAGCGCCCCGCGATCGCAACGCCGATACCGGTGCCAGGCTCGACGCCGACCGTGCTCCTCGATGCCGGAGCGAATGCCGAAGTTCAAGCCGACTGGCTCGTGCAGTTCGCGCAGATGGGCTCGATTTTCGCCCATCACCGATTCGACATCGACAATCCACGAGTCGGATTGCTCTCGATCGGTGAAGAGGCGAGCAAGGGCGACACGCTGCGCAAGGAGACCAACGAACTGCTCGCGCAGACGCCGGGAATCAACTTCATCGGCAACATCGAAGGTCGAGACATCATGACCGACGAAGTCGATGTCTGCGTGACCGACGGCTTCACCGGCAACGTTGTCTTGAAGACGCTCGAAGGTGGAATGAAGACCGTCATCTCGGCGCTGCTCGAAGCCTTCGACGCGCCGGAGTACAAAGAACACGCCGACGCACTGATGCCGGCGCTGCTCCCGCTCTACACATCGCTCAGCCCGGACACGTACGGCGGAGCGATCCTGCTGGGCGTCGACGGCGTGTGCATCATCTCGCACGGATCTTCGAGTGCTGACGCGATGCGCAACGGCATCGGGGTGGCGCGAGACATGGTCGAACACAACATCACCGCTGAGATCACAGCGGCGATCGCCGCGACCCGCGACTGAGCAGCGGTCGGTCGGAGTCGCGTCCCGCAGCAACCGCTGGCGATAGTCTCCCGGCATGTCAGCGAACAAGATCGAGCGTGACGAGATCCTCCGGATCGTGCGCGACAGCCTCTCGGACATTCTCGAGATCGAGCCCGGGACCATCTCCGAAGGCCAGTCCTTCGTGGACGACCTCGACGCAGACTCGCTCGCGTTGATCGAACTGGTGGAGGCGCTCGAGGAGCAGGTCGGCGAGCGAGCGGGCGACTTCCGCATCGAAGACGAGGACCTCGAAGACCTGAAGACTGTTCGAGACGCCGTCGACTATGTCTTCGAGAACGCCAACGACTGATCTTGAAGCACGCGCCTGAGGAGGCCGAGACTGCGATGGAGGATGAACTCGACGCGCTCGGCGATCGAATCGGCTACCGATTCGTCGATCGTTCGCTGCTCGAATTGTCGCTCCGGCACAGATCGTGGTGCGCCGAGAACGGCGATGCCGAGAGCAACGAACGACTCGAGTTCCTCGGTGATGCGGTCCTCGGCTGGGCCGTTGCCGACCTGGTCTTCCGGCGGTACCCGCAGGATTCGGAAGGTGCGCTCACCGCCCGACGAATCAACGTCGTGCAGGAAGCCGCGTTGGCCGCAATCGCCCGCGAGATCCGCCTCGGTCCGTCGTTGTTGCTCGGCAACGGTGAGCAACAGGCTGGCGGAGCGGACAAGGCATCGATCCTGTCCGACGCGTTCGAAGCGCTCCTGGCCGCGGCGTACCTCGACGGGGGTGCCGCAGTCGCGTTCGACATCGTCGAGCGGCTCGTCGGCCCGCATCTCGCTGCACTCTCGGATCGATCGGGGCACCACGATCACAAGACCGAGCTCCAAGAGCTCTGCGCTCGCAACGGGAGATCCGCGCCCAGCTATTCCGTGACATCGGTGGGGCCCGACCACGCGAAGGTCTTCACGGCCACCGTCGTCGTCGACGGACGGCAGATGGGCACCGGCGACGGTGGTTCGAAGAAGGCAGCCGAGCAGAGTGCCGCAGCGATGGCGTACGAGGCGCTGAGCAAACGTGCCTGAACTCCCGGAGGTGGAGACCGTACGACGCGGCTTGGATCGCCATCTCGTCGGGCGCCGGATCACGGAAGTTGAAGTCGGGCGCGAACGAGTCGTGCGTCGAACATCGCGCGAGGCCTTGATCGACGGCCTCAGCAACACGACCGTGGTCGCAGCGAATCGACGGGGCAAATACCTGTTGCTCCCACTCGACAACGGCGACGCGATGATGATCCATCTGCGGATGAGTGGTCAGGTGCTCCTGGCCGAAGGCGGGGCGGAGCGGCCATTGCATACGCACGTCGTGATGCACCTCGACGATGGCCGCGAAGCGTGGTTCGTGGATCCGAGGACCTTTGGCGAAGTCGTCGTGTACGCGCCCGACCGCATCGACGTGGAGCTGCCTGGGGTCGCAGCCCTCGGCGTCGACCCCATTGCGGATGACTTTCCGCGCGAACAGCTCCGCCAGATCGTGCGTGGAACGACCAAGGCACTCAAGCCGCTGCTGCTCGACCAGACCGCGATTGCTGGAATTGGCAACATCTATGCCGATGAGACGCTGCACCGCGCTCGTCTTCGGCCAGATCGGCCCGCCAATTCCATCGATGCAGCGGCGACCTGGCGACTCCACGCAGCGATCGTGGAAATCTTGACCGCTGCGATCGACGCAGGCGGTTCCACGCTGGGTGATGCGCAGTACGTCGACCTGATGGGAGAGGGCGGCTCCTACCAAGACGACCACCGTGTGTACGCCCGAGCGGGGGAGCGATGCTCCACGTGTGGGCGCGGCTGGATTCGTCGTACGGTCAGCGGTGGCCGCAGCACCCACTTCTGCCCGTGGTGCCAGCGGTAGTATCTCTCGCGCTGTGCATCTGAAGAGTCTCGCCCTCAAGGGCTTCAAGTCGTTCGCTGATTCCACGAACATGGTCCTCGAGCCGGGCGTCACGGTCGTCGTGGGCCCGAACGGGTCCGGAAAGTCCAATGTCGTGGACGCGATGGCGTGGGTCCTCGGTGCTCAATCGCCCAAGGCGGTGCGTTCCCAGAAGATGGACGACGTCATCTTCGCGGGCACGGCAAGTCGTCCCGCGCTCGGCCGTGCCGAGGTCAGCATCACGATCGACAACGCTGATGGCACGCTCGGTGTCGAATTTAACGAGGTCACGATCACGCGAGTGCTGTTCCGCACGGGCGAGTCCGAATACCAGATCAATGGTGTCGGGTGCCGCCTGCTCGACGTGCAGGAGATGCTCTCGGACGCCGGGGTCGGGCGCCAACAGCACGTCATCGTCAGCCAGGGGCAGATCGACGCCGTATTGAACGCTCGTCCGGAAGAACGACGGGCGATCATCGAGGAGGCGGCCGGCGTCCTCAAATTCCGCAAGCGCAAGGAGAAGGCCGAGCGCCGGCTCGATGCCACCGAGGCGAACCTGCTGCGCGTCCAGGACCTGCTCCGAGAGGTGCGTCGGCAGCTGCGTCCGCTCGAGCGACAGGCCAAGGCCGCGGAACGGCACGGCTCGTTGATCGTGGAGCTGACCGAGCTGAAGACGTTCGTTGCCGGTCGTGAAATCGCCGGGTTGCGCACGAAGCTCGAATCGCTCGCATCGGTGAAGCTCGACAGCTCGAGTGCTGAGGCCGAGCTGAAGACCGCACTGGCGGCGCTCGACACCTCGGTGATGGCGATCGAGGCGCAGTTGTCGGCGCGCGGAGCGAGCGACGTCAGCGACAAACTCGTCAAGGTCGAACAGCTCCGTGAGCGTGCCCGTGGTTTGTCGGCCGTGCTCGTGGAGCGTCGTCGCTCGCTCGAGCGCGATAAGGGTCAGCTCATCGACGCAGGCGTCGTCGCGAACCTCGAAGCCGACGGAGCGCGATTCGCTACCGAGCTCGTCGACGTCGTGGCCGAGCTCGAGACCTTCGAGCCAGCTGCGAACGAGCTGGATGCCGAAGAGGCACTGTTCAAGAGCGAGCGCGCCCAGATGCTCGAAGCCGTCGGTACCGACCAGCCAGCGGCGAAAGCGGCCAGCGCGGCTGCGGAGGTTCGCGGTGAAGCACGCTCGATCAAGTCCGCGTTGGAGCGGACACTGGGCGATCTGCGTCGTGCGACGAGCCGACGAGATTCCTTGGCCGAGCGACTCAAGCTCGTCGACGAGGAGACGAGCCGTTTCCGTGCCGAGTGCGAAGAGGCCGGGGTCGTCGAAGGGCCGCTGTTCGACGAAATGGCGGCCGCCGAAGACGCCCTCGCTGCCGCCGAGGCTGCCGTCGAGGCGGCACGAGCACAGCGCGCAGAGGCTGGAGACGCCGCGTCGACCGCAACAGCTCGTGTCGAAGCGCTGCAGCAAGCCCTCGATGCAGCGCACGCACGTGCTGGTGCCGAGCGCCTTCAAGGCGTCGACGGTGTGCTCGGCACGCTGCTCGACCTGATCGAGATCGATGCGGGATGGGAGCCAGCCGTGGAGGCTGCGCTCGGGGAATCGCTGACCGCGGTCGTGGTGTCGGACCCCGGTGCGGCCCGGTCTGCCCTCGACGCGCTCCGGAGTTCGGACACGAGTGGCGCCGTGATCGCACTCGGCGCACAGTTCGTCGCCCAGCCGTCGCTGTCGGTCGGCGATGCCGTGCGTCCCCACGCCCGATCGAGCAAGTCCGACGTGAGCGCGCTGCTCGACGGCCTCCTCGGTTCTGCTGTTCGCATCGATGACGTCTCCGACGCACTGGATGCAGCGATCGCCCATCCCGACGCGGTCATCGTCACCGAAGCCGGAGATCGGTTCGGACTCAGCGGCTGGCGTATCGGCGCGGCGGGTTCTGGTGCAACCGCTGCTGCGCTCGATGAGGCGACCGAGCAATCCGAAGCGGCGGCGGCTCAACTCGACGTTGCTTCCACGAAGCTCGCTGGGGCCGAGGAGGCGCTGAAGCTGGCGCGCTCGACGGAACACGAGATCAGCCGCCGTCTCGACGCGAACGACGCACGATTGACCGCGGCCTCCGAGGGGCTCGCCCGAGCGCAGGGCGAACGCCGCGAAATCCAGACCGAGCTCGAAGGACTGGAACGCACGGTCGCAGAGGGAGCCGAGAACTCCACTCGCGAACAGCAGCGAGTCGACGAACTCGAGGCGCTGCTTCCTGCGCTCGAATCGGACGAGCAGGCCGAAGCAGAAGCGGCCCGCGCCCGAGGCGAGATGCGAGCCGAGCTCGAGAAGCGAGCGGCGGCGCTGGCCTCGAAGCGCAAGGATCTCGAAGTCCGCAACGCGGGATTGATCGAGCATCGTCAGATCTTGGAGCGGCGCATCGCCGAGACGGAGCGACGACTCGAGGCCGACGCCGAGGCGCGAGCTGCGGCCGAGGATCAGCGGGTGGTCATCGAGCGAGCGATGAATGCGATCGATCAGCTCGCCGAGATCGTCGGCGGTCACCAACTTGTCGTCGAGGCGCATCACAGCGAACTGGTCGAGACCCGTCGTAAGCAGAGCGACGAGGTTCGCGGCCTGACCACCGAGCTCGACGAACTTCGTCGGGATCGTTCCGAGAAGGAGCAGTCGCTCGACGTCACCAGGGAACGCGCCCGCAAGGCAGAGATCGAAGAGGCCGAGGCGAAGCTGCGATTGGAGACGTCGATCGAGACCCTGCGTCGCGACCTCGACATCGAACCGGCGGTCGCAGAGGCCGCTCAGATGCCGGAGATCCCCGAAGGAGCATCTCCAGCGGGTCGCGTTCGCGAGCTCGAACGCGAGCTCCGACTGCTCGGCCCGATCAACCCATTGGCGTTGGAAGAGTTCAACGAGTTGCAGACTCGGCACACGTTCCTGGAAGAGCAATTGGAAGACGTCCGCTCGACGCGTCGCGAACTCTCGCGTGTGATCGCCGCGGTCGACGCAGAGATCCAGAATGTCTTCGCATCGGCGTTTGCCGATGTCGCAGGCAACTTCACCGAGCTGTTCGGGTTGCTGTTCCCCGGCGGCAAGGGAGCGTTGAAGCTGACGCACCCCGACGACTTGCTCAACACGGGCATCGAGGTCGAGGCGAAGCCGTCGGGCAAGAACGTCAAGAAGCTGTCGTTGTTGTCGGGTGGCGAACGGTCACTCACCGCGTTGGCCTACCTGTTTGCCGTGTTCCGCTCGCGTCCGTCGCCGTTCTACGTGATGGACGAGGTCGAGGCGGCGCTCGACGACGTCAACCTGCACCGCTTCCTCGGCCTGATCCAGGAGTTCCGCAAGGACGCACAGCTGATCGTCGTATCGCACCAGAAGCGCACGATGGAAGCCGGTGATTGTCTCCTCGGCGTGTCGATGCAGCCCGGTGGTTCGTCGAAGGTCGTCACCGAACGCACCGAGACCTCGCAGTTGCCGCTCGACGCCTAGTCCGGCGCTACGTCCCGCGGGCCCGCCCGCCACACCCACCGGTCGCCCGCATACCGGACTCCGCCCGGAATTGTGGGGGATCCGCACGTCTGGCGTCACGATCCCTCCACATTGCTCCGGCCATGTGGGTGTCCGGCCCGAATGTGGAGGAGTGCGTGCGCCAGTCCCTCCACATTGTTGGAGCCCTCGCTCCTCGCCGGACTGGTCCGTTTCAACCGGAATGTGGAGGAATCCTTGCGCCAGCCGTCTGGATCCCTCCACATTCGCGAACGAAGGGTGGGAGGTGAGGTGGTGGACGGACCGGCGTGGGCCCGAGAGCGGTAGCGTCAAGCAGCAATGGGTGCTGTTGAAATCGGTCTGCTCGTACTGCTCGCCTTCGTCTTCGTGTTCGGCGTGGGCGTTGTCGTCGCGAATCGTCGTGGGGGGACTGCCCTGCCACCGACTGCACCTCCCGTCGAGCGTGCGTCGCGTGACGCAGTTGCGGCCAAGAGCGGCACGATCCTCGAGGAACGCGAGGCCGCCGAAGCCGAAGCGGAAGCAGAGCTCGATGAAGCTGAGTCCGATGTCGTCGAGGTCGAACCCGAGCCGGCGCCGGGAACGCTTCGTGAACGTCTCGCCAAGGCCCGATCGACCTTTGCCGGCGCGATCTCGGGAGTTCTCGGACGGAGCGGCATCACCGATGAGAGCTTCGAAGATCTCGAAGAAGCGTTGCTGCGAGCCGACGTAGGCGTCGGCATCACCGATGAACTCCTCGACGGACTCCGCGCCAAGGTGAAGGCGAAGGAGATCACCGAACCCGAGGCACTGCTGGACGGCCTTCAAGAAGAAATGGCGAGTCGGCTCCGAGGGAGTGACCGTGCGCTCAACTTCGAAGCGCGTGGAGACAGCGAGCCGAACGTGTGGATGTTCGTTGGCGTCAACGGAGTCGGCAAGACCACGACGATCGGAAAACTGGCCAACCAACAAACGATCGACGGCCGCAGCGTGCTCCTCGCCGCAGGTGACACATTCCGCGCCGCAGCCGCAGAGCAACTCAACACGTGGGCCGAACGATCCGGGTCCGAGTTCGTTCGTGGTGCCGAAGGTGGTGACCCGAGTTCGGTGATCTTCGATGGCGTCGAACGCGCCGCATCGAAGAACGTCGACCTCGTGATGGCCGACACCGCCGGCCGCCTTCATACCAAGTCGAACCTGATGGATGAGCTGAAAAAAGTGAGACGGGTCGCCGAAAAGGGTGCGGGCCAGGTCACCGAGACGTTGCTGGTGATCGATGCGACGACCGGGCAGAACGGCCTCATCCAGGCCAAGGAGTTCAACGACGCCACCGACGTGACCGGCGTCGTACTCACCAAGCTCGACGGGTCAGCCAAGGGTGGCATCGTGTTCGCCATCGAGACCGACCTCGGCATCCCCGTGAAGCTGGTCGGTATCGGCGAGACCATCGGGGACCTGATCCCGTTCGATCCCGACGACTTCGTCAACGCGCTCTTCGAACGCTGAGACCTCGACCGGCGGAGTCCGCGTCTCAGCACCGCTCCCAGGTCTGTTGCGACCCGGCCGGTAGCCTCTGAGCCGTATGTTCGACAATCTCTCCGGGCGCCTCGAAGGCATCGTCAAGAAGATCCGTGGCAAAGGCCGCCTGACCGAGGCGGATGTCGACGAGGTCATGAAGGAGATCCGCTCGGCGCTCCTCGAGGCAGACGTCAACGTGACCGTCGTGCGGTCGGTGTGCAACCGCATTCGCGAGCATGCGATCGGCGCCACTCGCTCCAAGGCACTCGACCCAGGCCAACAGGTCGTCAAAGCCGTCAACGACGAACTGACTCGGGCGCTCGGCGGCGAGACACTGTCGGTCCAGTTCTCCTCGAAGCCGCCGACCGTGGTGCTGATGGCGGGTTTGCAGGGTTCCGGTAAGACGACGAACTCGGCGAAACTCGCCTCCTGGTTCAAGTCGCAGGGCCGTCAACCGCTGCTCGTCGGTGCCGACCTGCAGCGTCCCGCAGCGGTCGAACAGCTGCGCACGCTCGGTGCGCAGATCGACGTGCCGGTGTACTCGGACCCGGAAGACCCGATCCTCACCGCACACCAGGGTCTCGAAGAGGCCAAGCGGCTCGGCAAGGACGTGTTGATCGTCGACACGGCCGGCCGCTTGTCGATCGACTCGGAGATGATGGAGCAGGTCCGCCTGATTTCGGGTGCCGTTGATCCTGACTACACCTTCCTTGTCATCGATGCCATGACCGGTCAGGACGCCGTGCAGACCGCTGAGGCGTTCCACGAGACGCTGCAGATCGACGGCGTCATCATGTCCAAGATGGACGGTGACGCACGTGGTGGCGCCGCGCTGTCGGTCAAGGAAGTCATCGGACGCCCGATCGCGTTTGCATCGACGGGTGAGAAGCTCAACGAGTTCGAGCAGTTCCACCCCGACCGAATGGCCAGTCGCATCCTGGGCATGGGCGACATGCTCACCTTGATCGAGCAGGCCGAACGTGCCTTCGAACAGCACGAGGCCGAAGAGGCCGCGCAGAAGATGATGGACGGCCAGTTCACGCTGGACGACTTCCTCGATCAGATGCAGCAGATCAAGAAGATGGGCTCGCTCGGCAACATCATGTCGATGATGCCCGGCATCCCGAAGGAACTGAAGAACGCCGACATCTCCGACGATGACCTGAAGCCGATCGAAGCCATCATCCGCTCGATGACGATGGAGGAGCGCACGTTCCCGAAGGTCATCAACGGCAGCCGTCGTCAGCGCATCGCAGCGGGGTCGGGCACGCAGGTCGGCGATGTCAACCGACTGGTCAAGCAGTTCGACGAGATGCAGAAGATGATGAAGAAGATGGGCGTGCTCGGCGGTGGCATGCCGGGCGGCAAGAAGGGGAAGAAGGGCAAGGGACCCAAGCGTCCCAAGGGCCTGCCCCCAGGGTTGAATCTCGAGGAGGGCGGCATGGACATCCCCGGCCTGCCCGGAACACCAGGGATGCCCGGCATCCCCGGCCTGCAGCGCTGACGCTGCCGCGTTCGCTTGACATACCCCCTCGGTACTGTCGACAGCGTGATCGAATCGACGACGTTCGTCCCGTACGGGCGCCCCGCCACGGAGGCGCTGATCTCGGTGATCGCCGGGGTCCAGCGAGATGACCCGTTGGCGCCGGTCACGGTCATCGTCCCGAGCAACTTCGTCGGACTCTCGGTCCGTCGTCTGGTCGGGTCTGACGCGCTGCGCGTCGGGAAACGTCGAGGTCTCGCGAACGTCTCGTTCGTCACTCCCTTTCAACTGGTCGAGCACGTGGCTGCCGACCTGTTGCTCGATTCTCGCCCCATCACCAATCCGGTGCTCGGGGCGGCAGTCCGCCGTGCCCTGGCCACGGACCCGGGCCCGTACGGGCCCGTCGCACAGCACGAGGCGACCGAGCAAGCCCTTGCCGGGCTGTTTGCCGACCTGTCGAATGTCGACGAGGCCGCCCTCGAGTCGATCATCGATGAAGGGTCCACGGCAGCGACGCTCGCCGTCGGCTTCTACAGGTCCATCGCTGGTCACCTCGGCGCGTTCCACACGGAACGAGACCTCGCAGTCGCCGCGTCCGGCCGCCACGACCTTGCTCAGCGGATGGAGTCGTTCGGGCACGTCGTGTGGTATCTCCCCACGCCCTCGAGCGCTGCGCTGGCCGACTTCGTAGGGCGCGTGTTGTCCGATGCGTCCTCTAGCTCGGTGATCGTCGGCGTGTCGGGTGTCGTCGCCGCTGACGAGGCGGTGTGGCGCACCTGTGGCGTTGCCGGAGTGCCAGTTCCGAGCAGCTCGGCGGACGCCGAGGCCCCAGCGGTCGCAACGGCTGACCAGATCGTGTCCGTCACCGACGCCGCTGAAGAGATCCGCGAGGTCAGCTCGCGCATCTTGCAACTCGTGGCGGACGGTGTTGCTCCACATCGCATCGGGATCTTCTTCCCAACGCCGGACCCGTACGTGCGCATCATCGAGCAGCAGCTGGACGCCGCAGAGATTGCGTCCAATGGCCCCAACCCCCGCCAGCTTGCCGAGACCGTCGCAGGGCGCGTGTTGCTGTCGGCGTTGGAACTCCCTGCACAGCGGTGGCGTCGCGATCGGGTCATGGCGCTCGTCAGCGCCGGTCCGCTCCGGTCGGCAGACGAGCGCGTCCGCCCGACCGCATGGGATCAACTGAGTCGAGAGGCAGGTGTCGTTGCAGACCTCGCCGACTGGCGCGCCAAGCTCGAGCGGTATCTGGCGCTCACGCATGAGCAACTCGATGAGCTGGACCCGGCGGACGAGCGGACCGCCCGCTGGCATCGGTCCTTGACCGACCGCATCCACGACATTCCTCGCCTGCAGCAGTTCATCGATCACACGGCAGGAGGTGTTCGCGCTGTCGGTACCGCCGAGACCTGGGCCGACAAGAGTGCGGCAGCCAGGGAGCTCCTGGAGCGTCTGCTCGGTCCCGAGCATCAGCACAGTGCCTGGCCTGAGCCCGAGCAGGAGGCGTACGGCCGCGTCGACGCGGCTCTCGCTCGACTCGCAGCGCTCGATGACATCGAGCCGTCTCCGTCGACCGCAGTCTTCACCCGTGCGCTTCGCAGCGAACTCGAGGTGTCGAGGGGCCGCCGAGGGCGCTTCGGTCACGGCGTGATGTACGGACCCATCGCCTCCGCGGTCGGCCATGACCTCGACGCGGTGTTCGTCGTCGGTGCCGCAGAAGGGATGCTGCCCGTGCCGCGCCGAGACGACGCCATCCTGCCCGAGCAGGTGAGGATCAGTTCGCTCGACCAGCTCGAGTCGAAGTCGGCTCGGCTCCACCACCAGCACCGGGCATTCCTCGCCGCGCTCGCCGCCGCCCCGGAGGGCCGCCGAACCATCTCGTTCCCGAGAGGGTCGCTGCGCTCGAGTCGGCAGTCGCTGCCGTCCCGCTGGCTGCTCGATTCGGCGTCGAGCCTCGCCGGTGCAACGGTGCATGCCACCGACTTCGAATCGCTCGGGAGCGATGTCGTGCAGACGATCTCGTCGTTCGCGAGCGGCATTGCGCAGAGCGGAATGGCAGCGTCGCTGGAAGAGCGTGATCTCGTTGCGCTCGCGAACGAGCGTGCGGATCCGGTCAACCATCCGCTTGCGGCGCTTGTCGGTCGTGGGTTCGAGCTACAACGAGCGCGGGCGAGCGCGGACTTCACCGAGTTCGACGGCAACCTTGCGACGGTCGACACGTCGCTGGGCGATCGACCAGTGTCGCCCTCGCGCCTCGAGACCTGGGCGGCGTGTGGGCTGAAGTACTTCATGCGCTACGTCCTCGACGTGAGCGATCGCGACGATCCCGAACGCACCGACGAGCTGTCGGCGCTCGACCGCGGGTCATTGATCCACGTCGTGCTCGAGCGCTTCATCCAGACGTCGATCGAAGAAGGTGCTCCCGAGCCGGACGAGCCGTGGACGGATGCTTCGAGAGCCCGCCTGCACGCGATCGCCGGGGAAGTCGCCGACGAATACGAAGCGAGCGGCAAGACCGGTCGACCGATCAACTGGCGCGTGCAACGCGATGACCTCAGCGACGCACTCGACCGGTTCGTTGCCGCAGATGACGACTTCCGTCGGTCGCACCTGGCAACGCCTCGCAGCGTCGAACTCGACTTGGGCGTGTCGACGGGAGAGCCGGTGCAGATCGAACTCGCAAGCGGGCGTCGGCTCGCGATGCGAGGACTCATCGACCGCGTCGATACGACCATCGACGGCCGTGTGATCGTGAGCGACTACAAGTCCGGAAAGGGCGCGAAGTACGACCAGTTGATCGCCGACCCGTTCGTCGGCGGCACGACGTTGCAACTCGGGATGTACTCCGAAGGCGCACTGCGTCACACCGGGCTGGAATCAGCGGCGGCTGCGTACTGGATGGTCGAATCCGAGGGTCAGAAGCGCCGTGGCTACGAATGGAAGCAGGAGCTCCGTGAACGATTTCACGAGGTGCTCGATGCGATCACCACGGGAATCGACCGTGGGGTGTTCGCGGCTGCGCCGGGCGAGTGGAACACGTTCCGTCAGACCAACGAAGCGTGTTCGTTCTGCGATTACGACGCCGTATGCGTCCGCAACCGAGGAGAACAGGCGGAGGCCAAGTCGACCGCGCCAGAGGTGCAGGTTCGTCTCGCGCTGACGCCACCTGATCGGGCCGATGGAGACGCGTCATGAGGGAGCCGGTCGATCAGGCTGCACGGGAGCTCATCTCGGAGACCGGCCTGGGGGAGACGCTCTTCGTCGAGGCCGGAGCCGGCACCGGCAAGACCACGCAATTGGTCGGGCGAATCGTGAACACCGTCCTGGAGCGGAGGGTGCCGCTGTCCGATATCGCAGCGATCACGTTCACCGAAGCCGCTGCGACCGAATTGCAGTCTCGCATTAGAGTTGCGTTCGAGCGGCGCATCGCAGACACAGAGACAGCGGAGGACACTCGAGCGCTGTGTCGTGAGGCCGTCTCCGATGCCGACATGGCAGCGATCTCCACGGTCCATGGGTTCGCGAGCCGGATTCTGAGCGAGTTCTCGGTCGCAGCGAACCTCCCGCCTCGGGTCACGGTGCTCGACGAGGTGTCGTCGCAACTGGCGAACGAACGTCGCTGGGAGCGGTTCGTCGATCGCCTCCATGAACGTGCCGACTGTGAGGAGCTGCTCTACCGGGCTGCGCTCATGGAGATCCCACTTCAACCGAGGTGGAATGGTCAGGCGTCGTTCAAAGAGGTTGCAGCGAACTTCAGCCAGAACTGGGACCGCCTCGATGAGCTGGATCCGCAACACGTGGTGCCGCTGAGCCCCATCGAGTTCGGTGACCTCGACGCGGCCGTCGAGCGGCTAGAGGCGGTGGTTCCGACCTGCACCGACCCTGCCGACAAGCTGTGTGTCCACATCGTCGAGAAGTGCCTGCCGTCGATGCGCTCGCTCGTGGCCATCACCAATCCTCACCAAAAGCTGCGAGCGATCGGAAAGCGACTGCAGGGAGCGTCTTCGGGCAGGAAGATCTGGGGGCGCGGCGTCGGGGGAAAGAAGGGGGCGTGGGGCTGCGATACGGCGGAGATCAAAGATCTGATCGACGAGGTGAACACCGCCGCAGCATCGGTCTTCGATGACGCTGGCATTGCCGTCGTGGACCAACTGATGCGTCTCACTGCGGGCGAGGTACTCGATGCCGCCCGTGAGCGACAGGCTGACGGTGGCCTCGAGTTCCACGATCTCCTCGTGTTGGCTCGCCAGGTGCTGCGTCGTAAGCCGGAAGTGCGTCGTGCTCTGCACGAGCGGTACCAGCGCATCCTGCTCGACGAGTTCCAAGACACCGACCCGATCCAGATCGAAGTGGCGTCGTTGATCGCCGCCGAGCCGGCAGACGACCAGCCGACTCGATGGCAAGATCATCCGGTCCCGAGCGGTCGTCTGTTCTTCGTCGGTGATCCAAAGCAGTCGATCTACCGGTTCCGGCGTGCTGACATCCAGTTGTTCCTGGCGGCGCGCGACGCCTTCGGGGTCGGTCACGGCGCTGTCGAGCTTCGAACGAATTTCCGCACCGTGCGACCGGTCATCGAGTGGGTCAATGCGGTGTTCGCCGAGGTGATGGACGAGGAGATCCCCGGAGCGCAACCGAAGTACGAGCCGCTGAGCGCGTGGCGTGAGTCCGAATCCGGGGCCGACCACCGTCCGATGGTGTTCGGAGGTGAGCATCCGGATCCGAAGGTGAAGGCCGGTGTGCTGCGTGAAGCCGAGGCCGAAGACGTCGCACGCATCGTCGCGGATGTGGTCGCGAACCCCGATCGATGGCCGGTCCAGGACGAGGCGACCGGTGACTGGCGTGGCGGTCGGCTCAGCGACATCACCATTCTCATCCCGACGCGGACGTCGTTGCCGTTCCTGCGCGACGCGCTCGACCACCGGACCCTGCCGTACCGGTTGGCGACCGGCACGCTGGTGTATGACACGCAAGAGGTGCGCGACCTGTTGTATGTGCTTCGCGCTGTCGACGACCCAAACGACACGCTGAGCCTCATTGCGGCCTTGCGATCTCCGCTGTACGGATGCTCGGATGTCGACCTCTTCACGTACCACCGTGCGCACCGCCGTTGGGACCTCCGAGCGGCCACACCCGAAGGTTTCGACGCGGGCCACCCGGTGGTCGCTGCTTTGGCCCATCTCCGCGAACTGTGGAATGAACGTTGGTGGTCCAGCCCTGCACAGCTGATGGACCGCGTGATTCGGGATCGGCGAGCGTTTCTCCTGGCGTACGGAGACTTGCGTCCAGTAGAGGTGTGGCGCCGGTTGCGGTTCTTGCTCGATCAGGCGCGTTCGTTCGAAGAATCGAACGGTGGTGACCTGCGATCGTTTCTCGCCTGGGCGTCACTGCAGAGCGCCGACGGGGCACGTGTGCACGAACCGATGTTGCCGGAGACCGACGAGGAGGCACTGCAAATCCTCACGGTCCACGGCTCGAAGGGCCTCGAGTTCCCGATCACGATCCTGTCCGGGTTGACCACGAAGGCCGCGGGGAACCGGGGAGGGGTCAGCGTGCTGTGGAACGAGACCGGCCCGCCGGAGGTGAAGCTGCGCGGCGGTGTCGCCACCGCAGCGCACCAGCCACGTGCTGACCTCGAAGAGGAGATGGGCCAGCACGAGAAGCTTCGATTGCTCTACGTCGCAGCGACACGCGCTCGCGATCACCTCGTGGTCTCGGGGCATCACAAGACAAGCCGTGACCCGGGCGCCACCTACGCCACTCGTCTGGCGGCGTTTGCTGCGGAACGTGGGGATCTGTGCCGACCGTACGACGTGTCGTCGTTGTCCGCTTCGGGAAGCCCAGCATCATCCTCGATGACGGGGGAGGCGGCGCCTCTCGATCCTGCCAGCGCTTTCGACCGTCGAGCCGAGTGGATTGCTACGCGTCGTGAGGTGTTGGCCCCGTACGACACGCCGTCGGCGATGTCGGCAACAGCGATCGCAGCAACGGTGGACGCGTCGATCACCGATGTGGACGACGACACGCGCACCGGTGAGGCGGAGAACGGGCTCCCCGATCGTTCGCAGCCGATTGCCCGACGCAAGGGGCGCGCTGGCTCATCGATCGGCCGCGCGGTGCATGCCACCCTCGAACACGTCGATTTCAGGGATCCCGCCAACGTGCGTGAGCTCGTGGCTCGCCAGTGTGATCTCGAAGCGATCAACGACGCGGTCGACACGGTCGAAGCGCTGGTCCGTTCGGCCTTGGCGTCAGATGCGGTTGCCCTGGCGGTCGAGCACGGAAGCCACCGCGAGCTGTACGTGGCCGCTCCACTCGGTGAGGTCGTGGTCGAGGGCTATGTCGATCTGCTCGTCACCACGCCCGAGGGGCTCGTGATCGTCGACTACAAGACCGACGAAGCAACGACCCCGGCAGCGATCGATGCCAAGGTGGCGAGCTACGAACTGCAGGGAGCGGCATACGCAGTGGCATTGGAAGCGTCGACCGGACTCGACGTCGTGGAATGTCGCTTTGTCTTCTGTTCTGTCTCCGGAGCGGTCGAACGACGAGTGCCAGACCTCGCGACCGCCAAACAACGAGTGCGAGACGCCGTGAGTGCTCGAACCCCAGCGTGACGTGCGCCGCCGAGGACCTGGAGGGGAACCGATCTGTGGGCGCTAACCTTGCGACGTTCTCAAGACGATCCAGGAGTGACGATCAACGATGGCAGTCAAGCTGCGCCTCACCCGAGTGGGCAAGACCAAGCAACCCCAGTACCGCATCGTGGCGGCGGACGCCCGTTCGCCTCGCGACGGCCGTTTCATCGAGATTCTGGGCCAGTACAACCCGCGCGAAGAGCCCTCGCTGATCAACGTCGACAACGACAAGATCGTCAAGTGGCTCTCCGAAGGCGCACAGCCGACCGAGCGCGTCGCCAAGATCATCAAGATCTCCGGCGCCCAGGAGCAGTTCGAAGCCTCCAAGGCCTCGAAGTGAGCGATTTCGCACCGACCGCAGTCGCCGTTCTCGAGCACATCGTCAAGTCGATCGTCGACGATCCCGACCAGGTGACGGTCGAAGTCGACGAGTCTGGCCAGCGTGCAGCGCTGAACGTTCGCGTCGGTGACGGCGACCTCGGTCGAGTCATCGGTCGCCGCGGGCGTACCGCTGCCAGCATCCGCACCGTCACACGTGCAGCTGCCAGCAAAGACGATGTCGAGATCGACATCGAATTCCTCGACTGAGGCAGCCATTCCCAAGAGTTCATCCACGACGCCGCCCGATGGGTGGTTGTCCATTGGACACCTCCGCCGACCCCACGGTCTGAAGGGCGACATCTTCGTTCAGCTGACCACGGATCGTCGCGAACGAGTTGCTCCGGGAGCTCGGTTTCATGCGCGGGACCGGATCATCACCGTGGAGTCGAGTCGAGTGCTCGGCAACGGCCGGATCATCGCCCGCTTCGATGCCTTCGAGGATCGAACCCAGGCTGATCGCTGGATCAATGTCGAGCTCTTCGCCGAGCCGATCGACGACCCGGACGCGATCTGGGTCCACGAGATGATCTCCAAGCAGGTCGTCGATCAAGACGGCGTCGAGCGAGGACGCTGTGTCACGATCCTCGCGAACCCAGCTGCAGAGATCCTCGAGTTGGACTCCGGCGCACTGGTCCCTTCGAATTTCATCACGTCCGTCGAGGCCGACGCGATCCATGTCGATGTCCCCGATGGCTTGTTCGAGCTGAACGACGACTGATCGAGCCGCCGGTGCGCATCGACGTCTTCTCGCTGTTTCCCGGTCTGGTCGACGGTTTCTGTTCTGAGAGCCTGCTCGGCAAGGCCCGCACGAGCGGGCTGCTCGACTTGCGGTGCCATGACATCCGCGAACAGACCGCGGACGTCCACCGCACGGTCGACGACGCTCCCTTCGGTGGGGGAGCCGGCATGGTGATGAAGCCCGAGCCGATCTTCGACGCGGTCGAAGCAATCGATCCGCCTCGACCATTGATACTGCTGAGCCCCGGAGGGCGGCGATTCGATCAACCCGCCGCGGAGGAGCTCGCGGCGATGGCGGACACGACCGGCGGTTTCAGCCTGCTCTGTGGCCGCTACGAGGGCGTTGACCACCGTGTCGTTCGGCACCTTGTGGATGCCGAGATGAGTATCGGAGATGTGGTGCTCAGCGGGGGAGAGGTCGCGGCATGCCTCGTCATCGAAGCGGTGACGCGGTTGCGTGACGGCGCGATGGGCAACGCCGCCAGCCCGGTCACGGAGAGCTTCGGAGCCTCCGGACTCCTCGAAGAGCCCCAGTACACGCGCCCTGCGGAGTATCGCGGGTGGACGGTTCCCGATGTCTTGCGGAGTGGAGATCACGCTCGAATCGAGCGGTACCGCACTGCGCAACGTCTCCACCGAACGCTTCGTGAGCGTCCCGACCTCATCGAGCGGCGCGGACCTCTCTCCGACGATGAGCGCAAGCTGTTGGAAGAGTTCCCCGCGGACCCGTATCATTGAGCGGCCTCTCCCGAGAGGAGAGCCATGCCAGCGACCCGCCGGTTGCGGGCCCATTTCGACTTCACCAGCAGGTAGACGCCATGCAAGCCACCGACTTCATCGACAACGATTCGCTCCGCGACGACATCCCCGACTTCCAGGCGGGCGACGAGCTCAAGGTGCACGTCCGCGTCGTCGAGGGCGGCAAAGAGCGTGTGCAGGTGTTCCAGGGTGACGTCATCGGTCGCCAGGGCGGCGGCTTGCAGGAGACCTACACGGTCCGCAAGCTGAGCTACGGCGTCGGAGTCGAGCGCACGTTCCCGTTGCACGCCCCGACCGTTCAGAAGATCGAACTCGTCAAGCGTGGCGACGTGCGTCGGGCCAAGCTGTACTACTTGCGGGATCGCAAGGGCAAGGCTGCCAAGATCCGCGAGAAGCGCGACTTCTGAGCCGCAGCGTCGCTTCGGGCGACGCTTTCGGTGCGGTGAGCCGCACCTCACTCGGCCCGTGTGCGGGCCCTCGTCATCACTTCACGACGAAGGGCAGTCATGCGCGCCACCAGGAACAACTCATCGGATCGGCCCTCTGGGCGCGGCGAGGACGGCATCGACCGTTCCCACATTGCTCGGGGGCGGTGGGGAGAGCAGCTCGCGGCGTCTCACTACCAACGGTTGGGGTATGAAGTGCTCGATCGGAACTGGCGTACGGCGACCGGTGAGCTCGACCTCGTGGTGTCCCGTGATGGTCTCGTCGTGTTCAGCGAGGTCAAAGCTCGCCGGAGCGATCGATACGGTCCGCCCGCCTCTGCGGTCGGGGTTGCCAAACAGCGGCGGATTCGGCTCCTGGCACTCGAATGGTTGGACGCTCATCAGCGGCGCCGCCAGGCGATTCGATTCGACGTCGTCGCCATCACGGGGACGAAGGTGCTGCTGATCGAGTCGGCGTTCTGATGTCTCGGTCTCAGCCGAAGAAGGCCCAGGCGACCAGCGCTGCTGCCACCAGGACGCCTGCGAAGACGAAAACGTAGTCGCTCGGCTGGGCTCGGAACTTTCGGTACGGGTTGAAGCCCACGAAGTGAGTATCGCAGTGCGACCACGAGATCGGACCGAACGAAGCCGATTGGCCAGGTTGCACGCTGGCATGCCCACAACGGCGCGCTCCGGCTCGTTAGCCTCGCCGATGATGGTTCGTGGATGGTGGAGAGGGTTCGTGATCGCCGCTGGCGTGACGTTCATGCCCTCCTTCTCTGCGTTTGCTGCGCCGGTGGACACCGACCCACCCACCCCTGTCGCGCCGGACCCGCCGACGCCGACCGTGCCAGCTCCGGAGCTCGAGACCGTGAGCGATCCTGGATCGCTGGTGCAGGCTCCCGCTGGTTGCCCGGTTCCCGCACCGGCCGACGTTGCATTCGTCGGAACCGTGGTCGGCAAGGACGAGTTCGTCGAGAAGGGCACCGTTCGATACCGGATCGATCAGCTGCGGGCAGGTAACGCTGCTCCGTACTCGGTCGACGGGCTGATCGACGTTCGCTACGGGCCAGACTCGCAATACCTCGATGTCGACGCTCAGTATCTGGTCGGGGCTGCGGTCGACCCTCGAATCGGTGTACTCGGCTCGAAGGTCGCACCCGAACCGCTGCTGTTCGGCGGGGATGCAGTCGTCGGCTTGGAAGACGTCGAAGTCGAGTGCCCGGTGATCGACGACCCGGTCATGACCTTGAATCTCGATGGCACGTCCGTCGAGTCCGGTTTGTTCCAACCGTTCTTCGCAGATCGAACGTTGCTGCTGGCCACCATCGGTGTTCCGGCCGCCATCGTCGGCGCGGTGTTGGTCGGGTTGGTGTTGCTCCGACGTCTGATGGATATCGGCTTCCGCGGCATCTTTGCGCTGGCCCGCGCCGCGGTCACGCCGACGCCAGACCATCGCGCAGCGCGAGTGCGACGCCACCAGACCGGAATGGATGCCGATGGCTCCGGTGTCGATGGCTGGGAGCCGACGAGCGGCGGTGTCGACGACGAACTCGTCGACGCCTGACCGACGCTGACCGGCCCTGAGCGGCGCAGTTACAGCGAGACGATGGTGCAGCCGAGGTCAGCGAGCGCTGAGGCAGCGCGACGATCGCTCGCCAGGACGATGATCGACCCGCCTGAACCGGCGAAGTTGGCCGAGGCTCCAACTGACCGAGCAGCCTCGATCATCTCGACGTGTGCGGGATCGAGCGGATAGACGCGCTCGCGCTGGTCGAACGTGACGTCCATTGCGTTGCCGAGGCCCGGGAGGTCGTCGTGTTCGATGGCGTCCACCGCTGCCCGGGCGGCGTCGGCGGCGTGCTCCATTGCCAGCGCGAACTCGGCGCTGGTCGTGTCGACGGTGCTGTGTACGAGTCCGCTGTCGCCACCGGTTCCATCTCGGTAGGCGACGAACAGCCCGCCGGGAAGTCGTCCGAGGGGCCGGTAGCTCCCGATGTCCAGCCCGCTCACCGTTCGCCGGTGCGCCTCGCCGAACTCCATGGCGACTACCCCGCCAATGGTCTGCACGACGCGGTCCTGGAGGCCTGCTGCGATGCCGAGGAGATCGCGTTCGGCTTCGAGGGCGAGCGATGCGATCAGCTCGGGCTGAGCTGCGAGTTCTTGTGCCCACGGTTGGCCATGGTTGACACTGATTGCGCATCTGAGCGCCCCCACGACGATGGCACTCGAACCAGCGAGCCCGAGTGAGCGAGGAATCGTCGTCGAGAACGAGAATCGGCAGGGCCTGAGCCCCGCGCTGAAGCGGCGGGACAGAACGGTCAGCGCGGCGTGTATGAGCGGCTGGTCGCCGTCGGTCTCCCCGCCGTCGAGCCAGTCGGCGACTTCGGCGATCGTCGGGAAGCGGTGGGTGGATCCGTCGAAGCTGAAGTGAGTGCTCGGTTCGCAGACCACGGTGGCGGCGAGCGACGAAATGGTCGTGGCCAGGACGGCGCCACCGTGCCCGTCGGATGGGTTCCCAGCGATCGCGGCGCGGGCAGGCACGGTGAACGACGTTGGCACGGACATCTGAGTCGAATCCTTGCACCCCGGCGCCCTACGTTGCCGACATGCGTGTGCGCCGAGCCACTCGAGCCGACTTGACCCAACTGTGCGTGACCGCGGTGCACGCCTTCGGTGAAGACCCGGTGATGCGTTGGCTCTATCCGGACGACGACGAGTACTTCCAGCCCGGTGGTGAGGTGATGCGCACTGCGATGGCCGGCTGGGTCGACTTCAACGAAGTGTGGTGCACCGACGACTGCGCAGCACTCGCAGTGTGGATCCAACCCGGTCGACCCGGCGCACCGGACGACGGCGAAGCGGTGGATCCTCCGCCGGCCCCGGACCTCCTCGAGCGGTTTGGCATCATCGGGCCGCTCATGTCGGCCAATGAGCCGAAGGAGGAGCACTGGTATCTCCAGTTGCTCGCCACGCACCCCGACTGGCAGCGCCAGGGCCTGGGCGCCGCGCTGATGGCGAGGAAGTTTGCCGACGCTGACGCGGAAGGGTTGCCGTGTCACCTGGAGACCGAAACGCTGGTCAACGTCGCGTACTACCGTCGCCACGGGTTCGAGGTGCATGCAGAGTTCGACATCCCGACCGGTGAGCATGCGCACCGCTTCTCCTCGTACGGGGCGGACCCGGCGACCGAGGTCGGCCCACACATGTGGGGCATGCTGCGACCGCCAGCGTGACCCGGCCGCGAGCGCTGAGCTTCAGGAGCGTGCGGCTTCGGCCCGAGCGCGCAGGTCGGTGACGGCATGCTCGAGGCCTTCGGGGTCTCGATACAGCGCACTGCCTGCGATCAGCACGTTCGCACCGGCCGCGGCCGCGCCTGCGATGGTGTTCGGGCCGATGCCACCGTCGACTTCGATGTGGACATCGTTGGCTCGTCCAGCAGCTTCCAGCATGCGCTGGACCTCGGTGATCTTGGGCTCCATCGTCGGGATGTACGCCTGCCCGCCGAAGCCCGGGTTCACGGTCATCACGAGCACCATGTCGATCAGGTCGAGGACGTGCTCGACCGCCGACGCCGGCGTCGCCGGATTCAACGCCACCGCGGCGGTTGCGCCGAGCTCGTTGATGTTGGCGCAGGTGCGATGGAGGTGGGTGCACGCTTCAGCGTGGACGATCAGTCGGCTGCAACCAGCGTCGACGTAGTCCTTGGCCATCACGTCGGGGGTGTACACCATCAGATGCGCCTCGAAGGGCACCGAGCAGTGCTGACGCGCCGACTTGATCACGTCGGGTCCGAACGTGAGATTCGGGACGAACTGGCCGTCCATGACGTCCCATTGAATGAGGTCCACTCCGGCCGCTTCG
Organism: uncultured Ilumatobacter sp.; assembly: GCA_938044705.1. Lineage (GTDB taxonomy): Bacteria > Actinomycetota > Acidimicrobiia > Acidimicrobiales > Ilumatobacteraceae > Ilumatobacter_A. Next base: position 5,617 of record CALIOL010000260.1, on the reverse strand, counting down.
AGCGCGGCGACTTCTTCGCCGAGTTTGGAGAAGTCGGCAGGCAGTACCGACGGGGAGATCATGACGGGGCGGCTCATCGCCGAGAACGCTAACCGAGTGCGTACGGCTGGCCGAAACGGCTGGTCAGTCGTCTTCGGGAGCGTCGTTCCAGTCGTCGTTGGCGTCGTCCCAGGTGTCGTTGCGGGACTCGACCTTCGCCTGCCAGTTCTCGGCTTCGGCCCGCGAGTCGTACGGGCCGAGCGTGTTGTCCCCTTTGCCTCGCTCAGCTGCGGGCACCGCCCGCTTCTTCGCGAGGTCCCAGTACCACTGCTCAGGCTCGGCCATGGTGAGATTCTGACACGATCCGTACGCTGGCGACATGCCCTCGACCGAACCGTTGACCCTGCGCGCCGAACGGATGGTGGCGGGCGGCGACGCCATGGCACGTCTCGACGATGGACGCGTGGCGTTCGTGACCGGCGCGTTGCCGGACGAGGAAGTGGAGGCGGAGGTTCGCAACGATCGTAAAGACTTCGTCAAGGCCACCGCCGTCGAGGTACTCGAACCCTCACCCGCTCGTGTGGTGCCGACGTGCCCACACCGTCGAGAAGGCTGCGGTGGCTGCGGCTGGATGCACTTCGACGTCGATGCGCAGTTTGCGGCCAAGGTCGAGATCGTGGCCGAGTCGCTTCGGCGCATCGGACGCTTCGACGAAGACAACGTCGAACAGGTCGTTCGAGTCGGTGACTCGGTGGGGCCGTACGGATATCGCACGACGATTCGCCTCGTCGGTATGCCGGGCGGCGGCGTCGGCTTTCGAGAAGAACGCAGCGACGAGGTCGTGGCGATCGACCACTGTCAGGTCGCCCATGAGAATTTGTCGAGCGTGCTGCGCGAGATCTCCGTCGCGCCGGGTGTCGAGCTCACGTTGCGCACGTCCGATGCGACGAACGGCGTCACGGCCCGGTGGACACGTCCAGAAGACCGCAAGCGTCGCAACGAGAAGCGCAGGTCGAACGCACCTGCGGGACAGTCGGTGAGCGGACTGCCCGATGAGGTGCACATCGGCGACCGGGCGTTCCTCGTCGAACAGGTCGCAGGCGTGAACCTGCAGGTGTCAGCGCCGTCGTTTTTCCAATCGGGCCCGGCGGCTGCCGAGCTGCTGGTCGACGCCGTGCGACGAGCGAGCCCCGAGTTGTCCTCGGCTGATCACGCCGTCGACGCCTACGGCGGCGTGGGCCTCTTCGCCGCGACGGCCATGCGCGAGGTGCGACGGGTCACCCTCATCGAATCGGCTCGGTCGTCCTGCTTCGATGCGCGAGAGAATCTGAAGCACCGCGCCAGGCAGGGGCAGAAGAGTGTCGAGATCGTTCGCAGCGACGTTGGGGATTGGGCGCCGGGCGAGGATTTCGATCCCATCGATGTCGTCGTGGCTGACCCTGCTCGGCCGGGCCTTGCGAAGCCCGGCGTTGCTGCGGTGGTGCGCATGAATGCTCCCGTCCTGGTGCTCGTGAGCTGCGACCCGGTTTCGCTCGCACGAGATGCCCGGCTGCTCGCAGAAGCCGGCTATCGCATGGAGTCCGTCGAAGTCCTCGACCTGTTCCCACAGACTCCGCACGTCGAGTGCGTGACACGGTTCGTTCGGAGCTGAAACGGCCCGAGCACCGGTCGCTGACATTTCTTTTTCGAAAAGTTCCATCCACCTCAGTACCGAGATCCGAACATGTATCAATGAAGCGAGAACTCGAGAGTGCATCCGATGCAACGCTCGTCGTGTGGATCGGTCGGTTCAGCCAGGACGCCCTGGCTGAGGCGTATCGACGCCATGCCGGGGCGGTGTTCGGCTTGGCGAAGCGGTTGCTCACCGACCATGCGCGTGCTGAAGAGATCGTGCAAGAGGTGTTCGTCCGGTTGTGGAATGAGCCAACCAGGTTCGACCCCGACCGCGGAACGCTGCGCAGCTTCCTGCTGGCGAATGCGCACGGTCGAGCAGTCGACCTGATCCGCTCGGATGTTTCACGTCGACGCCGCGAAGAACGCGAAGCCTTTCAGACCGCAGAGGCCGGCTATGACGTTGCCCACGAGGTGTGGGACCTCGCTCTGGCAAGTCACGTGCGTGATGCGATGCACGTGCTCCACGACGGCGAGCGAGCGGCAATCGAGCTGGCCTACTTCGGAGGGATGACCTACCGCGAGGTCGCCACGGAACTCGGTGACGCCGAAGGCACCGTGAAGAGCCGAATCCGAAGTGGCCTGAAGAAGCTGCGAAGTGAGCTGCTGCGAAGCGGAGTCTCGATGGGGGCAGACGCATGACGAACGAGAACGGAACCTCCATGGGCGACAACGACACCTACGAGTTGGACGAAGCGCTCGGCGCCTATGCCCTCGACGCAGTCGACGGACTCGAGCGACGCCGAATCGAGGACTACCTTCGTGTGAATCCTCGAGCCGCCGACGAGGTGCAAGCGCACCGAGAAGTCGCAACGATGCTGGCCTTCACGGGCATGGACGCTCCGGATGATCTGTGGTCGAAGATCACCGCGGAAATCGAAGCGGATGCCCCGGAACCGGGCCCCGAGCTTGCGAGAGTCCTCGGTGTGGAACCGTCCACTCCGGCGGACGGCGTGGTGACGCCCATCGCTGACGCACGAGCACGTCGGGAGCGACGTGGGAGCATCGCTGGATGGATGCTGGGCGCCGCTGCTGTGGCCGCGCTTGCGGTTGCGGGCACCGTCGTGGTGATCGGCGCGCAAGACATGGGAACGAACGATCCCATTGCCGAGGCGTACGAACAGGCGATGGACGATCGCGACTCGGTGCAGACCGAGCTGGTTGCGGACGGCGTCACGGAGTCTGCATTCGGCGTCATCGATCAGGACGGGCACGGCTACCTCGATGCTGCATCGCTCCCGCGGTTGGCATCGGACGAGACGTATCAGCTGTGGGGCGTGCTCGGTTCGACCGGCGACGTCGTGTCGCTCGGCATCCTCGGACGCAACCCGGAACTGGAGACCTTCACGGTCGAAGGAGAAGTGGCGGCGCTGGCGATCACGATCGAGCAGTCGCCTGGCGTCATCAGCGACGGGAACTCGGTGGGAGCATTCGTCGGCGAATTCTCCTGACGCAGCGGTAGCCGACCCCAATACGATCACTTCACGTGCCCGACGTGACGTGCTCTCCAGAGGTTTCCGATGCGCTCGCAGCCGGGCTCCCGGTCGTTGCGATGGAGTCGACGATCTACTCGAACCTCGGGTTGCCGGCACCAGCGAACGGCGAAGCACTCGATCGTTGCATCGCAGCGATCCGTGCACACGGTGCGGTGCCGGCGGTGACCGCCGTCCTCGAAGGTGTCGTCCGGGTTGGCCTAGAAACGTCGGAGCACCATCGCATCCTGGGCGCAGCACGGAAGGCCGCTGAGCGCGACGTCCCGATTGCCGTCGCACAGCAGTGGGAATTCGCCGCGACGACCGTCTCCGCGTCCGTAGCGATCGCTGCGGCAGCCGGCATCTCGGTCTTTGCGACAGGTGGTCTCGGTGGCGTGCATCGAGGCGCGGAACAGACCGGCGACGTCTCGGCAGACCTCGATGCCCTCGCCAATCATCGCGTCGTTGCGGTGTCTGCGGGTGCGAAGGCATTTCTCGACCTCCCGAGAACACTCGAGTACCTGGAGACTGCAGGCGTGCCCGTGCTCGGTTGGCAGCACGACTGGTTCCCCGCCTTCTACACCCGGTCCTCGGGCCTGGCGGTCACGCACCGCGTCGAAGTGGCCGAGGAGGTGGCGTCGGCGTTCGCCAGTCTTCTACGAGCGTCATCGGGACTCCTCGTGACCGTTCCGATCCCCGAAGCGGACGAACTCGATGCAACTCACCTGGACGAGGTCCTCGACGACGCCCTGTCCGAGTGCGACTCCGCCGGGATCACGGGGGCTGCGATCACTCCGTTCGTGCTCGATCGAATCGGTCAGGCGACCGAGGGCCGCAGCATTCCAGCGAACCTCGCATTGGCAGAGAACAACGCAGGAGTCGCTGCGCAGATCGCCGTGGCCATTGCTGACCGCAGCAACTAGGTCAGTCAGCGGGTGAGGCGGGCGATCCGGCCGCTCAGAGCGGCGAGGAACTCATCCTGGCGCTCGACGTCCTCGGCGTCGATGCCGTAGTAAGCGACCCAATGAGTGCGGGTCCGCGGGTGGCACATGGTGCGCAAGCTGCGGAAGAGCGTTCGCTTGCCGCCCTCGCCCTGCAAGATGTTCAGGTGCTTCGGCGAACCGTGCGAGGTGACCGCGATGATCTGCCTGACGTTGCGAAGCTTCGGACGGAGCCGATCAGCGCCCTCTGGCAGTTCCCACGCGACCCCGGAGGCCCACACCCGATCGATCCAGCCCTTGAGCATCGCAGGCTGCCCGGACCACCACGTGGGGTACACGAAGAGCAGCGTGTCGCACCATTGCAGGTCCTCTGCGTGTTCTCGGAGCTCCTCTGTGACGCCGGGATCGACGTGGCAGCGGTGCTCCTCTGCTGAGAGCTCCGGCATGAAGCCCTCTGCATAGAGATCGTGGAGTCGGACATCAGCATTGCTGTCGGCCAGTCCATTCCGAACCTGCGCGAGGGCGGCAGGGATGAAGCCATCGGGTAAGGGGTGGCAATGCACGACGAGCACGTTGCGGCGACGCTGGTTGCGGCTCACAGCTCGGCCATCGCCCGTTCTACTCGGCTGGCGAACTCGCGGCGTGCGTGGTCGTCGGCGCTGTCGATCGCATAGAAACCGAGCCAGTGCCGCGATGTGCGAAAGCCGCACGACAGGCGCAGCGCGCGCATCAGGGTTCGACGGCCGTTGTCGTTGATTGCCTTCACGTACCACTTCGGCGAGCCATAGGTGGAGATGCCGACGAGGTGGCGAATGTTGGTGAGGCCGGGACGGATCTTGCCCGTGCGTTCGTCGAAGCGGAATCCGACGCCAGGGACCATGACTCGCTCGAGCCAGCCTTTGAGTAGCGCCGGAAGGCCACTCCACCAGGTGGGATAGACGAAGACGAGCGCTTCAGCCGATCGGACGAGGTCGACCTGGGTGTGGACGAGTGGGTCGAGCACGGGCTGATCGCCGTGGTAGGCAGCTCGTTCCTCGGGCGACATCGCAGCTCTGAAGTCGATGGCGGCAAGATCGACCAGCTCGGCGTCGTGGCCGGCAGCGGTGAGACCGGCCACTGCACGGCGGGCGAGCTCGTGGGAGAAACTGTCCTCGTTGGGGTGAGCCAGGATGACTGCGGCACGCATGGATCAGGTCCTCACTCGGCGGCCGGCGGCTCGCCAGCGATGCTCGGAGCGGGGGAGCGCAGGGTGTTGGCTTGGATGGCCGCGACGATGAGGAGGAGGACCGCGAACATCACGTTCGAAACCGTGTCATCGATCGAGTCGGAGATCAAGCTGCCGATGATCGCACTGATGATCCCGGCGCACCCGATCGCAAGCGCGACGGGGATGTCAGCATTTTGGTGCTTCCTGTTGCGCAGCGTTCCAACGAGGGCCGACGGCACGATCACCGCCACCGACGTGCCTTTGGCGACCACGGGAATCTCGCCGAACAGTACGACCATCGCGGGGACCATCACCACGCCACCGCCGATCCCGAGCAACCCCGAGAG
>CALIOL010000259.1 GCA_938044705.1 uncultured Ilumatobacter sp. | reverse complement strand
GAGAAGCCCTGGCAAGACTTCGTCGCGGAGCGCGGCGTTGGTTGACGAGGCGACAGTGCGAACGACACCGTGGTGCTGGACCCACACGAAGAACGTGGCTCCACATCCACCAGCGATTGCGGCCATGACTCGGCGGGCGGTCGCTGGTGACAGATCGATGAGCGAGAACAGTCCGGCATCGCGCAGTGCGCCGAAGTGCGTCGACGGAATCGATGACCGGTCGACGAGCTGTGCGTTCGGGAAGAACACATCGTCGGCCAGTGCGCGGGCCAGGTCGACGATTGCCGTTTCGTCTTCAACTGACTCGCCTCGACGTCCCACATCCCCACCTTGCTCGGGCGGCGCCGCGATCGCCAATCGGCGTGGCAGATGTGTTGGTTGAGCGTGGCCGCCTCGCTCAGCGTGATGCGCCATCGGTACCTTCGGCGTGACGGACTACCGGGGTTCGCGAGAGACGACCACGACAGGATGGCACGAACATGACCGAGCAGATGTTGGATCGATTCGCCTTGAACGGTGGCGTCGCTGTCGTCACGGGGGCAGGGCGTGGCATCGGCGAAGGCATTGCGATCGGGCTGGCAGAAGCCGGCTGTGATGTGGTGTTGACCGCTCGACGCGAAGCTGAGATCGAAGCGGTTGCCGAGCAGGTCCGTGCGCTGGGCCGCCGTGCGCTTGCCGTGCCCGGCGATATCACCGACGGCGAGTTCGTCGACGCGTTGGCCGAACGTGCGAAGGCCGAAATGGGCAAGGTCACCCTGTGGGTGAGCAATGCGGGCGGAGCCGACGACCGGACACCGCGGCACCTCGCGGATATGCCGGACCGACAGTGGGACTACCAGATGGACCTCAACCTCCGTGCGGTGTTCACCGGCTCGCGGGCCGCTGCACGGGTGCTCGACGAGGGGGGATCGATCATCAACATCTCGTCCGGGGCGGCGCTCAAGCCATCACCGAACAACGGCCCGTATGCGGTTGCGAAGGCCGGCGTCGACAGCCTCACGCGCACGATGTCGACCGAGCTGGCCTCGAAGGGCATCCGAGTGAACGGCGTGGCCCCCGGACCCGTTCCCACCGAGGTCTTCATGGAGTTCTTCGGTGCATCGGAAGAGGATCTGCCGGGGCTGGGCAAGAAGCTGGGGATCCCGCTGGGTCGCCTCGGCACACCCGAAGATGTTGCCAACGCCGTCGTGTTCCTCGCGTCTCCTGCCGCTTCGTGGGTGACCGGCCAGACGCTGTTGGTCAACGGCGGCAACCGGTAGATGAGCCCTGAGGAGATCGATGCATTTCTGGCTGAGCCTCGCGACGCCGTGCTCAGCGTCTCGCTCGCCTCGGGCCGAGCGATGGGAACGCCGATCTGGTTCCGCTGGATCGACGGAGTCGCTCGGTTTCAGAGCCCGGTGACGTCGTCCAAAACTGCAGCGATTCGACGCAGTGGTCGAGCAAGCCTGTGTGTCCACGAACAGCCGTTGCCGATCGCGCGCTACGTCACGCTCGAAGGCCCGGTGCGAGAAGTGGAATTCGATCTCGATGCCGACATCGGCGCGGCTGCAGTCCACTACCTCGGCGAGGGCGCGCCCACCTTCCTCGAAGGGATCCGGGGTGCACTCGCCGCGGGGCGCCGATGGGCGAGTTTCGAACTGACCCCGGAGACGGTGAACGCGAAGCTGCAACAGCTCGGCTGACGCTCGCGCCGGACTTCAGGCGGCTCGAACGTCGGGGTTGTACCCGATCGTCGTTCGGTGCAGCAGCCGTTCGTGGCCTTCGTATCCACCGGTCGCTCGATGCAGAACGCACCGGTTGTCCCACATGACCAGCATGTTCGGCTCCCACCGGTGTCGGTACTGGAACGCTTCGCGGGTCTGCCAGTGGTACAGCTCGGCGAGCAGCGCTCGCCCGGCATCGGTCTCCATGCCGTCGATGCCGATGATGTACCCGAGTACCGAATACAACGTCTCGGCGCCCGTCTCCGGGTGGATGCGAATGAGCGGGTGGCGCTGGGTGGCGTACGCGTCGTCGCTCGGCACGATCTGCATCGAGCGGTCGGACTCGTCGTCGTCGCCGTAGGTGCCGTCCGGCGCATAGCCGCCTCGGGCCGAGTGGATGGCCACGCGCCCGTCGATCTGGCCACGAAGCTCCGCTGGCATCTCCTCCAACGCAGCCTGCTGATTGGTGAAGAGCGTGTCACCACCGACCGGTGGGATGATCTTTCCGTAGAGACACGTCCCGTCCGGTGGGAACTCTTGAAAGCTCCAGTCGGCGTGCCAGTTCTCGGCAAACAACGACGACGTCTCGGTGGCCGTCCGACGGATCGCTGCGATCTGCGGATGACCGTCGATCGACGCGAAGAACGGGTCGTTACCGAACGGTCCGAAGCGCAAGGTGAACCTTTCGAGGTCGGTGTCGCTGAGCTCCTGATCTGGAAATGCGAGCACCTTGTGCTCGAGCCATGAGGATCGAATCGAGGCGACAGCGTCGTCGTCGAGGTCTCGGAGGTCGACGCCACGCACTGTTGCTCCGCATGCCTGACCGGATGCCGTGACCTGGATGCTCATGATGGCGACTCTAGGCGCGGTCAGGTCCGGCCTCGGTGGGCGGCGTCGGGCCCAGCAGATCCCACGAGTTGCCGGCGATGTCGCGAAACACGACCACGGAGCCATAGCTCTCGTCGCGAGGTTCGCCGACGAATTCCACGCCACACCGCTTCATCCGTTCGTAGGACTCGTCGAAGTCGTCGACTCGGAGGAAGAGCCCGACACGACCGGCGAACTGGCGACCGATCGCCGCGACCTGGTCGTCGCCGTCGGCCCGTGCGAGCAGCAGCCCGGAGGCGGATCCATCGCCGGGTGGCCTCACGACGACCCATCGTTTCGGGCGACCGTCGTTCGTCAACGACGGTGAGTCTTCGGTCAATTCGAATCCGAGCACGTCCGTGTAGAACGAGATCGCTTCGTCGTAGTCCTTGACGATCACGGTCACGAGGTCGATGTTCACCCCGTTCAGCGTAGAGCTGCGCTCCGTGGCGACCGCCGACTCACCACATCGACACGTTCGCGCCCGGAGCCCGGTCGTACGATCGCGTGATGAGCCACCCTCTCGACGACTACGCCGCCGCCTCCGGGCGGTTCGAGCCCGTGTGGACCCTCGAGATCCAGACGGTCCCAGCTGATACCGACCGCATTCTCGACGCGATCGTGGCGGTCCACCCGTTGCGGTATGGCAAGTACGAGCGAAATGCGAGCATCTCGGCGCCCGGCGTGGAAACGGCGCGACCTCCGGCCGGGTCGACGACGGCAACCCACGTGGCCGACTTCGTTCCGGGCAGCACCGAGACCTATCCGATGGTCGAACTCAAGGTGTCCGTGCCGCGTGACACCGCTGTGCTCGGCTCGGTGATGGACGCGATTCTGGACGTTCATCACTACGAGGAGCCGGTGATCCTCCTTCGAGAGGACTGGGCGAGTCGAGCCGCATACGACCCTGACAACGAAAATCCGAACCGTTGGTGGAACAACGGTCGCGGTCTGCCTGATCGCATCGATTGAACGAACCGACTCGCTCGACGCGGCGTGGCTCAGGCGGCGTACTCGGCGACGATCGGGCGCAACTCGGTTGGGGTCGCGCCATGCAAGATCACGCCATCCGCACCGAGGTCGAACTGACGACGAATGGTCGCCGCGCATGCAGTGGGTGAGCCGGTCGCTGCGGGGGCCAACCACTCGTCAGGCAAGAGCGTGGCGACGTGCTCGAGTTCCTCGGTGGTGGCCTTGGCATCCAACGCGCCTTTGAATCCGGCGACGAAGTCGTCCGCTCGAAACGCTGCGAGCACCGCTGGGTCCCAGCCGTTCGTCGTCACCATCAGGTCGCCGTAGGCCTGGAGGTAGGTCGCGAGCCGCCCGACGCGCTTCTTGATCCGCAGCGGCTCGGCGATGTGGTCGCCGACCGTTGCGAGACAGGACCACACACGGACCGCCGATGGGTCGCGGCCGGCTCGCTCAGCGGCGTCTTTCACGGTGCGCACGCAACGCTCCAACGTCGCGTCGGTGAAGAACGTGTGGAGGATCACGTCGTCGAACGCCCGACCGCCCAACTCCAGTGAATTCGGTCCGAATGCGACGAGGCCGAGTGGGATCTCCTCGTCGAAGTCGGGGTCGAGCCGCAGCACGGGCCACGACCCGGCCGGCCCGTCATGGCCGACCACCGCCTCGCCGCGCCACAAACGACGCATCAGGCCGGCGAAGTCCTCCATCTGCGCGGTGGTGATGCGTCCCATGCCGTATGCGTCCTGGAGTGGCGCGATGCCTCGTCCGATTCCGAGTGTGAATCGTCCGCCGGACAGAAAGTGCATCGTCGTCGCGTAGGACGCCGTGACGATCGGATGACGAGTGTTGTGATTCGTGGCGCCGGTGATGATGCGAATGTCGTTCGACACCGCAGCAGCGGCCCCGCTCAACGTCGACGCCTCCTTGATGTTGAAGCGCTCGGAGATGAACGCGGCGCCGAGACCCATGGCTTCGGCGTCGTGCACCTCGTCGATCAGGTCACGTGGCGACTCGGGTGCTCCAGCGAGTGTGTAGAAGCCGAGCTCGGGATGCAACGCCATCCCCTGAACCTAGGCGGGTGCGTCGTGTGACCCGCTGTCCGCTACGAACGCATGCCTTCCGATCGGCCAGAGTTGAGACATGACCAGCGGATTCGACCCCGACGAGATCGTCACCGTCCTGTTGCCAGACGACGAATACACCCACGTCCCCGACGAGGCCGAGAACTACAACGAATCGATGTACCTCAACGCGTTCGACCTGGGAATGGAGGCTGGTGGGTGGTTCCGGCTCGGCAACCGGGTCAACGAGGGCTACGCCGAGATGTCCGTCTGCCTCTATCTTCCCGACGGCCGCGTCGGTTTCATGTTCGGGCGCCCGAAGATCGACTCGAACGATGCGATGGACGCTGGTGGGCTCCGGATCGACGTCGTCGAACCGTTCGAACACTTGACCGTCACCTACGACGGGAAGGTCTGTCTGCTCGACGATCCGGCTTCGATGGCCGACCCGCGCACCGCATTCCGAGAGAATCCGATCGTCGGGTGCTCGGTCCAGCTCGACTATCGCGGCGTCTCACCGATGTACGGGGGGAAACCGCAGTACGCCGACGGTCGAGAGATACCCGTCGAGCCGGGAAAGAGCTTCGCGAAAGCCCACTACGAACAGCATTGCTCTGTGACCGGCACGATCACCGTCGACGCCACACCGTCGACGGACGAGTCGCCTGCCGGGGATCCGGTCGTGATGGAGATCGACGGGTTGGGTCTGCGCGACAAGTCGTGGGGCCCTCGCTACTGGCAGGCCCTCACCTGGTATCGCTGGTTGCCGATGGTCTTCGGAGACGACTTCGCGATGATGCTCTCCGTGATCGACCGCGGTCCGGACGACAACGGAGATCCGCGCCCCGCGGCGACCGGTGGAATGGTCCTCGTCGGCGACGAGTACCACAAGATCCTCGACTGCCGCATCGACTCGGACTGGAACGACCGAGGCGAGCAGACCGCGATGCGCTGTTGGGCCAAGACCGCTGAACGCGAGTACGACATCACCGGTGAGGTCCTGTCGATGATCCCGTTGCGAAACCGTCGCGCCACTCCCGACGGCGACTGGCTCCACACACGGATCACCGAGGCGATGACGCGCTTCGAGTGTGACGGCCGAGTGGGCATCGGCATGAGCGAATACCTCGATCAGGTCGTCGAGGGATGGCCGATCGGTGTGCCCCGGCCGTAGCCGAGGCGCCTCGCTCGGGCGTCAGAGCCCGCCGGCGACGATGATGGTCTGGCCGGTCACCCAGCCGCCGGCGTCGCCTGCCAGGTAGACCGCTGTCGAACCCATGTCGTCCGGAGTGCCCAGACGCTGCAGCGGAACGCGCTTGGTCGCCATGGCCTCCAGTGCGGCTTCGTCCGTGTCGAGGGCGGTCATCATCACCTCGGTGGGAACGTAGCCGGGTGAGATCCCGTTCACCCGCACGGTCGGAGCGAGCTCGAGCGACATGGTCTTGGTCAGCGAGTTCACACCGGCCTTGGCTGCCGCGTAGTGCCCGCTCCCCGGAACGCCTCGGTCGCCGGCCGGCGAGGAGATGTTGATGATGCTTCCACCGTCGGTCATGCGTTCCGCAGCGACCACCGAGGCGCGCCACACCGAAGTGAGGTTCAACGACAAACATGCATCCCAGTCGTCGTCCTCGATCTCTTTGAGCGGGGCTCGAAGTGGTGAGCCGCCGGCGTTGTTGACCCACACATGGAGTCCGCCGAACGTCTCGGTCGCAGCGTCGGCCAGCGCAACCAGTGCTCCGCGATCGGTCACATCGGTCGCCACGGCGATCGCCTTGGCCCCGGTGTCCTTGATCTCCGACGCCACTCGGTCGATGCGATCCTGATGGCGCGCAGCCACCACGACCGCAGCCCCCGCAGCAGCAAGACTCTTTGCGATTCCTTCGCCGATTCCCTGGCCACCGCCGGTGACGACAGCGACCTTGCCGGTCAGATCGAATGGATTCATGTTGGGCTCCTTGGGTGTGTTCGATTGGGTTCGCGCCGGGCGCGGATCCGACTCAGAAGATGAGAACGGGTTTGATGACCGAACCGTCGGCGCTCGCGGCTTCGGCGTCGTTGACGTCGTCGAGTGAGAACGTCGTGACGAGCTCGTGGAACGGGAATTCGCCGTCAGCGTTCAGCTGTGCGAGCCGCGGGATGAACTCGCTCGGTGTCGAGTCGCCTTCCATCACCCCGGTGATCGTGCGGCCGCCGATCATCGAAAGGAAGTCGAAGGTGATGTCGCCGAATCCGACGCCCGCCATGCCGAGCGTCCCCAGGTTGTTGAGCCCCTCGTACGCGGCGCGGACCACCGCTGCGTTGCCGGTCGTGTCGAAGGCATAGTCGGCACCGCCGCCGGTGGCCTCGATGATCCCGGCCGTGATCGCCGCGGGATCGCCCGAGATCGTGGTGGTCGCGCCGTACTTGGTGGCGAGTTCCAGGCGGTTGGCGTGGCGGTCGACGGCGATAATCGTGCCGGCGCGAGCGACCTTCGCTGCCATCACTGCGCTCAGGCCGAGCGCCCCTGCTCCCGTGATCACGACCGACGAACCGGGTTGCACCTCGAGCGTGTTGAGGATGGCTCCGGCACCGGTCTGGATCCCGCAGCCGAGTGGGCCCAGCAACGTCAGGTCGTACGACGGGTCGACCTTGACGACCGACTTGGCAGCGACGACGGAGTGGCTGGCGAACGATGACTGACCGAAGAAGTGGGAACCGATGACGCCGCCGTCGCTGTCGACGAACGCTTTCGTTCCGTCCGGCCGCGCCCCGCTCATGTTGTATTCGGTGAGTCGGAAGCAATACGGCAACTTGCCGACGTCGCAGGCCGTGCACGAGCCGCAGTGGTTGAAGGTCAGCACGACGTGATCGCCGACCGACAGCCCATCGACGTCGGCGCCGATGGCTTCAACGACCCCCGAGCCTTCGTGGCCATACACCTGTGGCCCGGCAAAGAACTCTGGCGGGAGTTCACGGGACAGCAGGTCGGTGTGGCACATGCCGCTCGCGACCATCCGCACGAGCACCTCGTCTGCCCGCGGGTCCTCCAACTCGAGATTCTCGACGGTGAAGGGCCCGCTCCCGGACCGCATGACAGCTGCGCGCACTTGCATGCAGCGATCGTGTCAGGTGCGGCTCGGTCGCACCGAGGCGGGGGCCGCAGGCTCGCGTCAGTGAGCGGCCGCAGTGCCGTCGTGGGATTCGTCGTGGTCGTCCGAGTGGAAGAAGCGCAGCACGACGGCGGTGATGATGCCGCCGACGATCAGGCCGATGATGGCCGAGACACCGGTGTTGAACAGCCAGGCCAGCGCGCCGTTGGAGATGTTCTCCTCGATGTCGTGGACGGGTCCGTAGATCCCGTCCCAACCCAATTCGTGTGTGCCGACGAGGATGATGTGACCGCCGACCCACAGCATCGCGGCGGTGCCGATGATGGTCAGCCAGTTGAGGACCTTGGGCATCGCTGCGACGAGGGCCCGGCCGGTCTTCTGTGACGCTTCGGATTCCTGCTCGGCGAGCTTCAGGCCGACGTCGTCCATCTTCACGATCAGTGCCACGATGCCGTACACGACGGCGGTGATCAGGAACGCGACGACGATCAGGATGATCGCCTGACGGAAGAACCCGTCGTTGCCGTCGTCGATCAGACCTTTGAGCGAGATCACCATGATCTCGGCAGAGAGGATCAGGTCGGTGCGGATCGCACCCTTGACCGTTGCCTCCTCGGCTTCCGGACCCTTCATCACCGCCGGGACCTCGGGGTCGGAGTGCTTGTCGCCAGGCGTCTTGTGCGCCACCTTGTGGTAGATCTTCTCGGCACCCTCGAAACACAGATACGCGCCGCCGAACATCAAGATGATGTCGACGGCGATCGGCAGGATCGCGTTGAGCAGCAGTGCGATCGGGATGATGAAGAGCAGCTTGTTGCGCAACGAGCCGATGGCGATCCGCTTGATGATCGGGAGCTCGCGATTGGCGGCGAGCCCGCGGACGTAGGCGGGCGTGACGGCGGTGTCGTCGATGACCACGCCGGCGGCCTTCGCGCTCGCTTTGCCAGCGGCGACACCGATGTCGTCGACCGACGCGGCGGCGACCTTCGCCAGTGCTGCGATGTCGTCGAAGAGTGCGGCGAGGCCACCGGCCATTGTTTCTCCTGGAGTATGTGTCGGGCAGGGTATGAGACGCAGTGCAATCGAGTTGCGTTGCTCAGCTCACGCTAGTTGCCAGGGCGAGCACATGGTCGTGACCGGTCATCTCCGGCGCGCCGCGAGGACGAGCAGTCCGGCGACGGACATCGCATCGGTGATCCGGCCGTCGAGAGCCCACTCGATCGCCTCGTCGACCGGGAGATACTCGAGTTGCAGCAGCTCCGTCGCGTCGGGCACAGCGTCGACCTCGTGCAGTCCGGTCGCCACGAAGATGATTGCCCGTTCATCCGTGACGGAATTCGAGGTGTGGAGCTCGATCAGCGGCTCGACCCGGTCCGCTCGGAGCCCCGCCTCCTCCTCCAACTCTCGGCGGGCCGCTTCGATGGGATCCTCGTCGTGGGCACCGCCACCCTCCGGTATCTCCCATGACCACGCACCGAGCGTGTAGCGGTGTTGACCGACGAGCCAGGTGTGATCATCGTCGTCGATCGGGATCACCCCGACGGCGAGGTGCTTGAAATGGACGAGGCCGTAGATGCCCACGTTGCCCGTCGGAGCGACGACGTCGCGATGGCTGACCTCGATCCAGGGGTTGTCGTAGACGGTCCGACTCGATTTCGTCTGCCAGGTCATCGAAGCAGTGTTGCGTGTTCCGTCTCACGACGCCGTGCATTGCACATGAGCGTCACCACCAGCCGTGATGTCTGGATACGACGCTCTAGTGTCGCCCCATGGTTCCTGATCTTGAAGTGTCCCGAGACATCGCCGCGTCCTCATCGGTCGTGTTCGCGGCGCTCACCGACATCACGCGCATGGGGGAGTGGTCGCCCGAGACCTACCGTGCCGAATGGAATGACGGGGTCGATGGCGCAGCCGTCGGGGCGCGCTACACGGGCCACAACCGTCACGGCGATCGCGAGTGGAGCATCGAGGCCGAGATCGTCGAGTTGGTTCCCGACGAGCGGTTCTTCTTCGACTGCAACTCTCGGGGCTTCGTCTTCTCGAAGTGGGGCTACTCGGTCGAGCCGGTCGATGGTGGATGCCGTGTGACCGAGTACTGGCAGGACCTTCGCCCGGAGGAAGCCAAACACATCAGCACGTCGATTTCGGGTGTCGAAGATCGTCTTGCGCACAACCGTGCGGGCATGGAGCAGACGCTCGCGAGACTCGCTGCAGCTGTGGAGTCCTGACGTCGACGTCGCGCAAACTGCGATCCGTCACGGGTCGACCGTGCTCGATACGTTTCGACGATGACGTTCGATTTCACTGACAAGCGCGTAGTGGTGACGGGAGCGAGTCGAGGCATCGGTGAAGCGATCGTTCGACAGCTGGACCGAGACGGTGCACGCGTCGCGTTGGTTGCTCGTTCTGCGGAGCGCCTCGAGGCCATTGCTTCGGAGCTGACCAACCCCGCAGTGGTGGTGCCTGCCGACCTCTCGACGCACGACTCGATCGACCAGATCTCGACGGCGGTCCTCGCCGAGTTCGGTGGACTCGACGTACTGATCAACAACGCCGCGATCGAGCGCAACCAGCCCGCGAGCAAGGTCACCGGTGAAGCGATCGACGAGACGCTCTTCGTGAACCTCCGCCAGGCGTTCATGCTCTGCTCGGCGTTCGCCAAGCCGCTGTTCGCGTCGCAGGGCTCGATCGTCAACATCACCTCGACGGCAGCAACCGGGGCCGGCGGGACGCAGGGGGCGTACGCCGCGTCGAAGGGCGGGCTCAACACGCTCACCAAGAACCTCGCAAACGAGTGGGCGAACAAGGGTGTCCGCGTCAACGGTGTCGCTCCGGGCCTCGTCGACACCGAGATGTGGGCGCCCACGTTCGACCTGCTCGGCGAAGACGCCGTTCGGTCGAATTTCGTCAAGGCCGTTCCACTCGGTCGCTGGGGGACCGCTGACGAGATCGCGTCGGTGGCGTGTTTCCTCGCATCGGATCAGGCCAGCTACGTCACCGGTCAGACGATCAAGGTAGACGGTGGGATGACCAACATCTGACGCCCGCTGCGCCCGACACGCTCCTCCTCACGCACACGCCGACCGGAATGTGGAGGAAATCGGGCGGTACTCGTCACGATCGCTCCACATTGCGGCGTTTTCTGGTGGTGGTGTTGGTGTTTGCGTTGGTGGGGGCGGCTCCGGGCGCGGGCTACTTGCGTGATGTCGCTGCTCGGATGAACGCGCGATAGCTCGGGTACTCGAGGTCGGGGGTGACCCAACCCGAGGCCACCAACTCCTCGTGCAGCCGAGGGAGGTTGCGCCACGGCACGCCCATGTCGACGTGGTGGGCGAGGTGCCAACCGGTGTTGTAGGGGACCATCCACATCCTCGCAAGCAGTGTCTGACGAATCACATGAGTGGTCTCGCGCCGATCCTTCGAGCGTGCCATGCCGCCATGCTCGGCAATGGCTCGGATCCTGTTGGTGACTCGCCACAACGTGGACCACGAGAGGATCCAGACGAGGTAGACGATCGGTCGGCCGACGGCGATGGTCGCCGCGAGGAAGACCACGTGGAATCCGATGATGTACCAGGCCTCGACGCGTCCCTTGCGAGCGGACGCGAAGAGTCCACGGAACAGCTTGTAGGCGCTGACCCCGGTCGCATCGCGTCGCATCTTGCGCCGCCACGAGTCGGCGGTGATCGGGTAGTTCGAATACAGACTCGCGTCGGGTTCCTCGGGACCCATCTCGTCACGATGATGTGAGAAGTGCGCTCGCCGGTACGCCATGAACGCCGAGTAC
>CALIOL010000258.1 GCA_938044705.1 uncultured Ilumatobacter sp. | reverse complement strand
CTCAGATGCCGTGGCGGGCTTGGACGCTGCGGATCTTCGCCGGGTAGTGAGCTCGGCCGTATTCGGGACGCTGCGTGACGACGATGTCGAGCAGTTCGTCGTGTTGCGCGGTTTCCTTCCATGGGAGCGCGATGTAGATCGGGAGCCCGAAGACCCGCAGCCGGTCGAGGTTCGAGTACACGACCTTCTGGTACTCGAATCTCTGCGCCCACGGCCAGTTCGGTGGAGCGAACCCGGTGCCCGGGTCGACGATGCATCGAGATCGAAGACCGAAGCGGTCGGCATCGGCGAGTCGCGCTTCGAAGAAGTCGAGCATCACCTGCACGGGGTCGGAGGTGACGAAGTCCATCTCACGTGGGTTCGGGCCGGAGAGGAATGGGACGACGATCGGCACGTCGAAGTCGCTGGCGACTTGCCACATCTCGTCGCTCTGCATGCCGTCCGCTGCGTTGATCACCGTTGCTCCAGCATCGAGTGATCTGCGCACCACCTCGGGTCGCCATGAATCGATCGAGACATCCACGCCGAGCGCGGCGAGCGCAGGGATGATGTGCTCGACGCGTGCCCACTCTTCGGTCCAGTCGACGACTTCTGCGAAGTCGGTCGACCCTTGGCCACCGAGGTCGATCGCGTCCGCTCCGTCGGCGAGGAGCTGTCGAGCCCGGTCGACAGCTTCGTCGGACGTTGTCGCAATCGAGTCGAGGGACAGCGAGTCGGGGCTGGCGTTCACGACGCCGTAGATGATCACCGCAGGCAAGGTAGCGCCTACTGTTGTTGCGATGACCACTCCGCCGACTGGATCGCGACTCAAACAGACCTGGGCCAGCGGCGACACCGCTTTGGGGTTGTGGCTGATGAGCGATTCGCCCACCAGTGCGGAGATCGTGGCCACCCAGGACGTGGACTACCTCAACATCGACATGCAGCACGGATTGCTCGACTACTCCACTGCCGTCGAGGTGATGCGCACACTCGAGGGAACCGATGCGACGATCACGTGCCGCGTTCCGTGGAACGAGCCGGGGATCATCGGCAAGGTCCTCGACGCCGGCGCCATGGGGGTGATCATCCCGATGGTGAACACGGTCGAGCAGGCGAAGGCAGCCGTTGCTGCGTGTCGCTATTCGCCGCTCGGCTCTCGCAGCCATGGCCCGGTGAGAGCTGCGCGCGTCAACGGCCCGGACTACCCGGCGACTGCCAACGAGCGCATCGCGTGCATCCCGATGATCGAGACCGCAGAAGCGCTGTCGAACCTCGACGGGATCCTCGACGTCCCCGGCATCGATGCGGTGTACGTCGGGCCCGCTGATCTGAGTCTCACGCTGGGCCTCGCTCCCGCCGGGGACCACGAAGATGCGTCGTTCGTCGACGCGCTCGACAGGATCGTGGCCGCTTGCGACTCTCGGGGGATCGTCGCGGGAATTCATGCGAACCCGGCGCTCACTCAGAAGCGGCGGGCTCAGGGCTTTCGGATGATCACCGTCTCGACCGACTTGTCTGCGCTGGCGTCCGGCCTTGCAGCCGATGTGGCGGCGAGCCGGTCGGCGGATGGCAACAGCGACGATGGCGCTGTCTATTGAGCTTCGGTCAGCTGTTGCCCGACTCGACGCGCTGCTTGAGCGCAGCCAGCGCGACCGGCAAGCCTTTCGAGGCCGGCTTCCACGCCAGTTTCATCAACCAGCCGAGCCCGGGGCGACCCTCCACGCCTTGGCGATAGGTGACTCGGCATCGCCGGTCTGCAATCGACTCGAGGCGCACTGACTCCGCAGCGGCGGCCAGCATCGGGATCTTCGAACCGACGATGGCGAACGCAAAGTGCTCGCCTTCATCCCATGCGGTGAACACTTCGTCGATGGGCAGTGGCTTGACGATGACCCGTCTCGTTCCTCCGACGCCGCTCGAGGTCTCGCCGGGTTGCACCTCGTCGAGTGCGTCGAACCACTCGGGCCACGACTCGTGGTCTGCGATGTGGGCCCAGACCTCGGCGGGTGTCGCGTCGATCTCGACGGACTCCGACACGAGAATGGGTGCACTCTCGATCCATTCGGGCTGCTTGACCGGGTGCTTGGGCATGCCGAGATGGTACCTCTGGTGGGCTGCGCCGAATGCGGGGCGGACGGTTCGCGATCTCTACGGTCGTGGCCATGGCCAACACCGAGTACCCCCTTCCCAACGTCTCGACCGACCTCACCGGCCAGGTGGCGTTGGTGACCGGCGCGACATCGGGATTGGGCCGCCGGTTTGCGATGGTGCTGGCAGCAGCCGGCGCACGTGTCATCGGAACAGGCCGCCGTCAGGAGCGCCTCGACGAACTCGTTGCCGAGATCGAAGCGGCAGGAGGGTCGGCGGCAGGGGTGGCGATGGACATGACCGAGACGGAGAGCATCTTGCAGGGCGCCGAGGCAGCGAGATCAGCATTCGGGACGATCACCATCCTGGTCAACAATGCGGGAGTCCCCGATGCCCAACGAGCACACAAGATGTCGATCGAGCTGATCGACACGGTTTTCGACACCAACCTGCGAGGGCCGTACGTGCTGTCGTGCGAAGTCGCTCGACGGTTGATCGAAGAGAAGTCGCCCGGCCGGATCATCAACATCTCCAGCAGCTCTGCCACGCACTACGACGGTCATGGTGCAGCGCTGTACTCGATCACGAAGGCGGGCCTCTCACGCATGACCGAGACGCTCGCGGTCGAGTGGTCTCGGAACCACATCAACGTCACGGGCATCGCACCGGGCGCGTTCCATTCCGAGATGATGGACGGGATGCTCGAGCGCATGGGCGATTTCAGCGGGGCGATGCCGCGCAAGCGGCTCGGTGACCCCGCTCAGCTCGACTCCACGTTGCTGTACCTGTGTTCTCCGGCATCCGACGCGGTGACCGGCACCGTGATCAAGGTCGACGACGGGCAGGGGCCGCGCTGACCTTCGTCACGGTCTGAAATCTGGCCGCAAACGACTGCTGTGTCAGACTTGCGCGATGAGCGAGAACGATCCCATCAACGCCTGCATGGAACGCTGGCACGAGCACATGAGCGGGCGTCTCGACGGCGGCCTCGATGCGGTGTTGCACCCCGATGTGGTGTTCCTCTCGCCGATCGTGTTCACCCCGCAGAAGGGCATCGACATCACGAAGGCCTACCTGTCGGCGGCAGGTGGAACGCTCGGTGGTGACGAGCCGGGTTCGTCGAGCGACGGCGAATCGGCCGGAGGCGGCGGCTTTCGGTACACGAAGGAGATTCTCGACGGGAACCACGGTGTCCTCGAGTTCGAGACCTCGATCGACGGAAAGTATGTCAACGGGATCGACATGATTTCGTGCGACGACGACGGCATGATCACCGAGTTCAAGGTGATGATCCGCCCGCTTCAGGCCATCAACCTCGTACACGCCCAGATGAAAGCGATGCTGGAAAAGATGGCCGCGCAGAGCTGATCTGAGCGCGGCGCCGGCGATGCGTCAGGTGTCGTCGGTGGCGTTGCCCGGCGTGACTGCGTCGGGCGTCTCGCTGTCGGGGTACTCGCCCTGCACGTTCACGGTCACGGGAATCGACCCCTGCGGGCCACTGGCGTTTTGAAGACCGAGCCAGCTGACCAGTCGGTCCTGGTTCGACGGGCTCAGGCGAGCACAACCCTTTGACTGCGGAGTGGTCGGCACGTTGTTGGCGCCGTGAATGGCTTGGCCGCCATCGAAGTACAGCGGGCGGTACATGTTGCCGTTGAGCGGGTTGTCCACCGGCACGGGGTAGGTGGACGAGTTGTGCCACCCGTTGTTCTGCAGCGCCGGGTCATAGCGGAACACTCTCGTCTGGTCTTGGTCTCGCGTCTCGAAGCCGTCGCTTCCGGTCGAGGTCGGGAACACGAAGTTCAATGTCTCGGCACCCTCGCCGACGAACATGACCTGACAGGTCCGATCGATCAAGATCCAGCGGTCCTGGTTCAGCGCGGACGTGAACGGCGCCACGATGCTCGTCGCGTCCATCAGCGCCTGCTCTTCGTCGCTACCCGGTTCCATGTCCGTGAGGGTCACGTCGAGGCCGAGCCCGAGGCGGGCCGCACACAGATGACGTCGCGTGACCGGGCCGGACACGCCGTCCACCAACAATTCCCGCATGCCGAACGGTGTGAGGAGTTCGTTCAGCTTTTCCTGCTGAGCGATGACCGCCGCGCTCGTCTCGGCGGCAGCGACAGCGGCATTGCGCTCGGTCCGTTCGGATCCGGTGATGTCATCGAGTCCGTTGTCGACACAGATGTCGAGGAGCTGTGTCGGGTAGATCGTGTCGCTGTCGATGCCGTTCTCTGCTCGAACGGTGGCGATGTTGATCGTTTCGTCGTCGAACTCTTCGACGATCAGCCCGAGGGAGTCTCCCGGTTGGACTTCGACGACACAGGCGGGTTCGAACACGTTCAGCGCGGGAACCGTGGTCGTCGTGGTCGTCTCGGGCGCCGCCGTGGTCGTTGTCGTACTGGTGGTGGACGTCGTCGAGCTCGTGGTCGAGGAGTCCGCAGGGACGTCGGTGGACGTCGGTGTCGTTGCGTCGGCAGTCGTACTCGCCGTCGTGGTCGTTGCGTCGTCGATTGCTACGGCGTCGTCACTGCCGGATGCAGCGGCTGCCGGGGCGCCCGGAATGGGAATGGCGTCGCCGCCGGTCGTGCCGTTGCTGCACGCCGCTAGAGCAATCGCAGTAACTGCGATCGCGATCCCTGTCCGCTGAGGAGTCACGCAGAGGAAGGTAGCCACGGTGGGTGGTGGAGCTTCGTCGCGTCGCCTGATCTTTACGAAACCGTTCGCTTTTCGTCCGATGGTGGCGCTCAGCTGAGCGGGCGTTTGGGCGAATGTCGGGCGGCGCGACGTGAGTACGGTAGAGCCATGACCGATGAGGCACGTCCCTATGGCGGCGGAACCAGTGATCCGGCGCTCAAGCGCGTTCGCACCCGACACTTTCAGCGGGCAAAGGAAGATGGGATCAAGATCACCGGGTTGACGAGCTACGACTTCTTGTCCGCGTCGATCTTCGATGAGGCGGGGATCGACTTCTTGTTGGTCGGGGACTCGGCTGGCAACACCGTGTTCGGGTACGACACGACGATTCCAGTCACGCTCGAAGAACTCATTCCGCTCACCGCCGCCGTGGTGCGGGGCGTGAAACGGGCGCTCGTCGTGGCGGACATGCCGTTTGGCTCATATGAGAACGGCCCTGACGAGGCATTGAGAACTGCAATCCGTTTCATGAAGGAGACGGGCTGCCATGCCGTCAAGTGCGAAGGTGGCGTGCGCAGCGCAAAGCAGATCAAGCGCATCGTGCGCGCCGGTATTCCGGTGATGGGTCACGTCGGGTACACGCCGCAGAGTGAGCACGGCCTCGGCGGTCACATCATTCAGGGCCGCGGCGACGAGGGCGCTGATCAGCTGTTGGCCGATGCCCACGCGGTGGAAGACGCCGGTGCGTTTGCGGTCGTACTCGAGATGGTCCCTTCCGAGATCGCTGGCCGGGTGACTCAGGAGTTGACGATCCCGACCCTTTCGGTGGGGGCCGGCCCGAAGTGCGATGGGCAACTGCTGGTCTGGTCCGACTGGGCGGGTTTCACCCGTGGACGCATCCCTCGGTTCGTCAAGCAGTACGCCCAGATCGGCGACACCTTGATGCAAGCTGCGTCGGAGTTCCGTGCCGATGTGGAGAGCGGCGCGTATCCCAGCGCCGAACACGAGTACGGCGAGTAGCGGGGGAGCCCTCGACCCCTCGCTGCGTGGTCGTCAGCCGGCGCGGATGACGGCCTGGTTGATCATCGCTTTGGCTTCTTCACTGCCGCCCCAGTGATCGATGCGCGCCCATTTGTCGGGCTCGAGATCCTTGTAGTGCTGGAAGAAGTGCTGAATCTGCTCGCGAGTGATCTCGGGGAGTTGGCTGTACTCGTCGACGCCGACGTAGCGGCGGCTGACATGTGAGCTCGGCACAGCGAGGATCTTCTCGTCGTTGCCGGCTTCGTCTTCCATGACCAGCACGCCGATCGGCCGACAGTTGATGACGGCTGCGGGGACGATCACGCGGGTGTTGCACACGAGCACGTCGATCGGGTCGCCGTCTTCGGACATCGTGTGCGGTATGAAGCCGTAGTTGCCGGGATAGCGCATCGGCGTGTACAAGAAGCGGTCGACGAACAGCGTGCCCGACGACTTGTCGAGTTCGTACTTGATCGGCTCGCCACCGACGGAGACCTCGATGATGACATTGATGTCGTCGGGTGGGTTGTCGCCGATGGGAATGTGTTCGATACGCACGAGCTCACCGTAGACCAGGCCGAGACATCGGCGGTGGAGGACGCTCTGCGCTGGCGTCACCCAGCATCAGTTGCAGAGGTCGATCCAATCGACCTCGAGTGAGAAGTCGCCGTCGAGTCCGTCGGCGATGATGATGCCGACCTCTCGCGCCGCATCTGGGTTGAACGGGGGAGCGTCGACCGATCGGCCGAACAGCGAGGGCGTCAATGCCGAGTACTCGACGGTCGTGGTGATCCAGCCCTCGTCGGCGGAGCGGCGCGTGTCGATGTCGGAGCGGTGGGAGACCGAGCGTCCATCAACGTCAGCGTCGTCTTCGAGGGTCACGCCGTACACCCGATCGTCGGCTCGGACCCGCATCGAGAGACGCGTCGAGCCGATCATCTCCGTGCCCTGCAGTCGATACCGCACGGATGTGAAGCCTCCACCGTCTGTGACGACCGTTCCCGAGAACGTCAGCGTGGAATCGCCCACGTTGACGGTGCCGTTCGACCGGCCGCCCATGACGCCGTCGTTGACGATGAACCAGTCGGTGCCGTTCGTGAAGTCGGTGAGCCGCCGGCAGGTGGAGGCAGGGTCGTCGGCGCCGGTCGACGATTGAACCTCAGCGGGCGAGGTCGGAGCCTGCGGTTGCGTCGTGGTCGGAGCTTCGGTGGTGTGAGGCGCGGTCGTGGCGGGAGCGGCTGTGGTGTCGACATCGGGTGTCGAGGCGCTGGACGTGGCCGCAGTCGGTGACGTCGTCGCTGTGTCGCTGCCTGCTGCGCATGAGGTCATGAACATCGTCGCACCAACGAGCAGAACGGCGATCCTCATGAAGCCAGTCGTGCCCCCGGTGGAAGACCTTGGTGTAGCGAACCCACGTCGGGGTCAGCTGGCGTTGCGTCGAATGAACGTCGGCTCGTCGGGGGTCGAGCGGTTGGGGTCATACGTGTAGCCGTTTGCGTCGAAGTCGGTCAGTGCCTTGATCGACGTGATTCGTTCGCGGATGATCCAGCCGGCCATCGAACCGCGAGCTTGTTTCGCGAAGAAGCTCACGATCTTGAAGTCGCCGCCGGCCTTGGAGTCCAAGAAGCGCGGGGAGATGATCCGACCGTCGAAGCGTTCTGGCTGTACGGCGCCGAAGTACTCGTTCGAAGCGAGGTTGACGAGCGCCTTGGCTCCCGGCGAGTCGGCGAGTGCCGCATTGAGCTGGTCGGTGACGCTGTCACCCCAGTACGAGTACAGGTCGCCGCCGTGGTCGTGTTCGACCTTCGAGCCCATCTCCAGGCGGTACGGCTGGATCAGGTCGAGCGGACGCAGCACGCCGTACAGGCCCGAGAGGATCCGGAGCACCTTCTGGGAGTGGGTGTAGTCGCGCTCGCTGAACGAGTCGGCCGCATCGAGACCGGTGTAGGTGTCGCCGTTGAACGCAAGGACCGCAGGGCGAGCGTTGTCAACCGTGAACGGCGTGGTCCAGTCTTGGAATCGCTCGTGGTTCAGTTCGGCGAGCTTGGTCGAGATCGACATCATCTTCGACAGGTCATCGGGCGTCTTGGACGCCATGACGTTCACCAGGTCCTTCGACCGGGCGAGCATTTCGGGCTGGCTGTGCTTCTTGGTCGGAAGCGGGGATTCAAAGTCGAGTGCTTTGGCGGGCGAGACCACGATCAACATGCTCACCGGTCTATCTGGACACGCGGGGATCAGTCCACTGCATCGCCGCGTCCGCACTCACTGAACACAAGAAGTCTTAAGGATCGAGTGAGACTTGAGAGATTTTGTCATCAGACCGCAATGGCGGGGCTAGGGTTCTGCCACTCATGTCGTGTTGGGAGACATCCGCGCCCGGGTCGGGCCGAGCGCTTCGGCGCGTCGCGGCCGTCGTTGTCGGTGTCGCGGCCGTGCTCTCGTCGTCGTCCATCGTCGAAGCCTCCGCGCCCCTGACTCCCGCCGAAAAGGCCGCTCAGGAGATCCAGGCTGCTCGTGACCGTGCCGACGCTGCCGCCCAAGCGCTGTTCGATACCGAATCCGAGATCGACCGACTCGAGATCGAGATCGGTGAGACCGAAGATCAGCTCGAAGACATCGAAGCCGAGGTGGCGGCGGCGCGATCGGGCCTCGAACAGCAAGCGGTGAGGAACTTCGTCGGCGCCGGTGGCTCCAACATGCCGCTGCTCATCGACATCACCGACACCAATGACAGCCTGACCGCCGAGGTCTACAGCTCGGTCGCGACCGAGAACGTGTACGTCGACATCGATGACTTCGATGTCTTGCTCACGGAGGCCGACGAGACGCGTGAGGAGCTCGAACGCCAGCAGGCCGAGGCGGAGACGGCAACGGAGAACTTCGCAGTCCTGATCGAACAGGCCGAAGCCGAGGTCGTTCTGCTCGGGCAGATCGAAGCTCAGCGTCTCGAAGACGAAGCGGTGCGTGAAGCGCTGGCGGCACAGGAACGGGCTCGGGCCGAACAGGCGCGCCAAGAAGAGGAGGCAGCGGCGGCGGAGCGTGCTGCCGCAGCCGCTGCACAAGCCGCGACCGCAGCCACGCCGAGCACGTCGTCGGGGTCTGAGCTGCCGGAGCAGGTCACCCCGCAGGCAGCACCTCAGGCGTCGGGGTCGAGTCTGGCCTGCCCGGTCGCTGGGCCGCGTGCGTTCGCCGACACGTGGGGAGCGCCCCGTTCGGGTGGCCGATCCCACCAAGGTGTGGACATCATTTCGCCGACAGGCACGCCGCTCGTCGCGATGGAGTCCGGACGTGTCGAGTTCAGGTCCAACGCGCTCGGCGGCCTCACGCTGCGGCTCTACGGCGACAGCGGCACGCGCTACTACTACGCCCACCTCAGCAGCTACGAGGGCAGCAACCGCACGGTGTCCAAGGGCGAGGTCGTTGGTTACAACGGCAGCACCGGCAACACGACGACACCGCACCTGCACCTGCAGATCCACCCGAACGGTGGCCAACCTGTCAACCCCTACCCGGCCACCCGGGCTGCCTGCGGCTGACAACTACTACGTCGCCGAGCGGCCCTTCTTCCAGTATCCGCGGGCGGTGACGTTCGACCGGTCTCTTCCCCGATCGTCGAACAGATGCTTGCGGAGGCGCTGAACAGCAGCGGCTTCGCCAGCCACCCAGATGTCGTCGGCGAGATCGGCGGTGTCGACGAGCGCGCCGACCATCGCGTCGCCGGGCTCTGCGCCGTCGGCTGCGTCGTGCCACACGATCTTCGCACCGGGATGCTCAGGGAGCTCGATGCGTGCGTCCGGACCGCGGGTCTCGATGTGCGCTTCGATCGTCCGGTCGGTCGGGATCCACTCGAGTAGCTGCGCGATCGCCGGAAGCGCGGATTCATCGCCAACGAGCAAATGTGAGCGGGCGTCGGGATTGAGTTCCTCACTGCGACCAGGTCCGGAGATCGCGACCTCGTCCCCGGGCGTTGCTCGACGCGCCCAGTCCGTCGCAGCTCCATGGTCGTGCAGCACGATGTCCAGCGTCAGCTCGTTGCGTTGGGCGTCGAAGTGCCGTGGAGTGAAGGTGCGGATCGGCGGCCGAGAACCGTCGGGGAGTTCGAATTGATTGCCGGTCCAGGTGACCATGACCAGCTCGTTCGATTCGGCGTCGGGCAGGAGGAGCCGAACACTCGAAGCGGGAGCCTCGATCTCGAAGCCCTCCAGTTCGTCTCCGCCGAGCGCGATGCGGGTCATGAACGGCGTGAGCGCATCGATGGAGACCACGGTGGCTCTGCGGTATGGACTCGGTTCGCGCCGGATCTTGGCCATTGCTGCTGCACGATCGTCGTCGCTCATGGGTGCAGCCTGCCATCGGCCTGGCACGCGTGCAGTGTCGGGTCGGCAACGGCGTGGGGGACGCGGCCGTGGAAGACTCGACCCGACTGCTGTGCGCTGCGCAGCGGCGACATCGACACGGATGTGGAGAGCACGATGGCCGAAGCCGACAAGAGCGACAGTGAGAAGTTGGAGAAGGGGGTCGGTCTGGCGATGCAGTTGTTCGCCGGGCTCGAAGGGTCGTCACCTCCGATGCCGTCAGAGCTGCAACGCCACACCTTCGAGCATCTCTTCGGTGACGTCTGGCAGGGAGATGAGCTCGAGTTGCAGGAGCGCTCGCTGATCACCTGCACGGTGCTCGTTGCGCTGGCGCGTGAGAGCGAGCAGGTGCTGCACTTCCGAGCGGCGCGCAACCTCGGCATCGAGCGGGAGAAGCTCGAAGCGATGATCACGCACGTCGCTCACTACGCAGGGTGGCCAGTCGCGGTCAGTGCCGCTCGGACGCTCGATGCCGTGTGGGCTGAGATGGACGCAGCCGAATCGACGTAGTTCGGGGTCGGTTCAGATCGCGTAGATTTCGTACTCGACGCCATCGGGCGTCGTGGAGCCGAGCGCCACGCAGAACAGGCCGTTCAGCCAGGCGTAGCGCTCGTCGCCAGTCTCGAACCGCGGGGCGGTGCGAATGCTGGCGGTTCCGTCCTCGTTGCGGGTTCCGAATCCGGTGTAGCTGACGAAGACGTCGGCACCGTCGTCGGTGCGCAACGAGCAACGCACGTCGAGTGCGAAGCTCCCGCCAGCGAGCATGGTGAGCCAGTCGCCGGCCGCCACGTCGCTGACTGCGGCGGCGTTGATCTTCGGTCCGGTGAGCGTTGCTGCCGA
>CALIOL010000257.1 GCA_938044705.1 uncultured Ilumatobacter sp. | reverse complement strand
GTCATGGGACCGCCGCCGACGGCGGCGAGTTCGGCCATGGCGCGAACGGCGTTGTCAACTCGCTCCGAGATCCGCATCGCCCGGACCCTACCGGTGCCGGCTGCGACGCCGAGCGGCGCGTCGAACTCGATCGCCGCGCATCAGACCGTCATCAGGGCGACAGGGAGGCCGAGACCGACGTCCTTGGACACCGTCGCGATTCGCCGTCCGGGTTGGACCGCGTCCTTCGGTGCGCTGATCCGATCGGTGCCGATCCGCGCGCATGCCGCGTCGAGATCATCGACGTTGACGACCAACCCCCAGAACGAAGCCGGACCCTCGTCGATCTCTGGTCGTTCGACCACTTCGACGATCAGCCCACCGCGCCCGATCCGATGGAAACCCTGACGCATCGCCCCCACTTCTCGCACTCGCTTCAGCTCACACCCGCTCGCCGCAGCGATCTCGCCGGTCGTGCGGTCGAGGTCCGGAGTCATCACCACGACATGATCCAGCCCGGACGCACCGAGTTCATGGAGAGCGACCAGCGGTCCGGCCGGGTCGACGACGCTGGTGGCAAGCCCGCCGTCGATCAGCGTGCCATCGAGTGACTCGTCGACGCCGCTCAGTGCCCAGCCGACGAGCCCGGTGGCTCCGCTGCGCTCGACGATGCGCAGCGACGTACCGAACAGCGGGATCACCCCGTCATCGGAAACCACGAGCCCAAGCGATCTCCACACGTCCGGGTCCCCTCCGACCTCCAACCACTCGACCTTCGCTGCCACATCAGGATCCTCGCAGACGCATGTGCTTCGCGCTCAATGAACCATCATCAGCGCAGACGCGACAAGGCGCCCGGATGTCGGCGTGAAGCCGCACCACGAGCGCCTGAACGTCAGCTGAGTTTTTCGAGAGTGCGCGTCAGCCGCGGCCCATGTTGGGACGCTTGCCGTGGTTCGCCTTCGAACGGCGGAGCCGGGCCTTGCGCTTCTTGGTCTTCTTCGACATAGGGCCAACACGCTACGACGCTCCGACCGCGAACCCAACCGAAGGCGCAGCGCCGAGCGCGTGTCACGCGGCTCCCCCACGTCTCGCCGGATCGCTCCTGGTCACTACGGTCGGCACATGACAGAGATTCACGGCACCGTCGCTCCCGGCTTCGAAAGTGTGCGCGATGCGTTCGCCGCCAACTGGGAACAACAGGGCGAAGTCGGCGCATCGGTGTGCGCGACCGTCGACGGCGAGGTCGTCCTCGACCTCTGGGGCGGCACCGCGACATACGACGACGGCGAGCGTGCGTGGGAGGAAGACACGATCATCAACGTCTGGTCCACCACCAAGACCATGTCGTTCCTGTGTTGCCTCCTGCTCGCCGACCGCGGCGAACTCGACCTGTACGCCCCTGTTGCCAACTACTGGCCCGAGTTCCGCGCCGCCGGAAAGGAAGATGTTGCGACCCGTCACATCATGGGTCACACCGCCGGTCTTTCCGGATGGGACGCGCCGCTCGAAATGAGCGACCTGCTCGACCACGACAAGCTCGTCGCCCTGCATGCAGCACAGGCACCGTGGTGGGAGCCCGGTTCGGCATCCGGATACCACGCCATCAGTCAGGGATATCTGCTCGGCGAGATCGTGAAGCGCATCGACGGTCGATCGATCGGCCAGTTCTTCGCAGAGGAGATCGCCGGTCCCCTCGACGCCGACTTCCACATCGGCACCGCCGCAGACCACGATGCGCGAGTTGCCCACGTGATTCCGCCCGCATTCGGCCTCGGTGCCGACCCCGACGCCGAGTTGCCCGACGAGAACAGCATTGCGTGGAGAACGCTGTCGAACCCGATGATGGACGCCGCATTCTCGTCCACGACGGGCTGGCGGCGCGCCGAGGTACCCGCCGCTGGAGGCCACGGCAACGCTCGGTCCGTGGCGGCGATCCACACACTCACCGCAAACGGCGGCATGGCAAACGGCAAGCAGATCATGTCGGCCGAAGCACTCGACCGGATCTTCGAAGTGCAGGCCGAAGGGTTCGACCAGGTGCTCCTCGACACCGAACTCAAACTGGGCATGGGGTTCGGACTTCCCAGCCCGATGCTCCCGCTGCCACCCGAGAGCAAGGTGTGCTTCTGGGGCGGTTGGGGCGGCTCCCTCGCGATTGCAGATATGGACCAGAAGCTCAGCTTCAGCTACGTCATGAACCGGATGGAAGCCTCACTGACGGGCGATCAACGCGGCGCCGGGGTCTTGCTCGCGACCTACGCCGCGCTCATGGCGTAGCCGGCGAATCAACCTGAGTCAGGCGACCCAGTCGAGGAGTTCGTCCGCGGGCATCGTGTTGAGAATGCGGTCGATGGGGACCTCGCATTCCGCCGCGCGATCGCACCCGAGGCCCTGCCATTCGAGCTGCCCGGTCGCATGGGCGTCGGTGTCGATCGTGAACCAGCAGTCGTGCTCGACCGCCAGCCGCAGCAGTTCGCGAGGCGGGTCCAACCGTTCCGGGCGACAGTTGATCTCCACAGCGGTACCGAACTGAGCACACGCTGCGAACACGTAGTCGGCATCGAAGTCGCTCGGCGGGCGCTTGCCGATCATTCGGCCGGTGCAGTGCCCGAGGATGTCGACATGCGGGGAAGCGATCGCCTGCAGCATCCGTTCCGTCATCTGCTGCTTCTCCATGCGCAGCTTCGAGTGCACGCTCGCGACCACCACGTCCAGCCGGCTGAGCATCTCGTCGGACAGGTCGAGCGAACCGTCCACGAGGATGTCGACCTCCATGCCGGACAGGACACGGAACTCGTGGCCGGCGTCGGCGAGCATCGCGTTGACGTCGGCGATCTGATCGAGCTGCTCGGACAGGCGCTGCTCGTCGAGCCCGTGCGCGATCGTGAGCCGCGCCGAATGGTCGGTCTGCACCATGTACTCGTGCCCGAGTGACATCGCGGTGATCGCCATCTGCTCGACCGGCGCTCCCCCGTCGCTCCACGTCGAATGCAGGTGGCAGTCACCGCGCAGCGCATCTCGATACGGCTGCGCTCGATCGCTCACGGTCACCTGCGTGGTGTTCTCCAGGTCGATGAGGTACTGCGGAACCTCGCCGCCGAGCGCCTCGGAGATCACTCGGCCGGTGGAGTCGCCGATGCCGTCGAGTTCGGTCAACGTCCCGGCCGTCGCTCGCCGCTCGAGGTCGTCGGCATCGGTGTTGCGCACCACGTCGAGGGCGCGAACGAATGCCTTCGTCTTGAAGCCGGACGCACGCGAGCGGTCGAGGCAGTGGATGACTCGCAGCAGTGCGGCTTCAGGCGTCATGACGTTCACGGTATCCGCACCCGATCTGTCGACGTCGACGCCGATACCTTGAGCACCGTGTTCGGTCGAGGCGTTGTCGCGCTGGCAGCAGTGTCCCTGTTGGCCGCCTCGTGCACCGGCGATGAACCTTCGGAGCCCGAAGTCCTGCTGGAGTTCCCCGACGCCGTCCCGGGAACCAACGTCGGGCTGATCGCCGTCGACGGCCCGGATGAGCGAACGGTCGAATGGATCGACCGGCTCGACGGAACGATCCACCGCATCGACATCGACAGCCCAGGCGATCCGGAGGTCGTCGCCACGATCGAGGTGGGCACCGATGGCGAACAACGTGGCCTGCTCGGCCAGACGATGGTCGGTGAGCGTCGGTTCGCAGCGTGGACCCGGCCCGCCGACGCCGACGGCGACTTCGAGATCGTCGTCGGTGAGGTCATCAACGGAGGTGCAGCCGAGATCGTGTGGTCCGGAGGCAGAGCGGGGAGCGGCGCGATCGGCGGCGTCCTCGGCGAGCTCGGCGGTCGAATCCTGCTGGGTGTGGGGCGCAATACCGAGTGGGACGCCGACAGCGATGTTGGCGGAGCGATGCTGCTGGTCGACCCCGATGGCG
>CALIOL010000256.1 GCA_938044705.1 uncultured Ilumatobacter sp. | reverse complement strand
GAAGCCGTCGCACTCGAGTGGGGCCGCAAGATCTGCCGGAAGAGCCCGACGGCGCAAAGAATGCTGAAGTACTCGTTCAACCTGATCGACGACGGCCTCGTCGGTCAACAGGTCTTCGCCGGCGAGGCGACTCGTCTCGCGTACGGCACCGATGAGGCTGCCGAAGGTCGCGACAGCTTCCTCGAGAAGCGCGACCCCGATTGGTCCCCGTACCCGTACCACTTCTAGCCGGTCGCTCTGCACGACATCTTCACATCGTCTGCGAGCGTTCCACACAGCTGATTCCGTACTGTTGGCTGCGTGAGCCACCACATTCTGGTCGTCGAGGACGACCGCACCATCGCTCGGGCGGTTGCTGATCGCCTCGTGAGCGAGGGGTTCACCTGTGATGTCAGCAGCGAGGGACTCGATGCTGTGGCGACCGCCGCTGCTCGCTCGCCAGACCTAGTCGTGCTCGATCTCATGCTGCCGGGACTCGATGGCATCGAGGTCTGTCGACGGATCCAATCACACCGCGCCACCCCGGTCCTGATGCTGACCGCCCGCAGCGAGGAGCCCGACATGTTGGTCGGGCTCGGCGTGGGTGCGGACGACTACATGACCAAGCCCTTCAGCCAGAAAGAACTCGTCGCAAGGATCCGTGCGATTCTGCGACGCGTGGAGCGAGAACGCAAGGAGACCACGGCTTCGTCACCACCACAGATGCTGACCGTCGGATCAACGATTCTCGACGTTGCGAAACGGTTGGTCCTTGTCGACGAGATCCCGGTCGAGCTGACCGCCACGGAGTTCGATCTCCTGGTGAACCTCGTCGGCCACGACGGTGCAGTGCGCTCGCGGTCACAGCTGCTCTTCGAAGTCTGGGGTCACCGAGACGGTTCCGGTGATCGAACCGTCGACTCGCATATTCGCTCGATTCGACGCAAGTTGGGCGACGACGTGATCCGAACGGTGCACGGCGTCGGCTACGCGGCAGGCGGAAGCGCAGACGCATGAAGCCGCTCGAACGCATCGGATCGGTCAAGCTCAAGCTCGGGCTCCTCATCGTCGCGGCAGTCGCAGTCAGCGCTGCGATGAGCCAGATCGGCTTCCGGCTCGGTTGGCCCATCTGGGTACGGCCGATCGTTGCACTGTTCGTGTCGTTGCTGTTCGTCGGTCTGCTGTCGCGAGGGATGACGTCACCCCTGCGCCAGATGGCGGCAGCCACCCGGGTCATGGCGCGAGGCGACAAGGTCGACCCGATCGCCACGAAGTCCCGCGACGAAATCGGCGAGCTCGCACGGGCGTTCAACTCGATGACCGACGAGCTCGACACGCTCGAGACCGAACGTCGTGCCCTCGTTGCGAATGCTGCGCACGAACTGCGGACACCGATCGCCGGGCTCCAGGCAACGCTGGAGAACGTACGCGATGGTGTCACGGCACCGACTCCCGACGTCATCAACCGGCTCAGCGACCAAGCCGATCGGCTCGGCCACATCGTCAACGAACTCCTCGACCTCTCCCGACTCGAGGCGATCGATCATCCGCTCCGCAGGGAGCGAATCAACGTCACCGACATCATCACGCCGGCGGTCACCACCGCAACCGCCGACCGAACCGGCATCGCGCCGACGATCCACTCCGACGACACGTTGGAAGTGACCGGAGACCCCTCACTCCTCGGACGCCTGGTCACCAACCTCGTTCGAAACGCAGTGCTGCACGGAGACCCGGACTCGATCACGGTCCGGGCCGCTCGTGACGGCCCCGATGTGGCGATCTCGGTTTCCGACCACGGATCAGGACTCTCGCTTGCAGACCCCAGCCGAGTCTTCGACCGTTTCGTTCGAGGCGACAGATCGCGTAGCGAAGATCGTCCCGGCACCGGACTCGGGCTCGCCATCTCCCAAGCCATCGCGCAGCGACACGGCGGCCGCATCGAGGTGCAGAACCTCGAACCGAGCGGCTGCCGCTTCACCGTCACGCTCCCCACCGCCTGACGCCCTCCCCCACTTCCCCATCGACGACGAAACGAGAGCACTGTGGTTCCGCACGCCCCAACGCCAACTCCCGGGCCCCGCCCGCCACACGGGTCTTCCCTCACCGATCCGCCTCCGCCGGACCCGGCGATGCGCCGACCCGACCGACTCGGTCCGATCGGAGGCCCGCCGACGGCTCCCCCGCTCCCTCCGCGACCGCCCCGACATCGACCCAACCTGTTCCGTCCGCTCACCTTGGCCGCCGTTGTGGCCGCTGCGTTCGCGGCCGGAACGCCCGGCTCGCCGCTTCGATCCATCGGTTGGGCACTCGCACTCGCAGTCCTCATCGGAGCGCTCGTCGCCACCTCAGCACGGCGTCCCGCTGCGGTCGGTCTCGGTCTCGCCGGGGCAGCCTTCATCCCCTGGCTCGGCATCCGGATGAGCCCGTGGCTCACCTCGATCAACCTGCTCGTCGCGACGGGTCTGCTGCTGGCCTCGCTCGGCTTGCCGGCTGCAGGATCGCTCCGCGTGACGGTCGGGCATCATCTCGCTCGCCTTGCACGAGCGTTCGCTGGCCTACCCCTCGGACCGTCTCACCTCTGGCAGAGCGCTCGCAGCTCACTGAACGGAAGCGATGGAGCCAACCTCCGGCGGCTCGTGCCATCGATCCTGGTCGGCCTCGCGACTTTCGCTGCTGGCCTGCTCGTCCTCGCGTCCGGCGACGCGTTGCTCGCATCGTTCGTCGATGTCGGCGGACTCCTCGGAAGCGTCGTCGGCCGTGTTGTCGGAGCCCTGTGTGGAGCAACCGCCTTTGCACTCCTGCTCGGAGCGATTCATGTTCCCGGTTCAGTCGACACCGCCCCTCGCGGGTGGGCTGCGCCGGCATTGCCCACACTGTTCGGTATCGGCGGGCTCGCGATCGCGATCGGGTGCTACGCCGCGACCCAACTGAGTGCAGCTGTGCTCGGGGCAGACTTCGTCCAAGGTCGGACCGGGTTGACCTACGCCGAGTACGCCCGCGGCGGGTTCTTCCAGATGGTCTTCGTCACCTTTGTGTCCGTGTCGGTCATCGGCATCGCCCGGAGCGTCATTCAGGCCGAGCCCGAAGCTGCTCGACGCCTGCGTGTGGGTGCTGCGGTGCTCACCGTCGGCGTCGTCGGCACCGTGGTCTCCGCGGTCGTCAAGCTCAGCGTGTACGCCGACACCTTCGGCCTCACGATGCTCCGCCTCTACACCGTCGTCTTCGCCTGCTGGCTCGGACTCGTGGCGGTGCTCGCGTTTGCCACGCTGTTGCGGCGCTCCGCATCCTGGTTCGCTCCGGCCCTTCTTGGCTCGATGTGCGTCGGAGCGTTCGCGATGAACGTCGTCAACCCGGAACGAATCGTCGCCGAACACAACCTCGACCGCGCCGAGTCGACCGGAAAGCTCGACGTCGACTATCTGTCACGCCTGTCCCTGGATGCAGCTCCCACCATCCTGAGCCGGCTCGACACCGTGGACGCCGTCTTCGAAGACCGATTCCGAAGTGACGCTCCAGTCGTCGACGCAGCCGAACTCCTCGCGAGCGACTGGTGCAACAGGCTGCTGGCCGATCCTTTCGCCAAGGACTCGGCGCCACACAGCGACAACGACGGATTTGCCTACAACCTCGCCAGCGACCGCGCCATCGACAGTGCAACCGAGCACTGCGCGGGAGCGTGACCTTGGCCGCCACCGACGGCTCGCTGTGCAGGGCTGGCAGACTCCGACCGTGTCCGAAGCAGAGATCATCGTCATCGAGGACCCGGACGATGAACGGTTCACGCAGTTTCGGCTCAACGAGCGCGGGCTGGCAAGCCGCGCCGAGAAGCGAGACGATGCCGGTGCTGGCATGTTTCTGGCCGAAGGGGACCTGGTCGTCGAGCGAGCGCTCGCCGCAGGTTGCACGCCGGTGGCCGCCCTTGTCGACGCAGTGAAGGTGCCACCGGTCGCCGCGTTGCTGTCCTGCCCTGTGTACGGCGGGGGCGACCACGTGCGCCGCGTTGTTTCCAAGCTCGGGATGCCACAGACGATCATTGCGCTCTTCGATCGCCCGGCACGCCCAACCGTGGCCGAACTCGCAACACGCTGTCGCCGCCTCGTCGTACTCGAAGCCGTGGACAACCCCGCCAACGTCGGAGCGATCATCCGTAACGCAGCCGGGCTCGGATGGGATGGGCTGATCCTCGATCACACGAGCGCGGATCCGCTGGCGCGTCGATCACTCCGAGTCGCGATGGGAACGGTGTTTACGCTCCCCCACGCCAGAACCACGTCGATCGCCGACGAACTCCGCAATCTCGACGGCTTCGATCTCTACGCCATGACCCCTCGAGCGGGGTCCCGACCACTCGACGAGATCTCCCCGGCCGAGCGGTCGGCGGTGCTCATCGGTTCGGAGCGGGCAGGACTCTCCGACGAGCTACTCGACCTCGCAACACCGGTGATGATCCCGATGCAGGCCGGTGTGGACTCACTCAATGCCGCAGCTGCCTCCGCAATCGCGTGCTGGGCGCTGCGATAACG
This sequence comes from uncultured Ilumatobacter sp., assembly GCA_938044705.1. GTDB lineage: Bacteria > Actinomycetota > Acidimicrobiia > Acidimicrobiales > Ilumatobacteraceae > Ilumatobacter_A. Next base: position 1,107 of record CALIOL010000256.1, on the reverse strand, counting down.
CGTCGCTGTTCTGCAGCGGCGATAGAAACGTCGCATGTCGAGCGTGTTGCTGCTGTCGTGTCCGGACCAACAAGGGGTCGTCGCTGCCACCGCCGAAGCAATCGCTGCCCATGGCGCCAACATCATCCACGCGGAGCAGTACGTCCGCGGCGAGGTCGGAAGCGATGGCTCGGTGTTCTTCCAGCGGATGGTGTTCGACCTCGTGCGTGACGGAACGTCCGCCACGTCGTTCCTCGAGTCATTCAAGCCCGTGGCTCAGCGTTTCGACATGACCGTCGAACTCCGAGACATGGCGCGACCGACACCGACCGCGATCATGTGCTCGAAGCAGCCGCACTGCCTGTACGACCTGCTCACCCGTTGGCGCAGCGGAGAGCTCCCGATGGACCTTCGGGTGGTGATCTCCAACCACGACGATCATCGCGACATCGCCGAGCACATGAGCGTGCCCTTCGTCCATCTGCCCGTCAGCAAGGAGACCAAGCCCGAGCAGGAGGCTGCTGTTCTGGCGACGCTCGCAGAGCACGACGTCGAACTCGTCGTCATGGCGCGGTACATGCAGATTCTCTCCGACGACTTCATCGCTCACTACCCGATGAAGATCATCAACATCCACCATTCGTTCCTCCCGGCGTTCATCGGCGCCAACCCGTATCGGCAGGCACACGAGCGAGGCGTGAAGCTGATCGGGGCGACCGCCCACTACGCAACCGCCGACCTCGACGAGGGGCCGATCATCGCTCAGGACACCGCACACGTGAGCCACCGCGAAGACGTTGCGCAGCTGACCGCCCGGGGCCGCGATGTGGAGACCGTGGTGCTCGCCCGCGCTGTCCGAGCCCATCTCGACCACCGCGTCGCAGTCCACGGCCACCAAACAATCGTCTATAGCTGAGACGGGTCAGCTTCGCCGCTGACTGCGTTCCGTGAGCTCCTCGTTGACCGGAGTCAACGTCGTCGCCACGCGCCTTGCCAGCGACGAACCGTGATCCCGACTCAGCGGGCTGAGTTTCGCCACTCTCAGCGATCCGAGTACTCGGTGCGGTCGAGCAGCGCCGTGCTGACGCAGAGATCGGCCGATCTGGACCGTCTCAGGACGCTTTCGTG
>CALIOL010000255.1 GCA_938044705.1 uncultured Ilumatobacter sp. | reverse complement strand
AATCGGGCCAGCGGTGCGAGGTCCCGTGCCGGTTGATCGTGCGCCGCGGGCAGACGGCCAGGCTGCCGCCGAGGCAACGCCGGTCGACGTCGAGAGCATCTCGGATCTGTACATCGCCGTGATCGCGGAGGACGGACTCGTTCGGCCAGCGGTTCAGGGCCAGCTTCTCCAGGACATTCCGGACATCGCAGCACTCGCCGCAGCGCAGCCGAGCGACCCGGTTCTCGTCACCGTTCCTGGCGTCGAAGGAGTCTCGACGTTCCGAGCGCTTGCGATGCCAGCCACCGAAACGTCCTTCGCGACGATCACCGCCGTGCCGATCGACGACGTCGATGAGGCCGTGCGACAGCTGACGTTCACCTTCATCGGGTTGGCCATGCTGATCCTGCTTGTGCTGGCACTCATTGCGTCGTGGGTGAACCGGTTCGGACTTCGACCGATCAGCGCGATGACCGACGTCGCGGAGGCGATCTCGTCGGGGGATCGGGATCGGCGCGCCGCGGTGGATGCCGAGTCGACCGAGGCCGGCCGACTCGGTCACGCGTTCAACGTCATGCTCGACGAGCGCGATCAGAGCGACGCGCGTCTCCGCAAATTCGTCTCGAATGCCTCGCACGAGTTGCGGACGCCGTTGACGTCGATCCGTGGCTACCTCGACCTGTACGACGCCGGTGGGTTCCGTGAGCCCGGGCAGCTCGACGATGCGGTTCGACGGATGCGTATCGAGTCCGAGCGGATGCATGTGCTCGTCGAGGATCTGCTGGTGTTGGCCAAGTTCGACGAGGAGCAGCCGCTCGACATCAGCACGGTCGACATCGGCGAGCTGCTCGACGATGTGGCAGCGATCGCCGGTGTCGCTCACCCGAATCGGGAGATCACTGTCGAGGCCCCCGAGGCACGGCAACTCGACGTCGACCGGTTGCGTCTGCATCAGGCGATTGCGGCGCTCGTCGACAACGCGGTGCGTCACACTCCGGACGACGCATCGATTCGGATCGCTGCGGTCGATGCCGACGGGGCGGTGGAAGTGTCGGTTGCGGACTCGGGTCCGGGTCTCACCGCAGCCGAGGCCGAGGCCGTGTTCGACCGGTTCGTGCGCGGTGATCGATCTCGGGCACGCAAGACCGGCGGCTCAGGTTTGGGGCTTTCGATCACGCAGGCAATCGTTCAAGCGCACGGTGGCGAGATCGACGTGACGGCAACGCCTGGCGTCGGCGCAACGTTCACCATCACGCTGCCCGCCACCTCAGGCGCCGCGCAGGCAGGGTTGATCTCGTAGGGCAATCGGCTCGGGTTCGGACCATTGCGGTGGCCGTTCGCCGGCGGGAGCGATGAGTGTGCCGTCGGGTTTGATGAGTCGGATGTCGCCGCTGGCGGTGCGTCTCGGTCGGAGCCGACTTCGGTGTTTGTGCCGGTTGTGCGTTCCGCAGAGTGGTGTCGAGTTCGCCTGGTTGGTGGGACCGAGTTCGCTGGCGGGTTGCAAGTGGTCGATATCGCAGAATCGGGCGGGAACGTCGCAGCCTCGGGCGGAGCATCGGGTCACGAGGAGTCGAGCGGCTTCGCGTGAGTTGCCCGTGAACAGTCGCTGGGTTCGACCGAGCTCGATGACGACGTTGTTCGTGTCGACCACGGCGCGACGGACGCGGCCGGTGAGCATCGCGGCGAGCGCGAGATCGGGGTGAATGACGGTCCCCGAGCTGGTTTCGCAGCGCCGGTCGAACAGACTCGGATCGGTGTCGCCGAGGACGGCCGGCGTGTCGGCCAGGCCGTGTTCGTGGAGTACGGAGCCGGCTGTGGCGGCGTCGATGACGATGCTCACGATCGGTTCGGGCCGCTTCCCGTCAGCGGGAGCGGTGACGTAGGCCAGGAAGATCTGATGCAGCGCGTCGAGTGATCGTTGGCGAGCGGTGCGCGCAAGCGGGTGCGCCTGTGCGTCCTCCCCATGCTCGGCTCGCCGTTGCTCGCAGTCCGCAACGAATTCGGCCTGGCAGGCCTGTTCGAATACGGCGGCCATTTCGGCTGCCTGGAGTGCGTCGCCACCGTGCGCCGAGATCGACACACCGTCTCGGGTTTCGGCGACGCTTGCCGAGCGGCCCTCGATGTTCGCCCGATCGTCGGCGTGCGCCCCATCGACATCGGCCATGAGCTCGAATCGCGAGGCGACCGTTTCGAAGGACTTGTAGTCGAGGTGCTCGGCATCGTCGAGTAGCTGCTCGCGCTGGTCGCGGAACGATGCGCCGGCCCGGTGGTGTTGCGATGCGCGGGCCAACCGATCGGCTTGGGCGGTGCCGATGTGGCCGTCATGCCACGCAGTCGCTACGTCTGGTTCTTCGTTGGCGAGTCGGGAGCGGCGAAGGAGGCGGGTGGCTTCGCCTGGGCCGCAATTGACCGTTGCCTTGATGTACCCGTGGAGCGATCGATGGCCGTCGGTTTCGAAGTCGCGCCGGGCATCCACCACGGCGAGGGCGGCGGCGAGCTCGGCATCGACGCGGCGAGATTCCAGGATGAGCTCGCGCACACGCCGGTCGAGCGCATCGGGCTCTTGGCCCAGACAGTGCTCGATGACCTCGCCGATCATGAGATC
>CALIOL010000254.1 GCA_938044705.1 uncultured Ilumatobacter sp. | reverse complement strand
GACGTCGCCGTTGCAGTGCTCAGGTCCGGCGATGTCCCGATCGGCACGCTGCACGTCGTCGCTCCGTCCGGCGAATCGATCCGCCTCAGCGAGCTGCGCGACCTCGCAGCGCTCGTGTCGTCGCAGCTCGAACTCGCCGAGCTGGAGCAGTCGCGCGCCTACGCGGCCGAAGCCGAACTGCGGGCACTGCGGGCACAGATCTCGCCGCACTTCCTCCACAACTCGCTCACCGCGATCGCCAGCCTCGTCATGAGCGAACCGATTCGAGCGCGGTCGCTGATCGCGAAGTTCTCCGAGTTCCTGCGGGCGAGCTTTCGCACACAGGCAGACCTCACGACGGTCGCCGAAGAGCTACGGCTCGTCGAGACCTACCTCGAACTCGAACAGATGCGGTTCGGCGATCGATTCGAGGTCTCGCTCAACATCGCTCCCGAGGTGCTTCCCGTTCGGTTGCCCTTCCTCAGCATCCAACCGATCGTCGAGAACGCCATTCGACACGGCCTCGAACAGAAGCAGGGACCTGGAGTCCTCCACATCGTCGCGTACGACGACGGACCCGAGGTGTCCATCAGTGTCGAGGACGATGGGGTCGGGATCGACGCTGACGCGCTCGAGGAGGCACTCGGCGGGACCGGGCCGACGTCGCACGTCGGGATCCTCGCTGTCGACACGCGATTGCGTTCGACCTTCGGCCCCGAGTACGGACTGTCGATCCTGACCGGTGAAGACGCCGGCACGAAAGCGACGATCAGACTCCCGAAGTCGGCACCGACGTAGCGACCGACGCTTCGGGCCGCCGCCGACGACGAGATCGCCGCCGTCAGCGGCCCACGACGTCAGGAGCCGGGCGGATCGTCGGTCCACGCTGCGAAGTAGTCAGCGTGCAAGCTTGCGCCCTGCTCCATGCCCTCGTGGTCTGACGACAGGCGCCACTCGGTGTCGATGTCGAGGTCGAACTCGAGATCGATCTGCAGCGACGGGATGCGGTACGGATGCGAGTCCGGGCAGTCACCACCATCGGAGTAGGCCGTGTGGCTGATGTTGTCGTCGCTCTCCAGGACCGGATCGCCGGCTGCGGTGACCGCGAGACAGTTCGGGTACGTGACCTCGACATCGGTCTCATCTCCGTCGCCTTCGATCTCGAAGTCACCGTCCTCGGCGCCCAACACGTCAGACGTGGCGAGCATCTGCAAACCGTTCGGGATCTCGTTCACGTTGCCGCGTCCGCGGTAGCGCACGTCGATATCGGTCGGCTCCAGCGCCTCACCGTTCTCGTCGAACAGCACGGGGGTCCAGTACGACGCCTGGTTGCCGTCACGGCGACCTTCACACGTCGATTCCTCGTTGTCCAGCAGCGAGTCCACCGTGGTGAAGGCATCGGTCGAAGTGTTGCCCCAGAACATGTGGTCGTGGGCTGCACCGACTTCACCGGGGAACACGATGGGGTCGTCCAGGTTGAAATGAGACACTGCGCAGTCGAATCGGAATCCACCGAGTCCGTTGCCGTTGCCGTTACGACCGTTGCGGTTGCGATTTCGACCGTTGTTGTCGTCGTTGGTGCCGTCGTTGTCGGCCTGGGCCAACAGTTCGTTCGCACTGTCCGCGCTGTTGGACTCGGAGTCGCTTTCGCCAGCGGCGTCCGCGGTGGAGACGCCGAGTGCGCTCACGCAAGCCGTGGTCGCCACTGCGGCAGCGACGAACCGGCGTCGGCTGCGCTTGGGGTTCGGAGCCGACGGTGTCCGCTCCTCGATCAGGGGGGTTGTTGGGGTCATCTTCATCACTCGATTTCGTGCCCGTTGGGGAGTTGAGCCGGTTGGCTCTGGGGGAGGCACGACGCTGAAGATAGGGACTCGAAACGAGGTTCTCAGTGGCCTGAGCAGGTCCTTAGCGACTCCTTCGGTGAGGCTGCCCGGACCTTTCGAAGGGGCTTACCGAGTCCTTACTCAGGGCCCGATTCGGCGTCGGTTGCGCGAAGATGCATCGATGCCGCTCGACTATCTCGGTCACCTCGACGCCGAATCTCAACGGTTCATCGACGCCATCAAGAACGCCGACCCAGAGTTGCCCGTGCCCTCCTGCCCCGACTGGACCGTTGCTGACCTGCTGTGGCACCTCGGCGAGGTCCAGCACTTCTGGGCAGCCATCGTCGGCGGACCGCTCGTCGAACCCGACACCTACGAAGAACCTGCGCGACCCGACTCAGTGGACGGCCTCCACGAGTTCTTTCAGCGCTCGCATACCGACCTCCACGAAGCCCTCGCACGAACGGCTGACGACGTCGTCGCATGGAGCTGGTTCGACGCCAACCAAACCGTCGGCTTCACCCGCCGACGCCAAGCCCACGAAGCACTCGTCCATCGCTACGACGCCGAGCTCGCGAGCGGCCCGATCACGAGCACCGACCGCGACCTTGCGACCGACGGCATCCTCGAAGCACTCGAGTGGATGTTCGGCGGCGCACCGGGTTGGGCGGACGTGACACCGACGGGTCCAATCGGTCGAGTCGCGACCACCGACACCGACGCGAGCTGGCTGGTGCAGGTCCAACGATGGAGCGGCACCAGCCCGAACACCGGGACCACCTACACCGACGAACCGGTGCTGGCCGTCGTCGATGACGGCGACGCGACGTTCGACGTTTCCGGCGACGCCATCAGCATGCACCGCTGGATCTGGAATCGCGGGCCCGCCGACGACCTCGCCGTCGCGGGCGACACGTCGCCACTCGATGCGGTGCTCCGCTCAGGCGTTCAGTAGCGCGCCCTTCAGTTGACCACGAGCGAACGAACCGCAATCGGTTCGGCGAAGCCCTTGACCATGCGCCGACCCGCAGGCTCGAACGCGCAGCTCGTCGCAGCGCTCGCCAGCTCTTCGGTGACCAACAGCTCCTGGGGCACCGCTTCGTCCACGAGACGAGACGCCAGGTTCACGACCGGCCCGTAGTAGTCGCCCCCGCGAACGAGCACGTCGCCATACGCGACGCCGCCCCGCGGCACGACCAGTTCGTGCTCGGTGCCGAACCCTTCCATCAGCTGACTCGCTGCACGGCAGGCATTGGCAGGGTCACCGGCGACGAACATCACTTCGTCGCCGATCAGCTTCACGACCCGCGCACCCACCGATGTCACGACGTCGTACGCACGCCCTTCGAAATCACGCAGGAACACCGCGAGCTCGCGAGGTTCCATCTCGGCGGAGATCGCGGTGAAGCCGACGAGGTCGACGAACCCGACCGCGTAGCGGAACTGGAATCGTTCGGTGCCATTGATGAGCGCACTCCGCGAACGCTCGATTGCCTGCAACACCTGACGTCGCAGCACCGGGTCGAGGCTCGCAGCGAACCCATCGAGCAGCCCGATTGCCGCCTCGACCTTCTGAGCGAGTTCGAGTTCGCTTTCGCCGGACGCGATCGACTCGGACTCCACGTCGGACAGAAACAGCGACACTGCGGCGTCGGCAATGCGCCCAATCGATGCACCGATCACCCGAAGAAAGCTGGTGGCCTCAGCGGGCGTGAACATCGACCCCAACAGGTGGAACTGTGCCATCGTCGCCGCTTCGTCAGCGGTGATCCCGACCTCACCCTCTGGCGAGCCCGTCACCGGAACGAACCCGAACGCCGTCACGTTGTCTTCAAAGCTCTCCGACGGGATGTTCGTCGCGGCCACCGCGTCGGCGAGGGTCAGACGCTCGCCGGGAACTGCCCGACGATCGCCAGCGAGCGCACCGAGTGCGTCAGTCGCCAGCCCCTCGACCATCTCGTCGATCGTGAAACCCTTTCCGTCGAGCCACTGCAACAACTCGAGGCGCCCAATATCGGAGTCGGTCTCAGGGTCGTACAGGCCTGCGGCGACGAACGCCTCGATCGATATCTGCTCGGCCACGAAACGACAGTAGGCCAATCCCCGATGGCGCAGGACAGTGGCCCCGTTAACGTGCCGCGGTGACCACCGCAGCCGGGGCGACCGAACTCAGCAGCGTCGACGGCCGCGACGTCTCGCTTGGCCTCGCCGGAGCCGCTGTCGCAGTGTGTGCATGGTCCGCTGGGACCATCCTCGCCAAGGGCATCGAGATGGGTGGACTCGCCATCGGCGCCTACCGCTTCTGGATCTTCAGCGCGCTGATCATCGCGTGGATGGCGTTGCGTCGCACGCCGTTCACGTGGCGCATCATCAAGTTGTCGATGTGGGGCGGCATCGCGCTGGGCACCGACATCGCCCTGTTCTTCTCCGCCGTCAAGCTGACGAGCATCGTCAACGCGACGATCATCGGGTCACTCCAACCCGTCCTGGTGGGCGTGGTCGCTGCGAAGTTCTTCGGTGAGACGATCCGCGCTCGCGATGCACTGTGGTCGGTGGTGGCGCTCGCAGGAGTGATCGTGATCATCGGAACCTCGGCCGACGATGCCGTGTCGAACTGGCGCGGCGATCTGCTCGCGGTCGGCGCACTGCTGTCGTGGAGCGGTTACTTCATCGCGTCGAAGCAGTCGAAGAGCAAGATGACCTCGCTCGAGTTCACCGCCGGCACCTCGGTGTGGTCGGGGCTGATCTGCACGCCGCTGGGCTTCCTGTTCGGCCAGGACATGTCGCTGCCATCCGCCAAGAACATCGGGCTGCTCCTCGTCATGATCGCTGTTTCGGGCATCGTCGGCCACGTGCTGATGAACTGGTCGCTGGTGCGCATCCCACTCTGGATCGGCTCGACGTTCACGCTGCTCATTCCGGTCTTCTCCGCCTTGCTCGCGTGGGTCTTCTTCGACGAGGCGATCCTGCTCATCCAAGGCATCGCGATGGCGTGCGTGATCGCCGCGCTGGCCGTGGTCGTGCGTGGCCAGTCGTCGGCAGCGAAGGCCAGCGCAGCACACAAGGCCCTGCTCGAAGACGGTGGGGTCGACGCAGAACCGAGCAGCTCGTGATCGCTGCATCGGCGACCACCGAAACACTCGGCTACGCAGCTTCGGCGCTGGTCGTGCTGTCGCTCACGATGCGTTCGATTCTTCGCCTTCGACTCATTTCACTCTGCGGTTCGGCCGCGTTTCTGACCTACGGCGTCCTCATCGATTCCGTGCCGATCATCGTCACGAACGTCTGCATCGCCGCCATCAACGTCTGGTTCCTGCGAACAGAATTCTCGATCAGACGATCCGGTCACGGCGACCTCGGTGCGTCACGCATTCGAGCGGACTCTCCGTTTCTCCGCGACTTCGTCGAGTATCACCTCGACGACATCGTGAACTTCCAACCCGAGTTCCAGATGCCGACCGGAGACGACGTGGTCGCGCTGATGCTCAACCGGGATGGCCTGCCCGCCGGGCTCGTCGTGGGCCACCTTCACGGCGACACGATGCACATCGACCTCGACTATGTGCTCCGAGAGCACCGCGACTCACGACTCGGCAAGTGGCTGTACGGCAGCGGACGCGCGGTCTTTCGCACAGCAGGCGTCCGCGAGCTTCGAGCGATCGCAGTGACGGCATCTCACGACAAGTACCTGCGCCTGGTCGGATTCGAACCGCCCGCCGACAACAGCGGCGACTTCGCGCTCACCGTCTGAGCGGCGGGCGGCGGCCTGATCAGTCGCTCACGGGTGGGAACGGGCCGAGCAGGTACGGCTCGAGAAATGACACCTTCTCGGTGTCGACCGTCGTCCAGTCGTCTTCGAGAATCCCGCCGGTGTCACCCGAGTTCGGGTTGAACGTCCAGAACGTGAACCCGGCACCGATCTCGTCCATGTACACGAGCAGTGCCTCGAGCCAGACCGCGTCGACCTCTGCATCGAGCGTCGTGCCGAACTCGCCGACCATCACCGGTGCGGCATCGGATCGCTCGAGGTCACCCCAGAACTCGTCCCAGATCGCCGGCATGTTCGCCGGGAAGTCAGCGTCGTCGAACCAACGCTGACGAAACACCGAGGTCGCGTACTCGTGAGGCGAGTACACCACCTTGTTCGGCACGGCCAGTTCGATCGGGATGTCGTCCGCAGCACTCAGGTTTCCGCCCCACCACGTGCAACCAGACGACGAGTCGGGCCCATCGCACGACGCGCCGTCGGCTTCTTCGACGCCTTCGACGAACACCAGCCAGTCCGGCTCGATCGCGTGGAGCGCGTCACCGGCCTCTTGGGCTGCTGCGTGCCAGTCGACAGCCGGGTCGCCGCAGCCCCAACAGGCTTCGTCGTACGGCTCGTTGTAGAGGTCGGCCCCGACCACGTTGGGGACGTTGCGATAGCGCTCGGCGAGGAACTCCCAATCCGTGACCAGGCGCTCGGGGCCGTATTCGTCGTCGTACCAGAGGTTGTGGCGGTTGTCCGGGGCGAGCGTGTGTCGGTCGAGGATCACCGCGAGGCCGCGCTCGCCGGAGGCCTCGATGAACCGGTCGAGTACGTCCAAGCTCGTGAGCCCAGCGAGGTCGGGGTTCTCCGCCTCGTTGAGGCCGCTCACCGGCTGCGTCGCATCGATGATGGCCGCCGAGAACGGAACGCGAATCGTGTTGAATCCGAGGTCGGCGATCTGGTCGAGCATCTCTTCGAGATTGCGTGACCACAGGCCGTGCGGCACTCCGTTCGACGTCTCGAACCCGAACCAGTTGACGCCGCGGATCTGCACGGCGTTGCCCGATCCGTCCACGAGGCGGGCGCCGTCGGTCGACCATGCGCCGTCGAGGCGGGCGCCATCGCCGCTCTGCGGGGCAGGCACCGACTCCGGCTCGGCGTCGGATTCCACCGGTTCAGAACTCGGAGGAACCGAAGCAGCAGGCACCGACGAGGGCGGTTCCTGCTCGACCGGCCCCGAACTTTGCGGGGATGCAGTCGTTGGCGCGGCGGGTACCTCGAACGGCGTGTCGTCTGCTCTGGGCTCCGCTCCGTCCGATGGCGAGGACGCGAGAACCAAGCCGGCGGCGACGCCCGCTCCAGCGATCGCGACTGCGGCGATGGTGAGACGGATGGATGTCTTCGAAATCATGTCTGCTCCTTGGTCGGGCACAGTGAGATGCCGACGCCGCGTGAAAAGTTCCATCCGTCTCGACATTTTCTGTATGAGACCGCAGTGACGGCAACGATACGTTGGTCTGATCGACGAGTCGCCACAGCCAGTACCGAGGGCGGTCGGCAGGTACGAGATCCGTACCGTGCTCGGATCTGGCGCGTTCGCCACCGTGTACCTCGCGGACGACCCGGTGCTCGACACGGAGGTCGCCGTCAAGGTGCTTGCCGAGCATCACGCACGAGACCCCGACCTGCGTCGACGTTTCATCGACGAAGCGCGAACCATGCGCCGGGTGAGCAGCGATCGGCTCGTCACCATCCACGACATCGGCGAAGCCGACGGCCAGCCCTACCTCGTCATGTCGGCGCACCTCACCGGCACGCTGCGCGAGCG
>CALIOL010000253.1 GCA_938044705.1 uncultured Ilumatobacter sp. | reverse complement strand
AGCCTCAACGGCGCATCCACCGGCACAGGGCGGGTGAGCTCGATGGTCAACCGGGTGATCTGCCAGTCGGTCTCGGCGGCGTCATCGATCGTTTCGCAGGCGCGTGCCAACATCGCCGAGACGGGTCCGCCATGGCAGTGTCGCGGATCCCATGGCCCCCGGGCGTAGGCGGTGGCAGCCCACCAATCGCCCGCTTCGCCGTCAGGCGCTGTTGCGGGCACGAAGAGCGCGGGCAGCGCTGACAGCGATTCGCTCATCAGCCGACCTCGAGCGGTTTGAGTGCGTCGGCAGCTTCATCGAGATGAGTCACCCAGGCGTCGGCGTCGTCGGGTTCGTCGAGTGGGAGCACGACGAACTTCGTGGTGCCGACATCGACGAAGCGGGTGATCATGGCCTGCAACGACGACCACGAGTCCGGCACGAGTTCGGTGATGTCGTCCAAGTCGGGGCGTCGCTTGGCAAGCAGTCGTCGAATCGGCTCGGGTACCTCGCGAAACGAATAGGGGATGAGCACGCCGTAGTGATCGTCCTCGATCTCGCGGTCGTGCTCGGCGCACACCTGCTCGATCGTTGCTCGCCCAGCTTCTGCGTCTGCCGGGAGCACGAACGATGGAAGCCACCCGTCGGCGAGACGTCCGACGCGCTTCAACTCGGACGGCGCGATTCCGCCGAGCCACACGTCCATGCGCTTCGGGGCGGGGCGAACGAATGCGCCGCTGTACTGGAACCGCGGCCCATCGTGTTCGAACGGTTCGCCGGTCCAACACTTGCGCATCACTTCGAGCGTCTCGTTGAAGATCGCCGCGCGTTCGCCGCGTTCGACGCCGAACGCCTGTTGTTCGATCGGGTCAACCGCGCCGAGCCCAAAAGCGGGAAGCAGACGACCACCCGACATCGTTGCCAGTGTCGCGAGTTCTTTGGCGAGCACCACCGGGTTGCGGCCCGGAAGCACCATCACCGACATGCCGAACTTCAGCTTCGTTGTGCGTCCGGCGCCGTAGGCCATAGCGACCAGGGGATCCGGCGCCTCGCCGCTGATCTTCTCCGACAGCCACAGCGAATCGAAACCGAGGCGTTCCAACGCGTCGACCACAGCGCCGTACGACTCGTCGTGGAGTGTGGTTCGCGTTCCGAGCCCGAATCCGACTCGCACCTTCATGTCCGTGCTCATCGGCCGATCGTGGCACACGACCACCGGTGAATAGCAGGCCGGGGGCTCGACGCGAGCGGTGGTCGCCTCGGGCGGGGCTGGCGGCTCAGTTTCGTGCGGGGATGATCACCATGTCGGCGATCGCTTGGCGACGAACGCGTTCCGTCTGGATCCAGCTTGCGACGAAGGCGATGACGATGACGGGAAGTACGACGGCGGCCTGTGGCACCTCACCAGCGCGCGACACAACGAAGGCCACGATCGCAGCGATCGCAGACAGGACCACGGCGAGCTTGATAGCGGCGTTCCATGTGCGACGGCTGATTTCCATGTCTTCGATCATGGATCCTGCTTCGTCAACGCCGCGTCAATTCAGGAGCGTTGCGCGCGAACTGTCATCGAAACGCGACAATCGTTGCCAAATCGCGAGGAGGTTGATGACGAACACATGACGGCTCTCGCGCCGAACCGTGTCGTTGTCATTCGCCACGGCTCCAGATGGGTGCGAGGTGGTGCGAGGTGGGTCGCGACCTGTCGAGATTCCTAAGGTCGTTGCATGACCGACACAGGGCCCCATTCGTCGAACGTTCTTGATCCGCTCTCGCTGTTCCGTTTGGACGGTCAGGTGGCGATCGTGACCGGCGCGTCGTCAGGGCTCGGCGAGCGATTCGCTCGCGTCCTCGGCGCGATGGGAGCGAATGTGGTCGTTGCCGCACGTCGTCTCGATCGGCTCGAAGCGCTTGCGGCTGAACTGCCAGGGTCGCTTGCGGTGCAAGCTGATCTCTCGATCGCAGAGGACCGCGAACGCCTCGTGTCGGAGACGCTGGAACGGTTCGGTCGCGTCGACGTATTGGTGAACAACGCCGGCATCGGTTCGGCTGTCCGGATCGAAGACGAGACGCTCGAACAATTTCAGTTCGCGATGGAAGTCAACGTCACGGCGCTGTGGCATCTGTCGAAGCTCTGCGGCGAATCGATGGTCGCGGCAGGCTCGGGTTCGATCATCAACGTTGCTTCGATGCTCGGCCACGTCGCCTCCGCTCCGGTCAAGCAGATGCACTACTGCGCCAGCAAGGGCGCGGTCATCAACATGACGCGTGAGCTCGCAGCGCAGTGGGGCCGCAAGGGCGTGAGGGTGAACGCACTCAGTCCGGGCTGGTTCAAGTCGGAGATGACCGGAGATATGGACACCGACGAGTCCAGCCAGGCGTTCGTGAAAGCCAACGCACTGCTGCCGCGCATGGGGAACGCCGACGAACTCGACGGAGCGCTGCTCCTGCTCGCGAGTCGTGCCGGGGGCTACATGACCGGGCACAGCTTGCTCGTCGACGGGGGCTGGACGGCCCGCTGATCGGTTGGTGGGGTTTTCCCCACCGCGCGTTCGCCGGGCGACCCCATTCATCAAGCCGCTCGAATCGCGCAGGATCGATGCATGCACATCGACACCGCGCCATCGCCCGCGACTCCAACCAACCCGACACCGCTCGTGTCCGCGCACGACCTCACTCGACGGTGGGGAAAGGGAGCGAGCGCTCAGCTCGGGGTCGACGGCGTCACGCTTGCGCTCGGGCACGGCGAACTCGCCTCGATCGTCGGCCCTTCCGGCAGCGGCAAGTCGACGTTGGGAGCGCTCATCGCTGGCATCGACCGTCC